>CAYOYU010000101.1:0-16350 GCA_964408265.1 uncultured Syntrophorhabdaceae bacterium
TTCCAGCACCCGTGTGCGGGCCCAGTAAATATCGGTGTTGTCTTTGAATATGACATAGATGAAGGTGCTGCCGAAGAAAGAGTAGCCCCGGACAGCCTTCACCTGGGGTGCCGCAAAGAGAGTTGACGTGATCGGATAGGTTATCTGGTCCTCGATGAGGTCGGGACTCCTGCCTGCCCATTCCGTATAGACGATCACCTGGGTGTCGCTCAGGTCCGGGATGGCGTCCAGAGGCGTATTTTTGAGCGCCCAATACCCCCAGAGGACCATGAAGAAGACGACGAGGAGCACCAGAAACCGGTTCCTGGCACTGTACTGGATGATGCGGGCGATCACTGAGGTCCCCTTTTCCTTGGACAGAAGGAGCAGAAGGTAAGAAGGTAAGAAGGTAAGAAATTATCCCCCAACCCCCTTTGAAAAAGGGGGCTCACGATATCTGAATCGTCTTTTCTCACCTTCTCACCTTCTCACCTTCTTGTGTTCCCGCCTTCTGCTCTTCAGCAAGCGGCACCACGTTCTTAAGCTTCGCCTCAGAGTCGATAAGGAATGTGGCTGCCGATGCCACCTTCTCTCCGGCCTTCAGGCCTTTAAGAACCTCGGCCCTGTCGCTGGTGCGCACCCCGGTTGAGATTGCCCGCGGCTCAAAATAGCCGTTCCCCCTGTCAACATAGACGACCTGTTTCGTCCCGGTATCGATGATTGCGTCCTGGGGGATGGCAAGCCGGCTGCCGAGTTCGATGACGAGATCGACGCTGGTGAACATCTGGGGTTTAATCCGGACACCGGGGTTAGGAAGTACAAACCTTACCTTCGCCGTTCTCGTCTGTCCCGAGACTACCGGGTAAATGTAATCAACCCTGGCGTCATACTCCTTTTCTCCGGCATAGCTGAGACGTACCTTGGCCTTTTCACCCACTTTTATGAGGGGAAGTTCGTATTCGTAAACGTCGGCGATAACCCAGACTGTTGAGAGATCGGCCACGTCGAAGAGCTTGTCTCCCGGCATGACCCGGCTGCCCTCCACGACCTGTTTCTGCACCACAAAACCGCTGATGGGGCTTCGGACGACAAAGGCCCTAATGGGCTCCTTCTTCTCCTCGATCTGTTTGACCTGCTCCTCCGTCATGCCCCAGAACTTGAGCCTGTCCCTTGCCTTGGCTTTGAGGATATCCGTCTCCCACGCCGTCATCTTGCCGATGGTGGAATACCTGTCGGTAAAGGGGAACTCCACGGACCTTTCTTTGAAGTACCGGTAGAGCTGCTGGGTGGTCCAGTTCACGATGGAGATGTAATGTTCCTGGGTGGTATGGAGCTCGGGGCTGTATACTTCCGCAAGAGGCTCACCTTTCTTTACATACTTGCCGTTATAGTCGGCATGAAGTTTCTCCACCCAGCTTTCGAGCTTCAGGTTCACCGTGGCAAGCTTACGCTCGTCATATTCTATGCGGCCCACCGTCCTGATGACTTTCTGAAGCGTTTGCATCGCGGCGGGCACAGATTTCACACCTATCAGCCGCTGCTTCTCCAGGGGAATCTCCACCAGGCCGGCGGTCTGATCCGGAGAAAGCCCCCCCTGTGCTGATTCTTCTTTTGCCGGCACGGAGGAAGATTGTGCCGTTACCTTCGCCTGGGCCCCCTGGACATCGGGAATCCGGTCCTGCACGGCTCCCCCCCTGAAACCCCACAAAAGGTACGCCACGACCCCGGCAAGCGCCACAGCCTGTGCTGCGATGATGATGTTCTTAGTCTTCACAGAACCCACCTACCTCACGTCCACGTTATACTTCACCTTCTGCACTTTACCGTTCCGGGTAATCTTCAGCTCTATGTTGTGCGCCCCGGATTGACAAAAAGTCACCCTGCCCGTATAGAGGTCGCCTGAAAGTTTCGTCTTGAAACGGAGCAGCATCATGGGCATCCCCAGCATGGGGGGCATGGAGACTTCAGCCCCCACAACCGCATCGTAAATGGGCTTGCCAAAAGAGTCGATGACCCGCACCTTCAGTTCATTGTCTCCCGCCACCGGCGGATTCCTGTTGATGGCCATAAGCACGGAATACTCCCCCGCCTTTTTCCTTACCTCGTATTCGCTTGCAAAACCTGAACCTATAAAGAAAAGAAAGAAGAGAAGAACCGGTACGATCCCCTTATTCAATATGTGCCCCTTTATCTAAAGGAGCTGAACCACCAGTTTCTTCAGCCCCTCCCCGTCATCTTCACCGATTATCTTATGCTTCAACAGGCCTTTCCTATCTATGATAAACGTTCTGGGTATGCTCAGGATGCCGTATCGTTTGGCAACCTTCAGTTCCTCGTCCAGGAGGACGGGGTAGGAGAGCTTGAGGCTCGTGGCAAAGGACTCCGCCACATTCTTCGCCTGGCCCACGTTCACCGCAACACCCACAAACCCTTTTTCTCCATAAGTTTTGCACATCGCTTCGATGGCGACCATCTCCCTGGTACAGTTGCAGTAGCTTGCCCAGAAATGGACCACCATCACTTTGCCGCCAAAATCCTTGGGCACTGTAAGCTTTCTTCCCTGCAGGTCACTGAGGGTAAAGGGGGAAAACTTTTCTCCCGTCTTGAGTCTGCCCTGCTCGGTAGCACCATAGGAAAGTCCGGGCAGAATACCCGTTGACAGTACGGCTGCACCCATTACTCCAAAGCACAGCCCCAGGAATCCCCTTCTTGAGATCTCTCTGTCCCGCTCCATCGTCTCTCCTGCATCATGTATCATGTATCGTCTCTCTCTCATATATCCTGTATCCTGTATCATGTATCATGTATCATGTATCCTGCATCATATATCCTGTATCCTGCATCAATCATGTATCCTGTATCATGTATCCTGCATCCTGCATCATGCCTACCGTACAACATTGTCGATCTTCACCTGCGGACTCGGCGATTTCTTTGCGCCGGCAGCATGATCAGGCGGTGCAGGCAGCATCCTGTAATCGAAGATCGCTGAGCCTTCCTTGTTCTCCTGCGTCTTGAAACTCACCCTGATCCGGTATCTGTCAAGCTTTGCCAGCCTCACACCACCCTGGTAATAGGCCCGGACGGGTTTCAATTTGATCTCCTGCTTTTTCCCCTTCGATGAAACGAGAAGGGACACATTGGCACCCCGGATGATCTCCTTCTTCCCTGTACCCTGCAGCATCACCGTGAAAAGGTGATCCGGCAGGTCGGGCCTCGGCGGCCCCGGAGCTGCTGCCTGGAGCACGTAAAGCCCCACTTCCACACCGGCGATCTCCTTTTTGCCCACAGGCGCACCAATAAGAGCCCCCTGTGTTCTGATGCCCTCGCCTGAAAGCTCGAAATCCTTAATAACCATGTCCGGCTTTTCCGGAGGAAGTCCGGGAAGGGTCTTTGTGCTCTGTGCACAGAGGCAGGGAACAAGGATGAATAACACAGCGAACGGTGCCAGACCAAGGCCAATCAACTTTTTCAGGCTCATTCTCTCATTCCCCGAGCACCACATGTTCCTCTTTGATGCCTCCGATGACTACGGTCATCTTCGTTCCCGCTTTCACCTTACCGCCCTTGTTCATAAAGAGTGCGTAGGAGACCGGCTTGAAGTCGGGATCCCGCAAGGCCTCCGGGAGGTCCTCGTCCCCTCTTATTCGCCCCGATGCCAGCCTGCCGATCTTGGAGGCCTGCATCACATTGAGCCGTTCGCCCGTTGCCTCGTCCAGAATATAGGTCTGCATCGGATCGGTGGACGCCTTTCCCTCCACCAGACGATAACGGACATCGATGATCTCGCCGCCGCCCGTCACCAAAGCGGCTACAATCTCAACCTTCGCCTTGCCCGTATCCTTCGTCTTCTCCTGAGCAAAACAGGGTGTTGATACAAAGAGTACCAGCAACAGTATGAATATGTATCGCAGATATTTCATCCTTTCCCCCTCAAGATCAAGCAAAAAGACCGGGAGGGCATGTGCCCTCCCGGCATTTCATCCTTACGGCAGAGTATGTATGAAGCTCGTTGAGCCTCCAGGATACACGCCGTTGTTCGTTACCTTGTAATCGTCGTGGTTATGGAACACCATCCACTGGTTCAGAAGATCATTGTCGCTCGGTATGAACTGCATTTGCAAGGCAGTGGGGGTCGGGGCGCCTATCCAGAGGTTGGCCACAGACTGGTTCGCTGCAGCGCCTGCAGGGTCGAAGGTGCTGTGAAGCTGCCAGCCGCTTCCCGCGGCGCTCGGAGGATTGGCTCCGTTGATGGACATCGTTGAATACTGGCCGATCCCTGCCCTTGTGGTGGCAACCATGATAAGGTCATGGGTCTCGCCGGAGTGCATGGAAATTGTAAACTCCGGGGACTGGGCTCCCACGGGAATCGGTTCCGCATCCTTGCCGACCCTCGTCACATGCCAGCCGTGGTAATGCATCGGTACGGACTGGTAGGTGAGGGTTATCATCCGGATGAGGACCCTGGGGCCCGTCGTGTTGGTAGCCGCAGCAAATCCGGGCACCTGAAAGAGTCCCTGGTAGGTGGCATAGTTATTGCTTCCCACGAGCGCACCCGTTGGCGGTCCCGCGCCGAGAGCTGACGGACCGACGCCGGCCACTGTAGGCCTGAGCGTATCAGGGAAGGCCCTGCCGTTCATGAGCCAGTAAGAGGGCTTGTAGTTGACGCCGTTGAACTGGGCCAGGGTAGCCCCGATCTGGACAGAGCGGTGCCATGCCACATCCACGTCGGAAAGGAGAAAAATGTACTCTACATCGTAGGTGTCGTTGTGGGCGCCGTCAAAGACTATCTTGTTCGTGGTAGGGTTAAAGCCGGTGGGGCGGATGATCATCCCCCCGTACATGCCCAACTGGATGTGCTCTGATGCCTCCTGGTGGCAGTGATAGAGATAGGTGCCTGGCTTCTCAGCATAGAAATAGTAGGTGCCTTCCGGTATGGCGGCGCCTGCAGGCACGGGCACTACCCAGGAACTCTCCGGGAAGCCGTCGTTCTGTGTGGTGGCGTGGATACCGTGCAAGTGGATCGTGTGCGGATCAGCCGGCGTCCGGACATTCGCGTTCCCCACGTTTCTCAGGGTCACGAATACGTCGTCTCCCTGGTTCACATCGATAAGCTGAGCAGGGAGCGTCGCTTTTCCGGCAAGGGCAAGACCACCTGTTGCGGCTGTATCGGCAACGAAGCCGCGGATGTAGATCCTGTTGCCGTCCGGCATATAGACGTAGCCGTCTGTGGCCGCAATGTACAGGTTTCTCGTCGCAGCGTCGGAGACTGAGACGAGGCCCACCACGCAGCTCGCGATAAACATCAGTAAGACAAATTTCCTAACCATAGTGATTCCTCCTTAAGTTACTGGCCCAACCTCGGCTGAGCTGATTTGATCCAATCCCCGAAAAACCGGTGCCCTCACCTCCTTTTTTCTAGCGTTCTGCTTGTCCTTCAGCTATTCTGTCCAACGTCTCCTCCTCCCTCCGAAGAACGTTTTCCAGTCTACAGGTACTTCAATCCAACTGCACAGGCAGGACTCTGCACAACTCTAATCTACGTCTGGCGTTGCGAGACAACCCTCGTCCTTCACGCAAGGTAAAAGCAAGAACCGTACCATCTTTCTGTTTCGGGCAAAGAAAAAAATATGTTGTTATTACGGTGTCTTAGAGAGTGTCGCTCTGATCCGGGCCGGAAAACGGCCCGGATCGGCCGTCTTGAAAACAGGACAAATCCCTAAAAGTGGATGGTTCGAATACTGCTATCGCGGACTCTTTTCTTCAAAGGGCGTAAACATGGGGTAGAGTAGGCTTCCGTTGCTTCGTCTCAGTTTTCCCCAGAGAACGTGCGGGTACGCGTCGAAGGAAGGGTAGTAGGCAAGATTGTATGTAAGATTGCCGCCTGCAGTCTTGAATTCTATAGCCAGCCTCTCATCGGTGCGAGTGATCTTCGTGTCCGTCAGTTCATAGACCATGCCCCATCCCGCCCAATGCTTGCCGGTAAAGGTCCCTTTCTGCGCATCGATTGCTTCGATGGTCAACTCCCACCACTGGTGCCCGGACCCCCAGGTGCCCATTATCCATTTTCCCAGTAGGATCTTGGGATCGGGAGCGGTCTTCACCGGAGGTAATCTTCCAAGGTCAAAAGTGACGTTCACCTCATCCACCTTGCCCTTGAGCCGCCCGCCCTGTAGGTTGAAGGTGGAGTTTTCGAAATTGAAGGTCCCATTCTCACTGTTCAGTTGGGCCATAAAGAAGAGATGGGCAGCCCGGGGGCATTCGGGGCACATCCGCCGCACCTTCACGTTCTTTTCCTCTCTGTTCACGGAAAAGACTTCCATGCCATAGTAGCTGCTCTTGCCTTCCCGCGTCATGGTGCCTTCCCATCGCCCTTCGAACTGTGTGAGGTCTTTCGGCGAGAGGGCAGGCTGAGGCACCTGAGGTTGAGGCTCGGCAGAAAATGCCGGAACGGAAAAACCTGATATTAACAACGAGACAATAAGTATTAACGAAATGATCTTCATCTTGAGCCCCCTATATTCTCTATTTCCAGCTCACCACGTCCTGATTCTCTCCATCCCCTCCCTCGGCATTGTCTGCTCCGAAAGAGAAGAGGTCGTAATCACCGTGACTGCCCGGTGACACGTACTGATAGGGCTTTCCCCAGGGATCGAGGGGCACCTCCTTGGGGAGATAAGGCCCTTTCCATGCGTCAACACCGGCAGGTTTGTCGCGGAGAGCCTGGAGTCCTTCCTGGGTTGTCGGATACCTTCCCGTGTCGAGATGGAATGAGTCCAGAGCAGTGCCGAGCAACTCTATCTGGGCTTTGGCCGCCTTTGACTTGGACTCTCCCATACGCCCCAACATCTTGGGGGCAACAAGGGCGGCAAGAAGCGCCAGGATGAACATGACGACCATGAGTTCGATGAGGGTGAAACCTCTCCTATCGCGTACGTTGATCATTGTTGCTACCTCCTGTAGCAGATATTACCACGAGATCCCGGAAGGTAAGAAGTTGAGAAGGTAAGAAGTTGAGGTAGAGGCAAACCTTACGTCTCGACTCAATAACAGAACTTCTCGCTATTCTTTTCCACTGCATTGAGCATCGACAATATTTCTTCATACTCATTATCCAGTTCCGCGAAGACATCCTTCTCGATATATCCACAGGCCGCACAGAATTCCAGCCAACACTGGGTTTCGGAAGCTTCCTGCATAGCGTCGGTGAGCCTATTCCGGAAAACAGCCTCGTATCGTCTCTTTCGCCATGCCTCTGCCAGGTTGGAGCAGACAGACCTCGAAGACCGTCTGATCTGGTCTACCAGAGAATATGTCTCATCTTTAGGGAGACTCTTTGACATACTGTATATCTTCATGGCGACTGAGAAGGCTCTCCTGTACACGTCCAGATCCCTAAAGTGTTTTATGTCTCGCTTTCTCTCAGTCACCTTCTCACCTTCGGTTTCTTCCCCGCCTCCGGTCCTTCTCACCTTCTTACTTTCTTACCTTCTCACCTTCTGATCTCCTGCTTCTTCCCTCTCTTCAAAACGACAGCTCATTGATGCTGAATATGGCAAGGAGCACCGAAATCACAATAAACCCGATGACAAGCCCCATGAGGAGGATGAGGGCGGGCTCAAGCAGGGCGAGGAGCCTCTTCACCGTTCCTCTTGCCTCCATGTCAAACCTGTCTGCTATCTTGAGAAGCATCTCATCGAGACGGCCGCTCTCCTCCCCTACCGATATCATGTGAGTGGCGAATGAAGGGAAAAGCTCGTATCTCCTCAGGACCGTCCCCACTCTCTCGCCCTTCTTCACGCCATTCCGCACGTCGGCGATTATGCCCGACATGACCCGGCTTCCCAGGGTTCCTTCAGCAACCTGGAAGGCCCCGAGTATGGGTACCCCGCTCTGCAGCAGGGCTCCGAGAGTACGCGCAAAACGGGCCACCGCCACGTCCTTGTAGAGCTTCCCGAAAAGAGGGAGCCTGAACCTGACCATATCCCACAAGTCCTTCCCCGCAGAACTCCTCAAATAGAAGCGGAGAAAGACGGCTGTTCCCAGAAGGCAGCCCCCGAGGAGCCACCAGTAATCACGGAGCGCCGTACTCACAGAGAGAAGAAAGAGTGTGGTCAGAGGCAAAGCCTGGCCCATATCGGCGAATATCTTCGTAAAACGCGGAACAACGTAGACGAGAAGGACTATCACAGAAATACCGCCCACGCCGGCAAGCAGCGAGGGGTATATGAGGGCTGACCGGACGTCTTCCCTCAGCTTTTCCGAGGTCTCCACGTAGGTTACGAGCCTCGTCAGCGTCTCTTCCAGAAAACCTCCTTTTTCTCCGGCTCTCACCATGTTCACGTAGAGCGGAGAGAAGAAATCGGGAAAACGTGAAAGAGCATCGGAGAAATCTTTACCGCTCCGCACGGCACTATGGAGATCCCCGACTATCTCCTTCATCATCTTCTTATCTGTCTGTTCAAGGACGATGGAAAGCCCCCTGTCGAGAGGAAAACCCGCATCAAGGAGCACTGCAAGTTGATAAGTAAAGCTCAGGATGTCCTTCTGCAGAATCTTATTGCTGAAGAGCCCCTGGAACGCCGATGAGACCCCGCCGGATTCCTGATGGCTTACGGAAAGGGGATAGTAAGCCATATTCTGGAGCCTGTCTATAAGGACGTGCTCGTCGGGAACGTCCATGGTTCCCGTTACAATTTCACCCTCACGGGTCATGGCCTCATAGGAGTACGTCGCCACTCGTCTCCTCCTGGGTTACCCGCAAAACCTCATCGATGGTGGTAATCCCCGCTCTCACCTTTTTCCAGCCGCATTCCCTGAGGGTCTCCATACCCAGTTTAATCGCCTTCTGTTTGAGCACATCAGCGCCCGCTTTTGCAAGCACCAACCGCCGTGTCTCATCGTCAAGCATCATAAGTTCAAAAAGTCCTGTCCGGCCGCTGTACCCCGTCTGCTTGCAGCGGTCGCATCCGGCCCCTTGAAAAGCTGTCAGATTATCCCGGCTCAGCCCTACCTTTGACAGGATTTCGTCGTCAGGTGAAACGGGTCGCCTGCAGTGCGGGCAGATCACGCGGACAAGCCTCTGGGCAAGCACCCCGAGGAGGGACGATGAAACAAGAAAAGGCTCGATGCCCATATCCAGGAGCCTCGTGATGGCGCCGGGCGCGTCGTTGGTGTGGAGGGTGCTGAAGACCAGGTGGCCGGTGAGCGCGGAATGGATCGATATCTCAGCGCTTTCAGAATCCCGGATCTCACCGATCATGATCACATCAGGGTCCTGCCGAACGATATGACGCAGGCCCATGGCGAAGGTAAGACCTATCTTCGGTTTCACCTGGATCTGGTTGATCCCTTCTATTTCGTATTCCACCGGATCTTCCACGGTAATGATCTTCTTGTCGGGGGAGTTTATGAGGCTCAGGGCCCCGTAAAGAGTCGTGGTCTTGCCGCTCCCTGTGGGGCCGGTAACGAGGATCATGCCGTAGGACATGGTGATCAGTTTTCTGAACTGGGCCAGGTCCCTCGGATGGAAACCGAGGCTGTCCAGGGTCACGAGAGAGCTCTCGCGATCCAGGATCCTCATAACCACACTCTCCCCGTATAACGTGGGAAGCGTGGAGACGCGGAGGTCCACCTCTTTTCCCGCCACCCTGAGCTTGATCCTGCCATCCTGCGGCAGTCTCCTCTCGGCGATGTTCATCTTTGACATGATCTTGACCCTTGAAACAACAGCCTGCTGGAGCCGTTTGGGAAGAGACTCCACTTCCAGGAGAACACCATCGATCCTGTAGCGGACTTTCACCTTGTTTTCAAAGGACTCGATATGGATATCGCTGGCCCGGTCCTCGACAGCCCTGGTGAGGAGCATGTTGACGAGCTTCACGATGGGTGCTTCGAAGGCCATGTCCCGGAGGTGGTGAACGTCCTCTTCGGCGCCTGTCTCGGAGATTTCGTAGGCGTCTTCCCTCATGTCCTCCATTATGGAGGTCATCTCCACGCTGGACCCGAAATACTGGTCTATAGCCTCGGCTATGTCTTTCTCACTGGCAAGAAAAGGTTCTATCTCACCCCGTACGAAAAGACGCAGCGCATCTTCGGCGTAGGTGTCCAGGGGATCTGCCATGGCAACTTTCAGGACACCATTCTCTCTCCCCAAAGGGACAATTCTGTACTGCTTCATGAACTTGAGAGACGGTGAAATATCGTCAGGTACGACTTTGGGAAACTGGGCAAAGAGTATGTAGGGTATGGAAAGCTGACTGCTCAGGGTCCGGAGCATATCCTCCATGGAGATGAAGCCGAGCTGCACCAGGGTCTCACCTAAACGTCGCCTGTTCGTCACCTGTTCCTTCAGGGCGATGTCGAGCTGATTCTGGCTGATCAGCCCTTTCTCCAGCAGCATTTCTCCAAAAAGCTGTTTCTTCATGCTCCTTATTGTCCAACGCTGGGCTGCGCCGTGTCTTCCTGCTGCCCGGCGGCTTTTTCCTGCTCTTTTCTCAATTTCTCCTCCAGCTTCCTTTCCCTTTCCTGTTCCTTCTCCAACTCCTTCCTTTCCCTCTCCTGTTCCTTCTCCAACTCCTTCCTTTCCCGCTCCTGTTCCTTTCCTATCTCTTTCGCCTCCTGCTTTCCGTGTTCCTCAAGGCGCTTCTTGATACTTCTCACCTTGTACTGGAATTCCCGCGCATAGGCGTCAGCATCCTCGGAGGAGGTGATCACGTGAGGCGTCACCATCAACATCAGTTCCGACTTCCTCGTCTCGTCGGTAGTGGCACCGAAAAGATAGCCGATGATGGGGAGCTTGTAGAGGAAAGGAATACCCTCCCTCGAGAGGTTCCTGCTCTCCTGAATGAGCCCTCCGATAAGCAGGGTGTTTCCGGTCAGGACTGCACCCGTTGTCTCTGCCTTCCTCTTGGTGAAGCTGGGGGACGTGATTCCCGCCAGGGAGATGTCGGGCCCTCTGGTGCTTATCTCCTGGGAAAGTTTGAGCTTCACCATACCCTTCTCTGTGATGTGGGGAGTGACTGCGAGGATGACACCTGTTGTCCGGTACTGGATCTGTCCTGCGGCAACAAAACCGGTGCCGCCGCCCGTTGCTGGCTGCTGCTGGAAGCCCGTGGCTATAGGAATCTCGTCTCCTATCTCTATCCGGGCCTCCTTGTTGTCGGTGGCAAGGATATGTGGACTCGCCAGAACGTTTACCTTGCCCATGCTGGAAAAAGCATTGAGGAGTGCGCCGTATCTGTCAGGCTTTATGACCGCCGCAAATGCGGTGCTCACATCCCCTCCCGTGGGCGGCGTGGTAATGATATTCACAAATTGACCGGTTGCTCCGTCAACGTTGGCCGATACCGTCCCAGGCAGCTTGCTCGATATAACGCCGCCGATCGCGTCCTGCCCCCTCACCTGCCCTTTCAGGAGCCACTCTATGCCGAACTGCATATTCTCGCTGAGGGTGACTTCCACGATGAGGACCTCTATGACCACCTGCTTGGTGGGAATATCCAGTTTCTTGAGCGTTTCCAGAAGCAGCAGATAACTCCTCGGACTCCCTTTGATGACGAGGGCGTTTATCTCCTCGAAGGTGGTGATGACCACTTCTCCCTCCAGGTCTCCGCTGGCAGCCCCGACAGATATTGCCCCTGACCCCGATTGCTGCGCAGGACCTGTCAGAGGCGCTATCCCGGGGGTCATAGTCTGCATCCCGGCGGGCGCAGCCCCCCCGCTCTTGAGGCCATAGAGGCTCCTGAGGGTGTCGGCAAGCTTTCTGGCCTCGCTGTTCTCCACGTAATATACGAAAGTCTTGTTTGTTTGGCGGTCTGTAGCGGGAATGTCGAGAGCCTCCATGATCTTCATGAATTTCTGGAGTGCCGCAGGGGGAGCAGTGACGATGAGGAGATTTGACGGCTCATAGACCGTAAGATCCACACCTTTCGGGAGAAGGTTGCGCACTGTCTCCACAATGTCTTTGGCCTTTACAAATTCAAGGGGAATGACCTGGGTAATAAAGCCTGAATCGAGTTCAATGACGGCGTCCTTGCCCATGACCACATCCATAGGCTGCTGCCGCGCGGCCTCCATGGGAACGATCCTGTATACCGAACGGTCCCGTACCGCTGCGAGGCCGTTCATCTCCAGGATGGACTGAAAGACGCTGTGGAGGTCTCGGGAGGGGAAGCGCTTGAAGGACTGGATGGTCACCTTCCCATTTACCTGCGGCGAAAGTACGTAGTTTATCTGGAGCATGCCTGCGATAGCGGCGATGACCGTTTCGATGTCGGCGTTGATGAAGTTGAGCATCATGAATTTCTCCTGCTCACCCTGTTCAACCCTGACCTGTTCGCCCCTTTTGGCCCTCGTGGCGGGCTTCGGGGTGACCGCGGGAGCCTCCTGCTTCGTCTCCTGGGTAACACGCACCTTGGGCGCCGAGGCCGGTCTTACAGGACCCCTGGAGCCGCAGGAAATGAGAAGGAAGACTGCCGCCACCATAGCGGATATAATTTTCAGTGTCATGGGAACATCCCTCCGTCGCTCTAACATCGAATCCTCTGAGCTGCACTATCGACGTGCTTCATCTAATCTCCTTCGTCATTACTTAGGCTTCATAAGAGATCTCAAAGCCTTCAGATCCTCCGGATTTCCTCTTCGGCTTTGGGGCGCCCGGTTCTGGGCTGGTGCTGCCGCCGGCGGAGCTGTCTTGGCCGGTGCAGCAACGCCCGGGGCTACGGGGGGAGCCGTTGCGGGTGTCGGGGTGGCCGCCGCGGCCGGTGCACTCGGGCCGGCAAGCGTAATCTCTATGACTGTCTTTTCGTCCGTTCTCTTCACGGATACCCTGTTGTCCTTTATGTCAACCACGGTAAAATCACCGATCTTGTCGTTGACCCGGTATGGTTTGACGCTCTTGTTTACCGAATCCTCGAGAAAAGCTTCTGCCTTTCCCTCGATAATCATAGTGCCCACAAGCCGCGGAGGCGGCGTGAGGGGCCTCATCTTGGCCGGATCCACCTTAGGTTCGGCCCTTGTGGGCTTGAAAAGGTCTTTCTGTACAATAGCCTGATAAACCCCCGGGTCCTTTACCACGGGCTGCGACTGGGTATCCGCCTGGTTGGCGGTATCAGACGCCGCCTTCACAGCTGCCACTTTGGAAGGGATGATAACGGGCCTCGCTGCGGTCACATAGAGTTCGTATCCCAGAAACCCCGCAATGGCAATGAGGGCTATATTAATCATCAAATGGTTCCGTATCACGCCTACCGTCTCCTCCGGTCCACAGCAAAGGGGTTCTTGTCCTGCTCCCGCCGGAACGTTTCCATATCCTCTTCCTTTACCGCCTCTTTATCACTCTTACCCGCATGGACCTCGGTCCCCGGTTCCTTCGTGATCAATCCTCTGACCACGAGAAAGGCATGAACATCCGTCGGATTCATGGCATTGGTAACACTCACTTTCATGTCTGTCACCGCAAGGATAAGAGGCGAGGTCTCTATCTTGAAGAGCATCTCTTTCAGTTTTGCAGTTGAAGCGATAAAGCTGATTTCCACCGGTATCCCGAGGTAGACGTTCATCTCCACCGGTGACATGGGCCGCTCTGAACGTATGTCCACCCCCGCTGCCATGGCCATTTCTTTGAGACTCCTTTGAAGTTCGGCAGCCGCAACGGGGGGCTTGCCGCCCGGGAGGAGCCCGCCCTCCAGTTTTTGCAGCTCTGCTCTGGCAGCTTCCAGTCTGACCTGAACCTGGCTCTTTTCCGCAATCCGCCCGAACTGTTTCGTAAGATAGACGGCCCGTGTCCTGATACGGTCTATCATGACCGTGTTCATCGCCCGGTAACGGTCGAAAATGTAATAGGAGAAAATTCCTGCAGCCACCAGAAGACCTGCAAGGATGACAATCTTCTCCCTCCTTTTTAACCGGTTCCGGAATGCCAGGAGTTTCTTAACCTGTTTCGTCAGCCTCATCATTACTTATTCACCTGCTGCTCCACAAGGGCCTTAATTCTGAAGCCTTCTCCATAGGTACTTTTGCTCACCTGCCCCACAAATTCCACATTCTTGAAGTAGGGTGAGTTCTCAAGGAGCGGGATAAGTTTGGAAGAGGAAGCCCTCGAAAATCCTGTAAGCACGATCTCACCTATGGCCTGAGGCTGATTCTTTACCTCCTTGTAGTCAAGGTTGGTAGCCCACGCGTCGACGGGTAGAATATTGGACAATTCAGTGAGCATTTCCAGCTTTCCCGCATTTCTTACCTCTGAGCTTTGCAGGAACTTTTTCTGCTTCTCCAGCTTGTCAAGTTCTGCCAGCGATTTTTCTATGGCCTTCACGTCGGGATCATTCTTCTTAATGCTCGCATCGATCGTTTGCAAGGCAGCCCGCTCCTTCAGAATGACTGAAAGGCCGAGTGAAATAACGAGGAGCACAATTGCGGCAGCGGCAATCTTCGTAATAAGGGGACCTGTCCTGAATGGCTCCTTCCGCCCCCCGGGCAGAAGGTTCACATTGGTGGAACCCAGCCCGTAGAGGCCCAGAGCGGCTCCTGCGGATCCAAGATACGACGTGCCTTTGAATTCGGCTACCGTCTCCACCGGGATAACGGTCCCGCTCGCAGCGTAATCGGACAGCGCCTCTGCATTCTCGCCGACCAGGACTATCCGCTCAATCTGCCGGCTGGAGACGGACCGAAGGGACCTCTCCATCTCCGTAGAGACTGCACTCCATATCTCATCCGGAGAATCGCCTTCATTCAGGGGAAGAGTGCTCACAAGCCTGCATGAGCCCGCTTCCATGATCGCGATGTCCGCTTCCCGCGCATTCAGAACGATGCAGGCAGCGGCCCCGTCCTTCTTTCCCCAGAAATCGGACCGGTAACCGTACCCGGTGAGGACTTTCCATAAGGGCATGGTAAACCCTGCATACTCCGCGGCATTGATGGCGCTGAAGGGAGCGATGGTTACTCTCCGGGGATTGAAGGGGACTTGTTTCAGGAATTCCACAACTTGCTCCACTCTCTCCCTCTCCAGGATGACCAGCGCTATCCGGTACTCCTGCCCGCGCCTCCCCACTATCTGGAAATCGTAATAGACGTCGTCAGTGCTGAAAGGCATGTGACGCTCAATCTCATAACGGACGAGTCTGCCGAGGATGTCGCTGCTCGGGGCCTGAATATCCATGAACCTGAGCAAGCCCCACTTTCTGGGGAGACACAGGGAAACCCGGTTCCCGGAAACCCCGTACTCCTCGGCAAACCTCTTCAGTTCCACCAGCGTTTCCTCATTGGAGTCGCCGGAGCGAAAAGGGAATCTTTCCGCGGCAGTCATCTTTAGCGTACCTATACCTTTCTTCAAGCAGGTGATCGCCAGGGAATCATCTGAAAACTCTATGCCTATTGCCTTTCTCATTCCTCAGCTCTGGTGGGTTACCCAATGCAGCTTACTACACCCAGTTGTCATTCCAATATAAAACCTTAAGCACTCTTTCGTCCATCTTCCATATGGTAGTTTTGATTGTCCTCTGGGCTTTGTTGCTCTTCCCTGTTGAGTATATGGTAAAGTAGGCGGACTTGACCACTCCATTCTGCACCGCAACCACCGGCTCCGACTTTCTCTGGACAAGTATCTGTTCAGCCATTACCAGCCCCAGGACCGCTTCCAGTACGGGTCTGCTGGCAGCGTTGACGTTAATGGCGCCGCCGCTCTTTACGGTAAGGTATTGGCCGATGCCGGCCCGTTTTCCGGTTCCGAAAAGAAGTTCCGGTGTAACCCCTCTAACGAGAAGAAGTTCCTCTACTGCATCAAAAAAACCGTCTTTGGCGCTTCTCGGTACGGGCAGGCTCCGATAGTAGGATTCTTCGGCGCCTTTCAGGCGGGGATTACTATCACCATCCTTCCAGTCGAGGATGGAGTCTGCCACGACCTCCAACTGCTCGCCACTGAGCCCGCCGAACCTGAGCAGGTTGACCAGTTGCTGTTGTGTTGCGCTGTTAAGATTCAATTTGCTCTCTTCATCGACAATGGAGTATGTATATCCGGCCTTCCCCAGTTGCCCCCACCGGGCCGGTGCTGCTTTCTCATTCAACACCAGGGTCCCTGCGGCATCGAGGTATATGAGCTGCCCGGAGGCCTGTATCTCCGCTTTCGCCTGCTCGATGCCGGCCAGTGCCGCATAGTAGGCTTCCATGTCATCCCTGAAGGTACCGCTGCTGTAGGACTCCGTTCTCATGGAATATGCAAACTCAAGGCCTATGGCCGAGAGAAAGATCATCACCCAGATAACGAGGATAAGGGCGACACCACGCTGGTTACCCAGAGCACTCCTGACAATAGGCCCTATGGGAGTTTTCATGACTTTTCAGCCTTCGCCGTGGGCACGTAAATCTCAT
>CAYOYU010000102.1:0-912 GCA_964408265.1 uncultured Syntrophorhabdaceae bacterium
GCCCGGATTCATACCGATGATTGCCGCTGCGCCGTCCGTGCCTTCGACCCTGCCCCCCGCCATATCAAGGGCACGACGGATGTGCTGCGCTTCTATGCCTGTCAGCGTCAGGTCATCAGTCTGCGGAGTATATCCTCCATCCCTTTGCTCCTGAACCTTCATTCCGACGATATCTTCGAAGGCAAGGGGCTTTCCTACGTGGATGATAATGGCCCGTTCCAACGCATTGCTCAGCTCCCTCACGTTTCCCGGCCAGCCGTACTCCACAAGGTTTTCCATGGTGCCGGGAACAAGGGCCGGTATGAAATGAAGACCTATTTCGGTGGTCTTCTTGCGCATGAAGTACTCGACGAGGGCAGGGATATCCTCTTTCCGCTCCCGAACAGGGGGGATGTGTATAGGGAATACACAGAGGCGGTAGTAGAGGTCGTCCCTGAAGAGGCCTTTTGTCACCAGTTCCCGCAGATCCTTGTTCGTCGCAGATATGATGCGAATGTCTATTTTTATAGGCTGCGTTCCGCCGACCCGCTCGATCTCCTTCTCCTGGAGGACCCGTAGCAGGCGAACCTGCACATTGAAAGGGAGTTCGCTCACCTCATCGAGGAAGATGGTTCCGCCGTGGGCACGCTCAAACCTGCCTCTCTGCTGGAACAGTGCACCAGTGAAAGAGCCTTTCTCGTGTCCAAAAAGTTCGCTGTCGATGAGACTCTCAGGTATTGCCCCGCAGTTCACCTTTATGAGGGGGCCGCTGTTACGTGGGGAGAAGCTGTGAATGGCATTCGCTATGAGTTCCTTGCCCGTTCCTGTTTCCCCTGTCAGGAGTACGGGACTTGCCAGCGGGGCCACCTTGAGAACCTGTTCCATGACGCTCTTGAGGCCAAACTGTGCACCCAATATCTCCTCTGTGAAATC
>CAYOYU010000102.1:922-9314 GCA_964408265.1 uncultured Syntrophorhabdaceae bacterium
AGGCCCTTCTCTTTGAGGAATGCGTCGGCCCTGCGGCGCAACTCGTTCTGGAAGTACCTGCTGTCGTCTGCAAGGAGCTCCTTCAGTTTCATCAGTTCAAGATAGCGCCTGCTGTTGGCGAGGGCTACAGCCGCCGGTTCGTTGATGAGGGACCACAATTCGGCGTCTCTCTCGCTGTATCGTCCCGTGCCTGTTCCTCTGACGATAAGAGAGCCCACAAATTTGTTTTCCACGATCAACCTGCCCACAATAATTGAAGAGCGGGGCCAGTGATATTTTTCGGCCATGGGGGCCAGTATTTCGTCGGAATAGACGTCGTCGGACTTCCGAACCCGGGCGAACCTGGTCGGTTCCTCCAGTTGTTTCCTCACGTGGGGGGGCATTGAAATCTTATCGGTCTTCGCGACTCCTCCCGCGGTGTCTGCCGTGGCCACCACATCGAGGGTGCCTGCGTCGGGATCGTATACCGTCAGGATTAGTTCATCGGCAGGGAGGATGTGGCGTACGTAGAGAAGGCAATGCCAGAGAGCTTTCTCAATCTCGAGGCTGCCGCATATGCGCAGGGTGATCTCCCGGAAGAACTCGTTCTGGTTTACATCCACGGGCAGGTCTCTCTCGAAGCTATCTGTCATATTTAACAGTTTATAGGGTTTGAGAAGATATTGCAAACCTCTTTTTTCGGATCAACGGTGTTGGGATAATCTCAGAGAAGAATCACTGGTGAACGTAACCCTTTTTGAAGAGCCTCAAGCAGGCATCCACCGCTTCGGGATCATAGAGTATCCCTCGATTACGCTTGAGTTCTTCGAGGGTAATGTCTATGCTGCAGGCGGGCCGGTAGGGTCTCGAAGACGTCATGGCTTCCACCACGTCTGCGACGGCCAAAATCCTTGCTTCCATGAGGATCTCCGTTCCCTTGAGTCCCAACGGGTATCCTGAACCGTTCAGGCGCTCGTGGTGCTGATGGATTATCTGGGCTACAGGGTGGGGGAGTTCCGAATCCTTGAAGAGCATATAACCGGACCGCGGGTGACCCTTAACGAGGTTAAGTTCCGCCTCCGTAAGGGTGATCGGTTTGCTCAGGATCTCTACGGGAATAGAGATCTTCCCCACATCGTGGATGATGCCCGCAGTGCGGATGCTTTCGATCACATTGGCGGCAAGACCCATCTCCGTCGCCACGTCCCCTGCAATCTTGGCCACCCGTTCGTGGTGGCCCGCTATCCCGGGTTCTCTCATTTCCACCACAGATGACATGGTTCCGAGGGTACCGGCTAGAGATTTCTTCAACTGCTTAAGCTCTTCCTCCGCGAACTTCCGGGAGGTTATATCCTCGAGTGTCCCCTCATAGTAGAGGATGTTTCCGGAGGCATCACGGATGGCCCTTGAAGTTACCGAAACCCAGTGGAGACTCAGGTCTTTCCGCCGCATCATGATTTCGAAGTTCCGGACCATCCCTTCCTTCTCCATGAGGCTCTTCAGCTCAGTTCTGCGGCTGGGATCTACATAGAGCTGGTGGGCAATATCCGTTACCGATTCCACCATCTCCCGGGGAGAATTGAAGCCGTGAATTCTTGCCAGAGCCGGGTTGGCGCTCAGGTACCTTCCGTCTGGTGTTATCTGGAACATCCCCTCCAGGGCGTTCTCGAAAATATCCCGGTATTTTTCCTCCGATTGTTTCAGGGCTTCTTCTGCCATCTTACGGGCCGTGATGTCTTCCAGGGTTCCCTGAAAGTAGAGAATTGTGCCGCCTCCATCCCTCACTGCCCGAACGTTGAGGGAGCCCCAGAGAACGGTGCCATCCTGTCTGTAGAACTCGGCTTCAAAGGCCTCGATGATACCATGGTCTTCGAGGAGCCTCGTGAAGGTGCCCCGGTACTCGGTATTGGTGTAGATCTGTCTGCCGATATTGGTGACAAGGGAGACCATCTCGGCCGGAGATGAGTATCCAAAGATACGGGCCATTGCAGGATTCACGGTGATGAGCCGCCCCTCGGGCGTACTCTGGAAGATGCCCTCTACAGCATTCTCAAATATGCTCCGGTATTTGGCCTCGCTCTCGAGAAGCGCTTCCTCGGTGTGCCTCGCTTCCGTGATATCGGTGAACATGGCAAAGGAGCCACGGAAAAGGCCTTCCCCATCGAGGATCGGGGAGGCCGAGGCGTGAACCCAGAGGGTGCTGCCATCTTTGCGGCGAAAGCGACGCTCATATTCTTCTCCAATGCCCTGGCGCCGTCGTGATGTCTTCTCCTCAAGGTCCGGCAGGTCCTCAGGGAACATGAAGAAATCATGGCGTCTTCCCACGATCTCTTCGGGCTCGTATCCCAGCATATCGGCCATACGCCTATTAACAAAGGCGGCTACATAGTCCGCATCAAGGACCCATATGCCTTCACAGGCTGTATCGACGATGAGCCGGTAGCGTTCTTCGCTCTCTCCGGGAACTTCTCTGATTTGCTGGCTGATATGGTTTGATTTGAGAGGCGTTTCCTTAGGGGATTCGCCTCGTTTCTTCTCTTTTGGTCTGGCCACGGGTTCCTTCTTCATATCCGTGACTTTTTGAGCTCCCTCACATTCTGCAGCGGGCACGGACCCTTAGGGGGAAGTGGGGCCGATGCCCGGAATAGTGAGGTCCACAGGGGCTGTCGCCTGCAACTTGCGTCCGGCTTGGAACCACCTGGGAGTGCTGATTCCTGATCAGGCGCTGCGGGCTACGGCATCTGCTGCGATGTCGACGGATTCCGCTATTATACCTCTGCCAGCGGCAATGTCAATAACCCTTGTCTCCGGAGCGTTGTGTGAAATGCAGCCGAAGATATCTATCAGCATCTCTTCCATGGTGTTGCCGTAGAAGAGGAAGTCTTTCTTGACTCTCCGTTTGTCTCTGCTGAGATCGAGATTGATGATCCTGCTGCCCAGAGGAGTGCAGCCGAATACTTCCGTAAGTGTCTCTTCCATGGTCCTGTCGTCAAAGCCTGTCATGGTCTCGAACTCCCATTTTGTTGCCATCGTTCCTCCTCAATTCATTTTCTCGTGCTTCACATCCTGCCAACTGCAACCGGCAACAACCATCGAACCTGTTAGATGATGAAGCAAGAAGCATGCCTCAAATGTAGTACATGTAATATTAAATAGTTACAAACAAAGAGAGAGAATGCTGTGGGATGTGACAGTTTATGACTGATACATATGACGGTTAGTAGGGGTAAACTGTAACCGGTGACAGTTGCATGAGCGTTTGCAATACTGTCAGGGGCGTCGGCTGGATCCGGATGTGAGCCCAGGGTTTGAGCCTACTTCTTCAAATGATCCTTTATCAGTTTCATGGAGCAGTATTCTCCGCACATACTGCAGACATCATCACGGAGGTTCCTCTCCCTACGGAAGCTCCTGATCTTCTCCGGATCGATGGCGCATCCTATTTGGCCCTCCCAGTCCAAGGCCTTCCTGTAGGTTGACATGGCCCTGTCCCGTTCCATGGCTTTTTGGCTTCCCCGGGCAAGGTCCGCGGCATGGGCCGCTATTTTCGTGACCATGACGCCGTCCCTAACGTCTTGGGGGGTGGGAAGTCCCAGATGTTCCGATGGAGTAACATAGCAGAGGAAGTCAGCTCCGTAGAAGGCGGCAAGGGCTCCTCCTATGGCTGAGGTGATATGGTCATAGCCCGGGGCGATATCGGTGACGATGGGGCCGAGTACATAGAAGGGGGCATCGCTGCAAAGCCTTTTTTGGAGGAGGATGTTCGTTTCGATCTGGTTTAAGGGGACATGTCCGGGTCCTTCCACCATGACCTGAACACCCTGTCTCAGGGCTTCTGCGGTCAGTTCACCGAGGGTGATCAATTCTTATATCTGCCCCCGGTCGGTGGCGTCAGCGATGCACCCGGGTCTGAGTCCATCGCCCAGGCTCAAGGTCATATCGTATTTTCTTGCAATCTTCAGGAGCCTGTCGAAATCTTCGTAGAGAGGGTTCTCCCTTTTGTTCACGATCATCCACTCTGCAAGGAAGGCGCCGCCTCTGCTCACGATATCCGTAATCCTTCCCTGCCGTTTGAGCACCTCCACTGACCGTCTGGTTACACCGCAGTGGACAGTGATATAGTCAACTCCCTGGATACCCTGTTTTTCTATGACCTCAAAGAGTTCATCAGGGACCATGTTGGTCACGCTCTTTCTTTTCTTCACAGTTTCAACGGCGGCCTGGTAGATAGGAACGGTACCTATGGGGATGCCCGCTTCTGAGATGATAGTCTTTCTGATCTCGTCGAGGTCGCCTCCGGTGGAAAGGTCCATTACCGTATCGGCCCCTGCGTCTACTGCCACCCTCAGTTTCTCAAGTTCAGCTTTAATGTCAACCCGTTCCGGGGAGGTGCCTATGTTGGCGTTCACCTTAACCGTAAGACCCTTCCCCACGCCCTTGGGGGTAAAGTTTCTGTGCCGGTTGTTGGCAAGGATCGTCGCCTTACCCTCGGCAATGAGATTCCGAAGGACGTTCCGGTCTATCTCTTCTTCCTTTGCTACCTGCTCCATAGCCTTTGTGATTCTTCCCATGCGGGCTGCGACAAGCTGGTTCTCTATGGTCCCACGTCTTTCTTTGTCAGTCACGCTGTCCATCCTTTATCTTCGCTTTTTAGATATTTTGCTGCTTTGCCCGGTCTTGCCGGACTCGTGAAATTGTCGCCTTCAGGGCTTCCGCGAATCGGGCAAGCATCACCTCGCGGCCGAGTGCCGGTTCAAAACCGAGTTCGATCTTTGCCTTGCTCCAGCTCAGGTCCCACTCTTCATTGAGGAACCGGGGGCCGCTCCATTCTTCGGATTTGACGTACCTGATGGGGGAACGGGAATCAGTAAGGCGGACGATAATGCTTACAATCTCTGCCCAGGTAAGAAAGAGACTGCCCAGATTGTATGTTTGCCCTGTGGCTGCCGGACGGGAGACTGCAAGCATGGTTGCCCGGTCGAGGTCGTCCATGGTGAGAAATGCGCCGCCTGCCTCGCGTACCAATTCCAGGGGTTGGTCTGCGAGTGCTTTGGTGATAAGGTCCCTCAGGTTGCTTCCCCCTATGGTATCGCCGAAGGCCCACCAGAAACGGAAGATCGTGGTGTTCAGCTTCTTTGCAGAGTGGTAGTAATTACAGAGTTCCTCAGCAGTATACTTGCCCAGGGCATAGAGGGGTTTGCGGGCTTCTCCGATAAGACAGGGATGTGCTTCGGTCACGGGATGCATCATGGCCCGACCGTAAACGGTTGCCGTACTGGCGTAAATGAATTTTGTGATCCGGCCGGAGACGGCGGCATCGAGGAGGTTGATGTGTCCTCCTATATCTTCCTTGAATATAGTCCCCGGGTTATCGGCAAAGCTCCATGCCAGATGGATGACGGTGTCGCAGCCCTTCAGGGCAGAGCGGACGATATCGGCATCGGCAAGGTCCCCTTTTATCAATGTTGCCCCCGGCACTGCCTCAGTTCCGGCGCGGTCAAGGATGACGACGGAATGGCCTTTGCGGGACAAGCTCCGTGCCAGATATCCTCCGACTTCTCCCGAACCTCCTGCAATCAAGATATTCATGGGACCCTCCCGAAACAGCAGAGGGGAACAAGGTCCACCGGATTGCTGGCCCCGTTCCCCTCTGACAAGGAACAAGTTGTTATGCAGGAAAAACCCGCATCATCGGTTTACTTCTCCGCAGCGATCCGTTTCCGGATGATCGGCCGCAAAACCCAAAGCGCAAGGGCTGCTGCTATAAGGTCAAAGCAGGACGAGATATAGTAGGGAACCGAGAAGGAGCCCGCATAGAGTGCAGCCACTGCTGCTGCTCCCCACCCGGCCATGATCGAAGCCAACCCTTTGGCCGTATACATAATGCCGTAATTGCCGGAAGCGTTCTTCGCACCGAACACGTCCCCTGTGATGGCAGAAAAAAGGGCGTAGATTTCACCCCAGGCGAGGAAGACAAAGGGCATGAGGAGCATGAAGGCTATGGGGCTGCCCGATATCTGCGTCATGAGGAAGATGAGAACGCCTTCAAGGGCGAAGGCAAAGGCCATCGTGTATTCCCGTCCGAACCTGTCCGAAATGGACCCCCACATGATACGTGCAAAGGCATTGGTGACTCCTGCTATGGTGGCCACGACGGGCACGATGGCTATACCCCCGACCTTTGCGCCGAAGACCCCGAGGGACTTGGCGATCTGGGACAGGTTGCCTGTGGTCATCAATCCGCCGGTGCAGACCATAAGGAACATGAAATACATGATGTAGAACTCTTTTGTCGACAGCATCTGCAGCGAGTTGTACTGCTTTCGCGTCTGGGCAACGGCCTTGGGTTGCGTCCAGTGCGGAGGAAGCCATCCCGCAGGGGGATGAACCAGAATGAAGGCACAGATGAGGGCTATGATGCCCTGGCCTATACCCCAGGCAGCCATGGCTCCCTGCCAGCCCATGCTGGCGATGGTGGCGTTAATGGGAATGAGTGTGAGCGCGGAGCCGCCTCCGAAACCTGCGGCCGTCAGGCCGGCTGCGAGCCCCCTCCTGTCCGGGAACCATTTGACGGCATTGGCCACCGTGGCGATGTAGATGATGCCTGCTCCCGTCCCTGCGATGAGGCCATAGGTGATGTAGTGGTGAGTGACGGTGGTGGCTACGGTGCCTCCGAGCAGCCAGCCCAGGAGGATGCCGACGGCGCCGACGATCATGAGTTTCCGGATGCCGAATCTGTCGATCAATTGTCCGGCGAGCGGCACGGGCCAGGTCTCAAAGAGGATAAAGATGGTATAGATCAACGCGATTCGTGCATAGGGCACGTCCTTAAATGTTTCCTTCAGTCCCGGTGTGAATAGGGTGAAGGCGTACTGGAAGTTCGAGATGACGATCATTGCAATGACACCGCAAACCAATTGGATCCAGCGGTTGCCGACAAAAGACCCGTACTGTTCCTTGGCGGTGTCTCTGTAGTTTTCAGCCACTCCTTCGTTAGCCATACTTCCTCCTTTGAAGTTCGGGAACCGGGTACTGACCATTTCTGATAAGACCGGTCCCCCTCAGACTAATTTTGTGACTTAAGACGATACCCCGACTTTGTCAGTCGGGGTATCGTCATGATGATTCTACTACTTCACCTTATGCCTTCTATCAGGCTATCTGCTTCGGTGTGGGGATAGGCGCTGCTACCTCCATCGCCTTGATTCTCTGGATCTTCTCGTCTACAAAAGCCTGCATCTTCGCGATGTGTTCCTCTTTCAGGTGCGTGAAACGCCCCTGGTATTTCATGTACTCGCTTACGGGTTTGTAGGTCTTCGGCAGGTGAGAGTATTTGTAAACCCCGTTCTCCCATTCGTAAAGCGACCACATGCCGGTCTGGACTGCGAGGCGACCCATCTCCAGCGTCAGCTTCTCGTCGAATTTCCATCCCTTAGGGCAGGGCGAGAGCATATGGAGGAAAGTGGGGCCGTCATAGTTGAGAGCCTTCCTCACCTTGTTCATCAGGTCGAGCGGGTAGGATACGCAGGTCGTCGCAACGTACTTGACCAGCGGGTGTCCGCCGATGACGAGCTGAGGGGGATCTTTCGGGAACAACGTCTTACCTTCGGGAATGTACTTGCCCGGAGGGGTAAAGGTGGTATTCGCACCATAGGGGCTGGTCGGCGATGTCTGAATTCCCGTATTGGCGTATGACTCGTTGTCGTAGCAGATGAAGAGGACATCATGGCCCCGGTACATCAGGGCCGACATGGCCTGAAGTCCTATGTCCACGGAACCGCCGTCGCCTGCCATGACGATGACGTTGGGGAAGGGACCGTCATATTTTTTCTTACGGGCCAGTACCTTGAAAGCTGCCTCAATCCCTGATGCCACGGCGCCGCCGTTGGTGATCTGCGAGTGTATCCAGGAGACGGCATAGGGGGTGCAGAGGTAACTGGCATTGGCCACATACATACAGCCGGTAGGTCCGATAAAAATCGTATCTTTTCCGGCCGCCTTCGCAACAAGGCGGTAATTGAGGGCTGGTCCGCAGCCGGCGCAGGTCCTGTGGCCGGGCACGTACATTTCCTCTCTCGGCGCCCCCCGGAGGGACTTGATAGGTTCCAAAATCTGTTTTTTATAATCAAAGGCTTGCATAGTCTGACACCTCCATATCGGTCATTTTCTTACGCTTCATCTTCAAAGCCTATCCAGTAGACTTTCTGGCGCGTCTTCTTCTCCTCCACCATCTGCTTCAGGATCTTCGCCATGTAGTAGAAGTCTTCAAGGAGAATCACGTCGCCACCGAGACCTGCCATGAAGGAGGTAAGCTGCGGTCTCTTATCCAGGTCGTAGAGCGATGCGCTGACCTCATGGATCAGGTTCCCGCCGCGCGTGGCACCGCCGTAAGAGGTGCTTGTCTCCACAGTCG
>CAYOYU010000102.1:9324-16325 GCA_964408265.1 uncultured Syntrophorhabdaceae bacterium
GTGTTGGCAAGGGCTTCGGCGATCTGTGTTGTGGGCCACGGTCTGATCCAACGCGGTCTCACCATACCGGCCTTCAACCCCTGAGCCCTTAAATGGCGGATAGCAGATTTGCAGGTATTCGCATGGGCACCCTGAATGAAGAATGCCACCTCGGCATCATCCATCATGAACTTTTCGAGCCAGGGATCCAGATTGCGTTTGAATATCGCGTTATAATCGGCAATTGCTTTCTCAATCACTGCAGGGACGTCAAGAAAGGTTGCCGCTCTCTGGGCGTCCATTGGTGCACCCTGGTCAGGCCTGATCTGCGGACCGTGAGACACGGGGCAAGTCGGGCTCAAAGGGTGAGGTGCACTGTAGGGAGGTAGAAATTCCCGTACCTGAGAGAGTTCGGGAAGGATGACCTTGTCAGGGATGTGGGAAAGGAAATACCCATCCTGGCAGACAAACTGCGGCAACATTACGAGCGGGTCCTCGCCAACCCTGAAGTTGATGAGCGTGTTGTCAAAAACTTCTTGTGGCGTTGCAGCCCAGCCCATCAACCAGCCCTGATCTCTCGCAGACATGGCGTCGGTGTGTTCCGAACCGAAGTCGCCGGGAGGGTCGAGGGTTCTGTCAGCAATGGCCATCTGGAGAGGATAACGCCCGCCTGCTGCGGGGCTGTATACCTCAAAGGCATAGGTAACGCCGACGCCGGAGCTTCCCGTATAGGCGCGGGCACCGGCAGCCGAGGCACCGAGAACGATAGAAACCTGGGCGTGCTCGCCCTCGCCGTGTATAAATTCACAATCCAGTTCACCGTTGGCCACCATTTTGGAAAGTTCCATCATGATCGCCGTATAGGGGCGTATTGGGAATGAGGCGGTAACCTCAATCTCAGCAAATTTTGCTCCCTGGGCTGCTGCAGCGCAGCCGCTAAGCATTCTTTCTTGAGCCATATTATTTCCTCCTTCCTAAAAGGGTTTTTCTAAGCGAGCCACGCCATCCGGAAAATCAAGTTCGGGGGCAGCGGAAATGGCATCCGACGGACACTCATTGATGCAGATCTGGCATCCTTTACAAAACTTCCAGTTCCACACCATCTGATCTTCCTTCTCGTCGTAGGACCAGCAGGAATCGGGGCATGCTGCGTAACAGGTGAAGCAACGGGTGCATTTCTCATGGTCGATTATGGGTCGGACGATTCTCCAGTTGGACGTCATGAAGAGGTCCTGCTGCTTTACAGGGGCCGGAGTAATTGCCCCAAAAGGGACTTCTCTGTCTTTGGGGATCTTTATAGCCATAGTACTCTCCTTTCTGTGTGATTTGATGATGCCTTATTCATTGGTTGGTTAGCTCCCCCATGAATACTCGGCACGAGCTTTGCGGAACTTTTCCATCTTTACCTCATTGTAGCCGCGCTCCATGGCTGCAACGTCGCTGACGATCTTCGCCAGACTCTCTTTCGTCGCCATGCCGGTTATCCTGGCCATGGCTCCGAGAATAGGGGCGGCAATACCGGCTCCGATACCTGACGTGTCCACGCCGCCTTCAGATCCCGAGAAATCTACGGTCCGTATGCCGGAGATGGCGTCTGCATCCACCGTGGCGACGGCGCCGAGAATATCAGCGTTGGGAATGAACTGCATCATGTAGTCGATGGAGCGATTTGTGTTGATAATGAGCAGACCTCCCTCCGGCATACCTTTCAATACATTGATGCCTTTGATGATAGTCGGCTCGACGATGACTACTACGTCGGGATGGCTGTTGGTGTAGAGATATTTCATCTCGATCTCTTCATCGCTGATTCGCACATATTTCCTGGTTGTCACGAGCACCCGGTCAGGCAGGTCTTCATAATTGTCGAAGGCCTGCACAAACTTTCCCTCCATCTTTGCTGCCTGGGCAAAGGCGTTGGCGACGTCGCGTGCTTCTTTGTCACCCACTACCCCCCTTGTCCATACAGTAATTTCACTAACCTTTGCCATAAACCTACCTCCTTCGGTTAAAGTTGATCAGAATGAGCTGATCTGCAAAAAACGGTCTTTTTGTGAACATTGGTTTTTCTTTCACCCCCCTGTCTTCTTGAATAAAGTGTTCTCCACCTCCTCTAAATGGCGTCGCATCGCCTGCCGGGCCGCAGTCCCGTTACCCGCCTTTATGGCATCGAGAATGTCCTGCTGGCCTGCAAGCGATTTCTGTTTTCTTTCCTCTGTCTGTAGATAGTCCTCGCGAGTCTTCCGAAGAAGCCTCACCAGGGCAACAAGAAGGCGCTCCAGCACCTTATTTTTGGACATCTTCGCCAAGGCGTAATGGAAATTGGAATCCGTCTTCACGGCATCTCTTCCGCCGGCGAGGCTGTGTTCCTGCTTATTGACGATCGCTTCAAGTTCAGCGATCTCTTTCTGCGTGGGATGGTCTGCGGCAAGCCCTGCAATTTCGGGCTCCAGAATCTTGCGAAGGGTGAAAATATCGATGATGTCATCCTTCTCATGGAAGATGGAGGCGGCAAGAGGCTGTACGATGGCCTCTTCGCTCGTTGCCATAACGTAGGTGCCGTCACCCTGGCGCCTCTCGACAAGATTGAGTGTCTCCAGCGACAGGATCGCTTCGCGGACAGTGGAACGGGAGACTTTGAAGGTGTCGGACAACTCTTTTTCGTTGGGCAACAGGTCTCCCTGTTTCAGTTTGCCCTTTTCAATGAGCGTTCTGATCTGAGTCACTATATCTTCGTAGGCCCTTTTCTTTCTGACTTGTTTCAGCACCGTGTTTGCCTCCTCGTCACCGGTGGATGTTTTCTATTGCAGCCTTGAAGTGACGGCTACAGATCACAAGATCATCTGGATGCTGACGGCCCGTGTCCCGGATAGACTCGGAAATGGCCATCATTACTGCGCTTCTGCAGACGAAGGCGATCTGCGAGCCCACCATCTCCTTGGTAAGCCCGGCCAATTCCGCCAGATCCACGTCCCTGTCGAGCGGTCTTCCGCGGGTGTGTACCCGGAGTATTTCCAGGCGGTCTGATTCATCGGGAATGGGAAACCGGAGAATGTAGTCGAGCCTTCCCGCTCGGGTAAGGGCCGGGTCGAGAAGGTCATCCCTGTTTGTGGCTCCGAGGACGATCACCTGGGAGAGTTCGCTGAGATTGTCCAGTTCGTTAAAGAACTGGGTTGCCATCCTCTCCGCCACGGCGGATCCTTCGGTGGCCACAAAGCGTGTTACCCCAAGGGTTTCAATCTCGTCGAAGAAGAGAATGCATGGTGCTGACTGCTTGGCTTTTCGGAAGATCTGGTGGAGGGTTTTCTCTGATTCTCCCAGCCACTTCGAATAGAGGATGGGTACGCTGATGGAGACGAAATTGAGACCCGTTTCTCCTGCCAGAGCCTTTGCCATGAGGGTTTTACCGGTCCCCGAAGGTCCCGTAAAGAGCACGCCCCTGGGCGGTAGGACTTTGCCCGCCTTAAAAAGGTCGGGATACTTTGCCGGCCAATCAACGATGGAAACAAGCGCCTCCTTGATGTCCTTCAACCCTCCCACATCGTTCCACTTCACCGCAGACCTTTCCGTGGCGAACTCTCTTGTCGCAGAAGGTTCCACTTCCCGGAGGGCGGAGAGAAAATCGTCCATGGAGATGTGGAGATGTCCATTGCTCGAAAGGATGGAGTCGATATGGTTTTCACCTTCCTGCGAGAGGTACCTTCTCAGGGCCACCATGCCGGCCTCCTTGCATAGTGCCTCAAGGTCCGCCCCCACGAAGGCGTGGGTGATTCTGGCGAGGTAGTCGAGGTCAGTATCGGGGGCTAGCGGCATGCGCCGGCTATGAATGCCGAGAATGGCCCTTCGTCCATCGGCGTTTGGGACGGGGATTACAATCTCCCGGTCGAACCGGCCGGGTCTTCGCAGTGCCGGGTCGATTACTTCAGGTATGTTGGTGGCACCGATGACTATGACGTGGCCGCGGGAGACCATGCCATCCATGAGGGCGAGAAGCTGAGCAACCACTCTTTTCTCTACGTCACCCAGGACCTCTGCACGTTTGGGGGCGATGGCGTCGATTTCGTCAATGAAGATGACGCTGGGCGCCTTTAATGTGGCCTCTTCAAAAATCTCCCGCAGCTTCGCTTCGCTCTCGCCGTAGAACTTGTGAATGATTTCGGGTCCGTTTACTCTGATGAAGTGAAGTTTTGTTTCGCTCGCTATGGCCCGGGCAATAAGCGTCTTGCCTATGCCCGGGGGACCATAGAGGAGAACGCCTTTAGGTGCCTCGATACCTAGCTTCTCAAAAACCTCGGCATATCGGAGGGGGAGTTCCACCATTTCTCTCACGAGCCGCAACTCGTTTCGAAGCCCCCCTATGTCCTCATAAGAGATACGAGCGCCTGCCTCCAAAGTGAAATCCGGTTTCTTCAATACGAATTTCGTCTTTTGGTTGATGATAACGCCGCCGGAAGGGGCGGTTGCCTCTATCTGAAAAAGACGTTCCTTGCCTGCAAGAAAAGGAATGTTCACCTTGTCGCCTACAATAACGGCCAAGCCCTGGAGTATCACTGCAAAGTGTTCCAGCTCGGTCTCTTGAGGAAGTACCTGGGTGAAGTCAAGGGGCGTTATGACTACCGTCACCGCTGTCTTGCGAATGACCTTCTGGACTTTGACGGTTGCTCCCGGTGAGGTCTTCGCGTTATCCCGGGTGACCCCGTCGATCTGAATGGTTTTCTTTCCCTGTGATTCGGAAAGAGTTCCCGTGATTCTGGCGACTGTGGTCTTGGCTCCGGTAATCTCAACAACGTCTCCCAGGACACCGTTGAGTGCTTTAATGTCGTCAGGGCTTAAACGGGCCAACCCCTTCCCGACGTCGTCAGCGAGAGCCTCAGTGACTTTAAGTTCAATCATCGAGATCACATAAGCCTGTAGTTTCGCATATATAGATACATCGAAACATCAGATGATAGTATAAGTAGATGACCTGAGATTAGTCAAGTGATTTTATTCGGTGAGGCTATTTTTTTTAAAAAAAACGGGATGGGGCTCCCCGACTCCGGTCTGGAATAATGTGGCGGGCCATGGTATAGTGCGGCATGTCGTCTCTAAGTTTCCTCAGAGACATGGGTTTATTGAAGGGGGGGTTCGGGAAACAGTTCGCTGGCCTCATCAGCGGTCTCCTCGGTGGTGCCATGGGGGGCTTTCTCGGTGTCGGGGGTGGTGTCATCACCATTCCTCTCCTGACTCGGTTTGCCGGTTTAACGCAGCACCAGGCTCACGGCAGCAGTCTTTTTGCCATTATGTTTACCGCTGCGGTCGGGGCGGGAACATATTATATACAGGGTAACGCGGATTGGAAGGTTGCCCTGATTGTAGCCGGCAGTGCTATCTTTACTGCCAGGATAGGCGCTCTTTTCGCCCACGCCTTACCCGAAAAGAAGCTGAAGAGGGCTTTCGGGTTCTTTCTGATCCTGGTGGCGTTTATGCTCGTTTTCAAGGGGTATTTCCCAGGGACGGCATACCGTTTCGACTTTTGGGGACGATCCATCCTTTTTCTTGCCACCGGTTCATTTGCAGGTTTTCTGTCGGGCATGATGGGCGTGGGCGGCGGAGCCATCATGGTTCCCTGCATGGTTATCCTGGGCAGCATGACTCAACACATGGCCCAGGGAACATCCCTTCTCGCCATGGTCCCCATTGCGGCGAGCGGCATGAGGACCCATTACAGGCTCGGTAACGTTCGTATGGATACGGCATTGGGGCTTGCGGCCGGTGCAATCATGGGTGGTTACATAGGGGCGCTGCTGGCCAGGACTCTACCGGAGCTGTACCTGCGCATCCTCTTCTCGGCGTTGGGGCTCTGGATGGGCTTTCGATACGTGAGGGCCTGAAGACGTTCATACGAGGGTATCCGCACCCTCACCGTTGAAGCCCTGCGGTTACGGCTAATGTACTTGACTTAATCGAAGGGTCCGGGTAAGGTTACAGATAGGAGGCATGACGATGACTTATAGGACCCTTGATATCGAGGCTGAACTGGCGGAGATCCTGAATAAAGAGGAGATGCTGGTTTCCTTCGATTTTTCCTATCTGCCGGCTGGGGGTGAAACCGTTGAAGGCCTCTGCACCATCTCGGCACCCAAGGAAGGCCAATCGAAGATTTCCTACGTCACTGTCGTCCTTGTGATCGATCTTCCTGACCAGCGGTCCTGGCAAGCCGTGGATGCCGCAATAAACGGCATGGATTGGGAAAGATTCTGCAGCTTGAGCGACGAAATAACCTCAGTACTGCCCAATCCGGGCAGGTCCCTGAAGTCCAACACCTACCTGAAAGAAGTATCACTCTATCTGGCTACCATGGGCAGACCGGAAAGTAATTACTGCTCAGATGTGCTCGTCCCGCTGATCGCGGAAGTGACCGGCGTAAAGCCGGGTGCCATCAACTTCTGGGGATCCGCCAGCTAAATCGTGAAAAGCAGTCCCGGTGCACCGTCTTCCTGCCGCCGGGCAGAATAGATAAAGAGGACCTTCAGTGCCAGCGTTGTTCCTGGCCTCAGGAGGCTCCCAACATCTCTCCCACTGACTTGCCGTAGGCCTGGCAGGCATGCATGGCCTCGGGGTTGTCTTCCAGGTCGGCTTTGCCGCTTGCGAGCCATTCGGGCTTCAGGTCAAAGGGTCCGAGGTCCGTCATCCGCATACGGATATCTGACTCCATGGTTTCATACATTAATTTGGCCGCGCTCCCTTCTGTACTGCTGGGATGGCTGCGGGAACTGAATGCTCCACCGGCTTTTCCAGCAAGATCAGCTCTCTTCACCAAGGAAAAGAATGCCTGAACGGGCTGTGGCAGATCGAGGTGATAGGTGGGGCACCCGAAGAGGTATCCCTCGTAACCGGCAAGGTCTTTTTCGTTCGCAATATTCTCCATTTTCTTCAATTCCGCCTCATGACCGGCTATTCGCACACCCTCAGCAATATACTGTGCCATCGTTTCTGTTGTACCCGTTTTGCTTAAATACACGATCAAAACCTTTTTCATC
>CAYOYU010000103.1:0-12704 GCA_964408265.1 uncultured Syntrophorhabdaceae bacterium
GACCGTTGCTCCACCAGCCGCTCCTCCCGGCGCACTACTAGGCGCCAAGTGCCGCTCAATCCATTGAATATCGCCGAACGCCCTGGCCAAAATATCCGCTTCAACTCCCGTCACCTCGGAAATCATTTCGAGACCGAGAGGAAAGAACCTGGGCTTGGGGAGATAGGCGGCCAAGCGGTTGTTGACCAGTATGGGGCCGGGAATCTCATAGGAGATGATGGTGGCATGGCCGCTGTTCAATACCCGGCAGACGCTGAAAGCAGCAAAGGGTATGTCTGCGGTCCGCGCCTCATGCATGGTGTCCACAAGCTTCCTGCACGCCTCACGGAGGGTAAAGCCGAGCTTGATGAGTTCCATGAGTCTGGAAGCACACATAACCGCTGCGACGCTGGCTTTCACGCCCGTGCCGATGCCGTCGGCCAGGATGGTAGTCGTAGCCTCCTGGGTCCGGTCAGTTACCACGTAGTCGCCGCAGACCCGTCCAGCCTTCTTGGCCGCCTGTGCAAAGGAGACTTCTATATATTTCCGCGGGTCATTGAGGCTTGCTGTCATCTTTCTCACTCAGACTCATCAATTTTCTCACCAGTTCTTCACCGCGGGCCGTACTCTCGCCGAGAAACTGGGCAATATTCTGGGCCATTTTGATCTGGTGTTCCAGCAGTTGGTTCGCCTGCTCCACTGTCTGCGAACGGATCTCCTTCAGTTTCGCCTCGTGTTCTTTCTGGCTCGTCACGTTGATGAAGATCCCGATAATCTGCCGTTCCTGCCGAAGGACGTAGAGGAGTTCCCTGCAGAGAAGATTGTAGGTCTTGTGGGACAGGGTGATATCAAGGCTTTCGGCAATGCCTGAAATCAGCTTTTCGAAGGGCGCCGGGTCCATGAGATAGGAGATATGCCTGCCCAGGATGGTATCGGAGCAGGAGAAGAACTTCTTGAATGCCGGGTTCATGGCAAGGATACTCAGGTCTTCGCCGAGCATGAGTACACCGTTGGGGGTCGTGTTGAAGAGTTGGTCCGTCCGTCTTTCAGCCAGCCTCCTCATGAAGGGGATGCACATCTCCGGCTCCGCCATTCCCTGAACAACGGCAATGGCCTTCTCCCGGCAACTGTCATAACCGCAGGCCCCGCAGTTGAGCTGCTGCTGGGGATCAGATTTCCCCGTCCTGTCAAGGACCTGCCGGATCTCCTCTTCCGTGGCCTGAGGGATGGCCCCCGGAGCTGGTGCGAACATAGCGTGGAAAGAGACCTTCTCCTCTATCTCCGCCACCGGCTGCCTGCTATCCGTCTCCCGCTCGTATTCGATGATATCCTTGCGCCTCTCGAAGAGGTTCTTCTCCTGGTCTATACCGGGCCCGTTTATGCACCCCTGGGCGCAGAAAAGCGGTTCAACCAGCGTGTATACCGGTTCGCCGGTGATATCCCCAAGAACTTCCTTGACATTATCGAAACCGTCGACGCGGACCATCCTGACATTCAAACCATCGTCTTCCAGCCCCGCCGTCTTGATGAGTCCCCCGGGCAGAGGATAGAGTTGGGCGCAACCCATGGGCTTCTCGTCAAAATTGCTCTCTTCACAGGTGGACAGATCGATACCGCGGGCACGAAGCCACATGTTCAGTTCCCTGAAGGTAAGGACGCAATCCACGGCAGAAGCCACATCCGGACGATTCAGTTCCGACTTCTTCGCTACGCAGGGACCGATAAAGACCACGTTCGCTTCCTTCCCGAACTTTTCCTTGAGCATCCTGCCATGGGCAGCCATGGGAGAAACAAGCCTGGTCAGGTTGTCCATGAGTTCCGGCCGGTATTTCTCCACGTAGTTTACGAGGGCCGGGCAGGCCGTGGCCACAAGCGGTTTGCCATCTGCCTGGTCGATCTGCCGGAGTGTATGGGCAGATATCTGGAAAGCGCCGTGGGACGTCTGTCCCACGTAACGAAAACCAAGGGCACGAAGCGCCGAAGGGAGACGTCTTCTCTGCCAGGAATTGAAGACTGCCGCGAAGGAGGGAGCAATGCTTGCCACCGTAAACCCTCCGTCTTCCACGAGACGCTGGGCCAGATCGATGTCGTGCCTGAAAGATTTGGCCTGCTGCGGACATTCTCTTATACAGGTGCCACAGGCAATACACCTCTTTTCATCCACGTAGGCCTGTCCGTTCTGCATGCGGATCGCCTTCACCGGGCAGCCCCGCAGACACCTGTAACAGTCTCTGCACCGGGCAGTGAGGGTAAAAACGATCTGCTTCACTCCCGTGTCGACCATCAGAATTCACCTTCCGCCCTCTTCACCGGGGCCGTTTCCCTCTCTATCGCTGCAATTGCCTTTTCCTTGGTGCAGCCTTCGATCACCGTGCTGCCCACACGTACTACGGGTCCTTTGTCGCAGGCCTCGAAGCAGAACGATGCGCTCACTTTCACCTGGTTATTCAGCTCTCCTGTCCTGATATGTTCCAGGATATCGCCAAGGAGCCGCTGCGAACCCCTAAGAAAGCAGCCGGTGCCAAAGCAGACATTCACCTCAACGCTCTCGTCGGCCCTTGATCCGCCGAGATCCATGCCTTCGTCGGCTATCCTCTTCCTTGTCCGGTAACCGGTATGAAGCAGAGCGTGGGCCTTCTCCCCGCCCACCTCTCCGAGAAATCCCGAGTAGAGTTCCGAGACATAGGGATTGTCCTGGGCCTTATGGAGTTCCAGCATCCTGTCGTTTTCGTAGATGCCCTTGGTCCTCTTTTGACGGGCCAGGGGGTTGTTCGATACAGGCTGTCCCGCGCCGCCTATACATCCTCCCGGGCAGGCCATTACTTCCACGAAATCATAGGAAGCAGAACCGGTCTTGATATCTTCAATGAGTTTCCGTGCGTTTCCCAGACCGCTCACCACGGCAAGACGAAGGGTGTTGCCGTTCAAGGTAAGCGTCGCTTCCCTGATGCCTGACTCACCCCGGACCTGGGTGAATTCGTAGTTCTCCCGCCGCTCCCCGGTGAGTTTTTCAGCCAGGTGTCGGAGCACCGCTTCCGAGACGCCGCCGGAGTTGCCGAATATGACTCCTGCACCTGTCTTGAATCCAAAGGGCAGGTGGAAGGATTCCGGCTCCAGGTCTCTGAAACTGAGGCCCGCTTCCTCCACCATTTTACCCAGTTCCTGCGTGGTAAGAACATAGTCTACGTCGCGAATGGTCTCTTTCGTGAATTCCTCACGCCTCGCTTCAAATTTCTTGGCCGTACAGGGCATGATAGAGACAACGACTACATTCTCCCTTTCCACCCTCAGGCTGTCGGAAAGGATCTCTTTGGCCAACGCGCCGAACATCTGCTGCGGTGATCGACAGCTCGAAAGATGCTGAAGCAGTTCCGGGTAATACTGCTCAACAAATTTGACCCAGGCAGGGCAGCATGAGGTAAATTGAGGTATATGTTCTTTCTTGGCCAGGCGCCGGATAAACTCGTTGCCCTCTTCGATGACCGTGAGATCGGCGGTGAAGGATGTGTCGAAGACCCTGTCGAACCCGATGGCCCGTAAGGCAGCCACGATCTGGCCGGTTGTGGTCACGCCGGGGTCAAGGCCAAACATTTCTCCTATAGCCACCCTCACTGCAGGTGCTATCTGGGCCACCACCACTTTCTCACTGTTATGGAGGGCCTTCCAGACATCATCTATCTGGGACTTTGGGGTAAGTGCCCCCGTGGGGCATATCCTTGCACACTGGCCGCAATTGATGCACTCCACTTTGTCCAGGTCCTTGCCGAAGCTGGGGATCACGACCGTCCCTGCCCCGCGGTAGGCAAAATCGATGGCACCCACAGACTGCACCTCGGAGCAGATGCGGACACAATCTCCGCAGAGGACACATTTGTTGGGATCCCGCACAAGAGACGGGGACGATTCATCGAGGGGCAGATTGCGGCTCTGGTTCTTGAACCTTATCTTCGTGATGCCGAACCTCCGGGCCAGGGTCTGAAGCTGACAGGTGGTGCTCTTTTGGCAGGTGGGACAGTTCTGGCTGTGGTTGGCCAGAAGAAGCTCCACTATGATCCGCCGCATCTTCCTGATTTCCTCGGTATTGGTCTTGACCTCCATCGACGGCAACGGTTGCGTGGAGCAAGCCGGAACAAGCCCCATACCCTTCACGTCGACCATGCAGAGTCTACATGCACCGTAGACACTCAGTTCGGAATGGTAGCAGAAGGTAGGCAGGTCTATCTTTGCCTTTCGTATCAACTCCAGAAGGTTCCGTGCATCCTCAATGGGTATCTCCCTGTTATCAATGAAGACTGATTCTTTTTCATTCATGGGTGGACTCCTCTGACTGCGTCGAACTTGCAGCTGACAACACAGGCACCGCATTTAATGCAGAGCGCCTGATCGATGGTATGGGGACTCTTCTTCTCGCCTCTTATGGCATTGACGGGACACTGTTTCACGCAGATCATGCACCCCCTGCAGGCCCCCTCGTCAATGGCATATTTCGTGAGGGCCTTGCATTTGCCCGTGGGACAGTACTTGTGGACCACGTGGGCCTCGTACTCATCCCTGAACTGGCGCAAGGTGGAGAGAACAGGACTGGGTGCAGTCTTGCCGAGGCCGCAGAGAGACCCCTTCTGGACCGCGGCAGCCAGGTCCTCCAGAAGTTCAAGGGTCTCGGTGGTGGCCCTGCCCTCTATGATGTCATCAAGAAGCGTGAGCATCTGCTTGGTCCCTTCCCTGCAAAGAACGCATTTGCCGCAGGATTCGCTCTGGGTGAACTGCATGAAGAACCGGGCGATCCTGACCATGCAGGTGTTCCTGTTCATCACCACAAGCCCGCCCGAGCCGACCATGGCGCCTACCTTCTTCAGGCTGTCGAAGTCGAGGGAAAGGTCGAGATGCTCCTTCGTCAGGCAGCCGCCCGAGGGACCGCCGATCTGAACCGCTTTGAGACCGTCTCTCATGATCTTGCCGTCATCCGACGTAACCCCGCCGGCCACCCCATAGACTATCTGGCGCAGCGTGGACCCGAGCGGCATCTCGATGAGACCCGTATTTGCCACATGACCGGTTACGGCAAAGGTCTTCGTACCCGGAGAATCTGCCGTCCCTATTTTCCGGAAGTTTTCCGCACCGCCGGCAATGATGAGGGGTACGGTCGAAAGGGTCTCAACGTTGTTGATCACCGTGGGCTTGCCCCAAAGACCGCTCTGGGCCGGGAACGGCGGCTTGGGAGACGGCATCCCCCGCCTGCCCTCGATAGAGGCGATAAGGGCGGTCTCTTCGCCGCATACAAAGGCACCGGCACCTTCCATGACGTGGAGATTGAAGGTGTGGTTGGACCCGAATATGCTCGCTCCCAGGACCCCGAGGGAGTACGCATCATGTATGGCTTTCCTTACACGCTTCACCGCAAGGGGATACTCGGCCCGCACGTAGACATACCCCTCATCGGCCTCAATGGCCAGGGCAGCAATGATCATGCCCTCAATGACACTGTGCGGGTTTCCTTCCATGATTCCCATATCCATGAAAGCACCGGGGTCGCCTTCGTCACCGTTGCAGATGACGTATTTCTTCGGCTCCTGCTGCTGCCTCGCGCTGTCCCACTTTCTGCCTGTGGGAAATCCGCCGCCGCCTCTGCCTCTCAACCCTGAAGAGATCATGAGGCTGCAGATCTCCCGGGATGTCATCTCGTGGGAGGCTCGCGCCGCTGCCTGGTATCCGCCTCCGGCAACGTACTCCCCTATGTCTTCCGGATCCACACTCCCGCAGTTGTTCAGGACGAAGCGCCTCTGTTTCTGATAAAAGGGTATCTCCTCGGCGCCCTTGCATATCTTCTTCGTTCCTGGCTCCATGTAGAGGAGCCTGTGGACAAGTTCACCCCGCTTGAGGGTCGTCTCCACGATGTCATCCACATCCTTCGGTTTCACCCTGGTATAGAGGATGCCCTCGGGAAGAAGGGTCACAAGGGGACCTATCTGACAGAATCCCTGGCAGCCGCTTTTGTAGACGTAGACGCCTACACTCTCTTTCTCCAGAGTGACCATGGCCTTTATTCCCGCTGATCTCACCGATGAAAGGAACTGGTCGTATACGTCGAGGGAACCGTTCACGAGGCATCCCGTTCCGGCACAGACAACCACCCTGTGGGTGACGGCTGCCCGGCGTGCGGTGAATTCGGCCGCTATACCCTTAAGCTCTGTAGTCGCCAGGTTCATCTTCCCCCTCCTTCCGTTTTATCTCTTCAACAATGGCCACCGCCTTCTCACGTGTAAGCTGGCCGTAGACGGTCTCATTGATCACCATGGCCGGCGCCAGGCCGCAGGCTCCGAGGCAGTTCACGGTCTCCACGGTAAAAAGCATATCGGGGGTGGTATCCTTCTCCCCTTTCAGGCCAAGGTTTTCCCTGACCACGTCATGGAGGTCCATGGATTTCTTTACATGGCACGCGGTGCCGTTGCAGATCCGTATGATGTATTTCCCTTTGGGCTTCAGGGTGAAAAGCGAGTAGAACGTTGCCACCCCAAAAACCCTTGCGGGAGAAATGCCCAGTGACGTTGCGATAAATGCCAGGATCTCTTCAGGCAGGTACCTGTATTCGGCCTGCACCTCCTGAAGGATAGGTATGAGCCGGGCTGCATCCCTGCCGTTCTGGTCGACTATCTGCCAAACCTTTTCAAATCTCCTCAATTGTTCCATAGTTTGCCCCTTTCTCAATCTTTTCTCTGTTCAACGCCACAGCCAGCTTCTTGGAGAGCACCACCAGCGACGAAGCAAGGTGCTCGTGTTGCGCAATAACGTAGGGAGGCACAATCACCTTCACGGGAGAGAAATTCCAGATGGCCCTGACACCCGCTCTAACCATGGTATCGGCCGACTCCTGCGCGGCATCGCCCGGTACGGTGAGTATGCCGATGAGAATGTTCATTCTCCGGATCATGTCAGGGAGTTTGCTTATGTGAAAGACCCTTTTCCCATGTATTTCCGTGTCAGCCTTGTTTTCGTCGGCATCAAATCCGGCCACGATGTCAAGGCCGTAGTTTATGAAGCCATTGTATCCGAGGAGGGCGGACCCGAGGTTGCCCACACCCACGAGAAAGGCCTCGGTGGTGTTCTTCCACCCGAGAAAGTCCTCAATAACGTCAATCAGTTCCGACACGATGTAGCCCAGTTTCGGTCTACCCACCGCGTCCGTGACTTCCAGGTCTTTCCTGACCTGGATGGGCAGGATGTTCAAGTCATTCCCGATTGTGGTACAGGATATGGACTCAAGGTGTTTCTCATTCTTCAGTTTCGTAAGGTACTGGTGGTAGATGGGCAGCCTCCGTAGCGTGGGCTCCGGGATGGCCCGCCCAGCCCCCTCTTTCTTTTCGTCCATCTCGGTCATCTCCTTACCTCCAAGTTATGGATAATTATATATCAATAACTATCTATCGATATTATAATATCTATATACCCCTCTGTGTCAAGAAATTTCTTCGGGAATCAGAGCATCTGTGGAGGGAAATGATCCTCCTGTGAATGGCCTTCCCCTCTCCTAATCTACTTGCCAGAAAACGGGAAATGGGGTAGAATTCATGATAGACTATGCTCGGGAGGATCTGATATGCAGACTGTTGGGCAGCTACTACAGAAGAAGGGCGGCGAGGTTTGGACGATTTCTCGGGATGCCATGGTGTACAGGGCGCTACAGACAATGAGCGAGAAGGGTGTCGGTGCCTTGCCGGTAATCGACGCCGACGGCCGTGTAACCGGCATTATTTCCGAAAGGGATTACGCACGGAAGGTGATCCTGGAAGGCAGGTCCTCTAAAGAGACATCCATTAAGGACATAATGACGCCGGAACTCTTCGTCGTGAGCCCAAAGAATACTCTCAATGAATGTATGGGTATCATGTCCGAGAAACGGATCCGGCACCTCCCTGTTCTGGACAACGGTAAGCTCGTCGGGATCATCTCCATCGGAGACGTGCTGAAAGCGATCATTACGGAACAGGGAATACTGATAGAGCATCTTCACAACTATATAATGGGATCGTACGTATAATCCTTCTCAGGGGACGTGAAAGAAGCGCTCCTGTGTATTATAGGGTGAATCGATCTGACTTCAAGCCTTATGAATCATTCCGGTAACTGGAACCGGTGTACCCATAGCAACATTCCCGGACGCGTTGCAGGCCATAGGCGTCTGGCCGCCAGGCCTTCAAATTCAACCTCTGAAGCCCTGTTCTTTATTTGCCTGGGTTCACGAATCAGAAATTCAGATGAAGATAGAGGCCACCATGACCTTACGAGATGTAAAAGAGATACTTGAAGCTGAAGTCCTTTGTGGCGAGGAGCTACTGGACCGCGAGGTGGGTACGGCATTTGCCTGTGACCTCATAAGCGAAATGCTGGCTTTTGCCGGCTCGCAGACGCTCCTCATTACCTCCCTCACCAATCCCCATATCATTCATACTGCGGAGGTCATGGACGCTGTAGCAGTCATCTTCACCGGCGACAAGAAACCTGATGCTGAAGTTATAAAGAAAGTAAACAATGATGACATACCGCTTCTCTCAACGCCCTTCCTTATCTTCAAGTGTTGCGGCCTGCTCTTTTCCAACGGGGTCGAAGGATGCATCAGGGGATCGACACAATGAACGCCGCCAATCTGGAAGGGGGGAAACCGCACCTGCAGTTAAGGTTCAAAGTCGATGAAGAAGACTTCCTTATTGCCGGTGAATCGGCATCGAAGACCAAGAAGGCTCTTCAGCAACTGGGTCTGAAGCAGGAGGTCGTGAAGAATGCCGCCATCATAGTGTACGAGGCGGCAATGAATATCGTAATTCACGCAAGTCGTGGAGAGATCATCATCAACATAGAGCCTGAGAAGATAGTTGTTATATCGGACGACGTGGGGGAAGGAATTCCCGATGTCGAGCTCGCCATGAAAGAGGGATACACAACGGCGCCCAATGAAATACGGGAAATGGGTTTTGGCGCCGGCATGGGTCTGCCGAACATAAAGCATTGCTCCGACGAGCTCACAATTGATACGAGGATCGGTGTGGGTACCATTTTACAGGCAACGCTCTACCTTACGCCGAGAGAGACGAACCAGTTGGAAACAGGAGCCAAGTATGTCTAGCCGCTACTTTCACTCAGTCACTCTCGATTACGACAAGTGCAGGGGGTGTACCAACTGCATAAAGCGATGCCCCATGGAGGCAATCCGCGTCCACGAAGGGAAAGCCAAGATCACAGAAGAGCGCTGCATCGACTGCGGGGATTGTATCCGTTTCTGCTCGCACCACGCCAAGGTGGCAGTGACCGACGCCCTCCAAAAACTGGATTCTTTCAAATATCGAATAGCCCTTCCGGCACCTTCCTTTTTCGGTCAATTCAAGGAGTACGAGGGTATAGACGAGATTCTCGCAGCCTTCCGGAAGATAGGCTTCGATGAGGTCTTCGAAGTGGCGCTGGCAGCCGAGGTTGTTGCCTACGTAGTCCATAGATATCTTCAGACAACAAGATATGACAAACCTCTCTTCTCATCGGCCTGTCCGGCGGTGCTTCGGCTGCTCCAGATCAAGTTCCCCGATCTCCTTCAGCGGGTCATACCGGTGCTGACGCCCATGGAAGTGGCTGCCAGAATGGCAAAAGCGGAGGCAATGAAGCGGACAGGACTCAAATGGGATGAAATCGGTACGTTTTTCATCTCCCCCTGCCCTGCAAAAGTTACGGAGGCGAAGAACCCCATTGTCACCAGGGTCTCGGCAGTGGATGGCGTCATCGGGGCTAACCTGATTTACAAGGACATTATCAAACACCTCCAGCAGAACAGGGGCAATGAACTCAACAGGGAGGGGCTCCACAAGGCGACAAAATCAGGTATGTGCTGGGGATACGTGACAGGAGAGTCGAAAAGCATAAGTTTCGGCACGAGCCTCGCCGTCAGCGGTATCCATAACGTTACGAGCCTTCTCGAGGAGATCGAACTTGGCGAGCTGAGGGACGTCGATTTCATCGAACTCCAGGCATGCGTGGGAGGCTGCGTGGGCGGCCCCCTGAACATTCAGAACCTCTTCGTCGGACGGGTCAAGCTGAGGCGCATTATTGAGAGATTTACCAGCACTATGCCGTACTACGACGAGGAGAACCTTCTGAAGGTCTATGAAGGGAAGGAATACCAGTTCACCGAACCCATACAGCCCAGACCGATCATGGTCCTCGACGAGGACGTTTCCAAGGCTATCATGAAAATGGAACGGGTCGACGCCATTGCCAACGAGCTTCCCGGTCTGGACTGCGGCGCCTGCGGTTCTCCCAGTTGCCGCACCCTTGCCGAGGATATCGTTCGCGGCCTGGCCTTTGATACGGACTGTGTCATCAAACTGAGGGGCAGAGTAAAGACACTGGCGGAAGAGATACTCGACCTGGCACGCAAGCTGCCGCCTGCCATGTCGGACAATTCGTCAGGAGAGAAGAAGGAATAGGCCCTGCAGGGCCTTTGCTGCATCTATACATAAGATTCTACTATAACCGAGGGGGAGCCAATGACAGTGGGCGAACTGGCGCAGATGTTGGGTTTTGAAGTACTTACCGGCGATATAGGCATCGACAGGGCGGTAACATCAGGATACGTGTCGGACCTTCTTTCTGATGTCATTGCCAATGCTCAGGAACATTCTGTGTGGATAACGGTACAGAGGCATATCAACGTCCTTGGAGTGGCAAAGCTGAAGGACATATCGGCCATAATCATTCCCCGCAAGCTCCAGATGGAAACTGAGGTACTCGAAAAAGCACGGGCCGAGGAGGTTGCCATCCTGAGGGATAACCGCTCAGCCTTCGATATAGCAGGCGTTGTATATAATGCACTTCATAAGGGCGGCAATGATTGAAGCCGTTCGAATGTGATTTTCACATTCACAGTACCCTCTCGCCCTGCGGCAGCCTTGAGATGTCGCCTGCAGCGATCGTTCACAGGGCAATAGAACAGGGGCTCCACATCATCGCCATCACCGACCACAACATGATAGAAAACGGGATCTACACCAGAGAGATAGGGCAGAAAGAGGGAATTCTGGTGCTCTTCGGGATGGAACTCCAGACCATGGAGGAGATCCACCTCCTTCTCCTTTTCGGAAATTATGAAGAGGCGCGGATTTTCCAGGAGGAGACATACCGGCGGCTCCCCGATGTGAAAAATCAGCCGGATTACTTCGGCGACCAGGTTGTGGTAGACGGTAACGACACTATTATCAGGTTCGAGGAACGGCTGCTCCTCAATTCCGTCCAGATATCACTCGAAGAGGCGGTATCGAGGGCGAAGGAGTTAGGGGGACTCGTGATCCCCTCCCATATCGACAGTCCCACATACAGTATCATCGGACAGCTCGGCTACGTGCCGGACAACATACCCTTCGATGCGCTGGAGATACAGAATAGAGAACGACTGCCCGATCTGCTCCCCTTCATCCTCCCGAAACAGATCCCCCTCGTCTCTTTTTCCGATGCACACTACCTGAAGGATGTGGGAAAGAGAAGGACCGTCCTTAACCTTGACAGGGCAGAATTTGCCGAAATTGGTACAGCCCTGATGCGCCTCAGGAACGGAGCGCCCGGCTGAACGTGTAGATTCTATACAAAAATGTATCAGGTAGGACCACAATCGCAACACTCCTGGGCCATGAAATTGGAAGAACGCCCAGAATCCGGCAGGTTAGGATGAACAGAAGGCACGGTATGGAATTTGCTTCGCCATTTTGTATACATTGATTTCTTTGTACATAACCAGATGAGGGGGTCCCACTGCCTTACATTGCCCGACGTTGTATATTCAGCGCCCCGGCTTCAGATTCATGTGGGAAATGGGTTGATCTTCGAATGACACGCGGTTATGGCGGCCGGCAGCCATGATGACTGACATTTGTGCCCACCTCGTGGATATCGTTTCCAATTCCGCAGCAGCGGGAGCAGGGAACATTCACATCTCCATCTCCGAGAGCAGGAAGGAAGACCTCCTTATTCTGAAGGTCATTGATGACGGCCGCGGCATGAATCCTGAGACGGTAGGCCTTGTGATGGATCCGTTCTTTTCTACGAAAAAGGGCCATAAAGTAGGGCTGGGAGTGCCACTCCTGAAGGGAACCGCCGAGACCTGCGGGGGTGCATTCAGTCTGACCAGCGAGGTGGGAAAAGGAACAAGCATCACCGCCTCTTTCAAACTGACCCATCCGGACCTTCCGCCCCTGGGAAACTTGAAAGACACCTTTCTCACGCTCACCGTCAGCTATCCTGACCTCGACTTTGTGTTCGAATATGTGACAGATAACACGAACTTCATTCTGGATACAAAAGATATCCGGGTCCAACTGGATGGGATACCGATTAACCACCCAGAAGTAATAACATTCCTCGGCAAATATCTTGACGAGAGATTGTAATCTTTTGTACATTATTGTGTCAAATAAGGAGGATAGCCCATGAATCTAGAAGATCTGAGGAAAATCAGGGACAAAGCAGCGCGGGAAATCGAACTGAGGCAAAAGGAAGCAAGAATCAGAATCGTAGTGGGTATGGGTACGAGCGGAATCGCCGCGGGTGCTAGGGAAGTGCTGAAAGCCTTTGTCGACGAAATCGCCAAGAGAAACCTCACGGACGTCATCGTCACACAGACCGGGGAGAAGGGGCTCGCCTCGCACGAACCTATCATTGAGGTTCACGAGGAAGGTAAACAGGCAGTTATTTAT
>CAYOYU010000103.1:12714-13128 GCA_964408265.1 uncultured Syntrophorhabdaceae bacterium
GGAGGGTTGTTCAGGAACACATTGTGAACGGCAGGCCCGTTTCGGACTATGCCATCGAGATGAAATGATTAATAAAAAGGGAGGGTGAGGGATTTGTACAGAGAAGCGATCTTACAAAAATTTGAACCTAGGCTGGATAATATCCTTTATATCCTACACGATCTCCAGGACAACAACGCTCAACACTACCTGGCAAAAGACGACATCGAAAAATGCGCCGATTATCTGAACGTACCCTACAGTTACGTCCACGGAGTGGCCACATTTTACACGATGTTCAGTCTCAAACCCCGGGGCCGCAATATCATCCGGCTCTGTGACTCGCCCCCATGCCATCTTATGGGTTCATCGTCCCTTCTGGACTACCTGAAAAAGAAACTGGGCGTGGCGGTGGGCGATACGACGAAGGACGGC
>CAYOYU010000103.1:13138-16282 GCA_964408265.1 uncultured Syntrophorhabdaceae bacterium
CCGAAACAGTGAAATATTTTTTTGTCCGGACTCACGACGAAGGACGGCGTCTTCACCCTTGAGACCTGCAGCTGCCTCGGAGTATGCGGGGTGGCACCGGCACTGATGATGAATGACGAGATGATGGGAAACCTGACCCCGGAAAGAGTTGATGCTATTCTGGAGGAGAGGAGAAGAGCGATATGATGGCGAGAAGTCACGTACTAATAAGCATTGATGCAGGCACAATCATGGCCGGTGCGCGTGCTGTTGCTGACGCGCTTGTGAAGGAAATCGCAAGGCAGGGACTCGCTGACGAGATAGCTGTTCTCGAGACAGGAAGCATAGGCATAACGGGACAGGGCGTTGTTCTTGTTGTCTACCCCGAAGGGCTCTACTATGCGAATGTGACGACCTCCGACATTCCGGAACTGGTCACTGAACATTTCCTGAAGGGAAGACCGTTAAGAAGACTCGTAATCACCGACGTACCCAAACGGGCTGTTATCAAGCGGGAAACAACGGGACTCATGAAGGAGCAGCCCCGCATCGTCCTGAAGAACTGTGGTTTCATCAATCCTGAAAGCATTGATGAGTATATAGCGGTAGGCGGGTATGAGGCGACCGCCAAAGCGCTGAACACGATGAAACCCGAGGACGTGGTAGCCGAAATGAAGGCTTCCGGGCTTGCCGGAAGAGGAGGCGCAGCCTTTCCCACAGGCATGAAATGGGATTTTGCCCTGAAGACCCCCGGCGAGCAGAAGTATGTGATCTGCAACGCCGATGAAGGCGAACCGGGAACGTTCAAAGACAGGCTCATCCTTGAAGGCGACCCCCACAAGCTCATAGAAGGCATGATTATCGCCGGCTATGCCATCTCCGCCAGCAAAGGCTACATCTATATCAGGGGTGAATATGCCCTGTCCATCGAACGTTTGGAAAAAGCCATCGCCGACGCCAGGGCATACGGTCTGCTCGGTAACAACCTGATGGGCAGCGGCTTCAATTTCGACCTGGCAGTCATGAAAGGTGCCGGAGCCTACGTCTGCGGCGAAGAAACAGCTTTGATCGAATCCCTGGAAGGCAAGAGAGGCCATCCGCGCAACAAACCGCCTTTCCCGATCCAGGCAGGCCTCTGGGGAAAACCGACGCTTGTGAACAATGTGGAGACTCTTGCCAACGCTCCCGAAATCATCAAGAACGGAGCAGCCTGGTTCAAGGGGTATGGTACCGAAAAGTGCAGCGGGACGAAAGTCTATACTATCCTCGGTCATGTGGCAACTCCGGGTCTTATTGAGACGGAGATGGGTACGACGCTGAGGGATATCATTTTCGAGTACGGCGGCGGCATAAAGGATGGAAAGAAGTTCAAGGGCGCCCTCGTTGGAGGCGCGGCCGGAGCCTTCCTCGGTCCTGATATGCTTGACGTGCAGATGGACTTCATCAACCTGAAAGAGTACGCAGCTGCTCTGGGCTCGGGCGCCATCCTGGTCATGAATGAAGATACCGATATGGTGGATATGCTGAAAAACGTCCTCCATTTCTTCAAACATGAATCCTGCGGTCATTGCGTGCCCTGCAGGCTCGGCACGGCAAGGCTCGTGGACATCATCGACAATGTGGCGGCATCAAAGGGGAGCGAAGAGGATCTCATGAAACTCATGGAAATTTCCCAGGTCATGAAGGATACTTCCTTCTGTCCTCTCGGACAGTCGCTTATCATGCCGGTGTCCAGCGCCCTGAAATATTTTAAGGATGAAATGGCTTCTTATACCAGATGAAACATGTTTCATGAGTGAGGGCCCGTACAGCAGGGGGAGCGGGCTCTCACCGGAGGCAACACAGCCAAGCAAGGAGGTTGAGAGGACTGAGCTATGATAAAGATATGGATAAACAATGTGGAAGTGGAGGTCGAGGACGGCACGACCATTATCGAGGCCGCCAAGAAGGCGTCCTTTAATATTCCAACCCTCTGCTACAATTCCGACCTTCATCCCGAAGGCTCCTGCGGCGTCTGTGTCGTGGAAGTGGAGGGCTTTCCGTCACTCAAAAGGGCGTGTATGACGCAGGCGGTAAACGGTTGGAAGATCCGTACCAATACTGCCAGGGTACGGAGTGCCCGAAAGGAGCTGGTGGAACTGGTCCTTGCCAACCACGATATGGACTGTCTCACCTGCATCAAGAACGGGGTTTGCGAACTGCAGAGCCTTGCAGCCAACCTCGGCATCAACACACTGAAGTACCCCCGAAGAGAAGAAAAAAAACCCATCGACAGAACAAGCATGTCAATAGTCCGCGATCCCAACAAGTGTATTCTCTGCGGCAGGTGCATCCAGGTCTGCTCCAATATTCAGACGGTCAATGCCCTGACCCTCGACAAAAGGGGCTATGAGACGACCATTACCGATGCTTTCGATGTGGGGATGGGAAACAGTTCCTGTGTGAACTGCGGCCAGTGCACCGTATTCTGCCCTGTGGGCGCCCTCTATGAAAACAGCCACGTGGAGGAAGTCTGGAAAGCACTTCACGATCCCTCCAAACATGTGGTAGTCCAGGAGGCCCCTGCCGTCCGTGCAATGCTCGGAGAGGAGTTCGGCATGGAACCGGGGACCCTGGTCTCGGGGAAGATGCATGCTGCTCTGAGGCGGCTCAATTTCGATGCAGTCTTCGATACGAATTTTACCGCTGACCTGACCATTCTCGAGGAAGGCACGGAAGTGATAGGACGGGTCACGAAGAATCAGACCTTGCCGGTCATCACATCCTGCAGCCCAGGCTGGGTCAAGTTCGTGGAAACCTTCTACCCGCACCTTCTGCCCCACGTATCCACAGCGAAATCACCACAGCAGATGTTCGGTACGCTGTCAAAGACATATTATTCCGAACTGAAGGGCATACCTGCACAGGATATCGTTTCCGTATCTATTATGCCGTGCACGGCCAAGAAGTTCGAGGCAAACAGGCCGGAGATGCGGTCAAGCGGCTATCAGGATGTTGACTATGTACTCACCACACGTGAACTGGCGCGGATGTTGAAAGAAGCAGGCATCGACCTGAAAGAGATGCCTGATCAGCCCGCCGATGACCCTCTCGGCGAATATACCGGTGCAGCCACTATTTTCGGTGCCACCGGGGGCGTTATGGAAGCAGCGTTGCAGTCAGCCT
>CAYOYU010000104.1:0-3373 GCA_964408265.1 uncultured Syntrophorhabdaceae bacterium
CGCTCAATCCGACCTCATCACTACCGGCACCCTCGTGCTTGAGACGGCGAACGGCACGTTAAGACAGAACCAGGCCGTCAGCGCGCCCAATGCGACACTTATTGCATCAGGCGATATTGTCATGAGTACTACCGCAGTGACAACGGCCATAGCGGGCTCCGTGCTGTACAACGCAGGGGGCAGTCTGTCCGTGGCCACAATAAACGCAGCAGGTGGTAACGTGACGATCAAAGTGGGGCAGACAGGTGAGATCACCGACAGCCTGAATGATTCCGCGATGAATGTAACGGCACAAAGCATCAACATAATCGGACACGGACCTGTAAGCAGGGTCGTTACTGCAGACGGAGCCACACTGGCTTCGTTAAAGGCGAAGGCTATCGAGACGAAGGCGGACAGGATATTCGTGGCAGGCAATACGCAGAGTTCCGGTTTGATGGAGGTGCAGATCGGTCAGGAGGCAACAGGGATCCTTCGGGATAACAAAGGGTGGTCAGTGGAGTTTGTCAACCAAGGTCTCTTTGTACCTGCCATGAACTATATCGCCTCAGACGGGATTACTGCTCCTGTTTACACGAATGCCGCAAAGAGCTGGGAATTCACGAAGGAGGTCGATTACCAACTCCTCAACCATCTGACCGAGTTGTCCGATACAGTCCGCAACTCGCTGCTGCCAGCCAGTATGAGTGTCCGCAGTACGGAACTTGGCAGAACGTACCAGGCACTGAATGATTACACACCGACCCCGACGAATGCCGCGCTTTATGGACGTGAAGCGCTGTCTACTGATCCCTTCAAACTTGACGTGCTCAGCACGCAAGATTACGGCATGATGCCGTCATTCGGGAGTATGGATTGGAACAAAGCGGTAATGCAGGATGCCGAGAAAGGCCTGCTTTTTGAATACTGGATTGAAGAAATTATGTTTTAGGTAAATTGGAAAAAGAACTTATTAGAATCATGCTTCGGAAGCCTCTGTCAGAGAGGTCGTCGGAGAGGATAGAATGATATAACGCTCCGGCCATAAACAAAAGGGACTATGACCATGATATTGCTGTGGAGAACAGGCGCGCTGTTGATGATAGGTCTGCTCAGTTTTGCTGCTCTCGATGCCAGAGCGGACAGTATTTTGGCTCCCCCTGCAACGGCGGCCGTTGGCGGAGGTGCGGCAGAGGGAGACGAGATTGTCAGTATTTCCGCGAGTCTTCAGAGGATAGCACAGGAAGTGGTAAAGAGAAACGCCACGGTATTCAGCGAATTTCTTCAGGCACAAATGGCAAAAGAACAGATCACTGCAGAGAAAGGGATATTCGAACCCGTATTCCAGACGTCCTTCACGCAGCAGAAGATCCACGTGCCCAACAGTGCCTACGACCAATTAATAAGCAGACAATTCGAATATTTCGAGCGAAGCGATGCGCTGGATATGGAGATGACGAGCATCGTGCCTACGGGAGCAAAGCTCGACCTGAAGTTTACGGGCAACAAGAAGAACAGTTCAATCATTGAGCAATACAGAGATTACCTCTATGAGTACAGCAATTCCCTGAAATTCACGCTCGAACAGCCGCTCTTGAGAGGATTCGGTACCGATGCGACGATGGTGAAGATTAACCTCGCGAAAGTACAGAGTGACATAGGAGATAGCAAGTTTGAACAGAAATTGATGGAGCTGGTGGGCGTTACGGTGCAGGTTTACTGGAGATTGTACGGTGCCCAGAAAATAGCGCAGAGCTGGGAAACATCCTTGAAAATTGCCCAGGAATCTCTCAAAGACATCGAACTGCGTGCTGCGAGCGGAAGAATAGCGCACACAGAGGTGTTGGAGGCGCAGAGCCTTATTAATGCACGGAGGGCAGAGCTGTTCAACGCCAAAAGCAAGGCCGTGGAAGCGCAGAATCAGCTTATGACTTTACTGAATGTATCGGCGTCGGACAACAGGGCCGTATATTTAATGCCTGCCGATAATCCCTTCCGCGGCTACATCGCTGTTCTGAACCCCGACGAATATGTGAGGATGGCTCTTGAAAAGTGGCCAGAGTACAATATCGCCAAGAAGAATGTGGAAAAAGAAAAGATACAGGTAAAGAACGCCAGGGATCAGCTTCTGCCCAAGCTCGATCTGGTAGGTTCCGTGAGTACCAACAGCCTTACTTCGGATAGAGACAGCGCCTTCAGTGAGGTCTCCGATGACAGGTTCATGAGTTGGTCTATAGGGTTGAAACTGAGTATACCCATACTCGGTAACATGCAGGCGAAAAGCGGTCTTACCATCGCGCAGATGCGTGCGCGACAGGCCGAATCGGAGCTCAAGAGTCTGGTGGCTAGCCTGAACAACTCCATAGACAGCAAGGTGTCGGAATTGAAGAGTTTTCAGGAACAGTTGCTGGAATACGAGAAGGGACTGAAGGTAAGGGAACAGCTCCTGGAGATGGAACGGGTTAAGTTCAAGTTAGGCAGGACAAATCTCAAGACTCTTTTCAGCAAAGAGGAAGAGTACATCAATTATCAACGCAGGGTGTACAGCGCCGTCGTCAATTACAAAGTTGCAGAGGCTTCTCTCGAAATCGCTGCAGGAAACATCCTGACAAGATACGATATCGATAGAAAGAGCGTCAGTCACCAAACGGGAAATTCGCCGGGTGATTTGAAGAATATATTAGAGTAGGTTGTCGGAAACATGCCATTCCCTGCAAATCTTCTTGAAAGAGAAGGAAGGATTCGAAAAGTGAGGAGTCGTTAATGAGAAAACTCTTTTGTCCCATATTGTTCGCACTTGTTCTGGCAAGCACCTCTGCCGGTTCGGCAGAATTCGAAGGCATCGTGAGACCCTTGCAGGAACTGAGTCTTGCCGTGCAGATCGATGGAGTTGTGTCAAACATATTCCTCAAGGAAGGGGATATGGTGAAGAAAGGGGAAAAGATACTTCAACTCGATGATACATTGCAGAAGCTCGAAGTGGACCGCAAGAAGCAGATATACCTCGATAATTCAGAGTATGAATCAAACAAGAGTAACTTGGCCATCATCAAGAGCCTTCTTGAGAGTTCGAAGGAACTTTATGAAAAGACGGGGTCCGTGAGCCTCGACGAAGTCAATGGTCTCCAGATGCAGTACTACACCCTTAAAGGCAAAGTAGAGGGGCATGAATCGAAAAAGAAACAGGAACTCCTGGAGTATGAGATAGCTAAAGAGGTTCTTGCCCGCTATACTCTGAGGTCGCCTATTGATGCCATTGTGGCGACTATTAAGCCTGAGGAGGGGGAATGGGTGAAACTGGGGGATACTCTCGTAGTTGTAGCTGACAAGGCCGTCTGCTACGTGGATTTCAACCTTGAAGAGAGGTATGCACTGGCGTTGAAAAAGGGCAAAG
>CAYOYU010000104.1:3383-4104 GCA_964408265.1 uncultured Syntrophorhabdaceae bacterium
CGCCTCGGTATAAACCAGGGGGCTGGTACCGTGGAAAGGAAAGGTACCGTAAGCTTTATCTCTCCTGTGGCGGACAAAGCTAGTGCCTTGGTGAGGGTAAAGGTGGAGTTCAGCAACAAGGACGGCAGAGTAACCCCCGGGGTTTTAGCCAACATTAGCTTTTGAGGATGTAGAGGTGGATTTCAATGAATCATGATCAAAGCGGAAAGGCCGTTCTGGAGAAACTGAGGAGTCTCAGGTTTTTCGGCGGTGAGGATTCCGAATTCTGGAGCCTTTTTTTGGAGAGCGTTTCTCTCTTATGCAAATCCCCATGTGCCCTTCTTTTCGCCAAGGATGAGACCGGATGGAAAGCCGTTGACGGATACTATGTCAAGGATTCTTTAAGAGAGTACGCCGTCCGGTTTGAGGAGGCATTGTTCAATCTTTCGGATCGAGCCATTCAGAACGGTTTTGCCCATGAGCGACTGGACCGGTCCCTTGCAAGCGAATCCCTTTCATTCGGGCTGGCATTCAGAATTGAAGCTCCTTCTGCGCATGGAAAACTGCTTGTCTTCGTTGCCCTTGAAGAAGCAACTCCGCAACAGCTCAGTAATATCGTTATTCGCACCCAGCTTATAAGCGATATACCTGAGAGCTTTTACAGACACCGTCTGCAGGAGGACGCCGGCGCTTCAGGCGAACCGAACAGCCCGCTCGTCGATGTGATGGAAGTAGCCAATGC
>CAYOYU010000104.1:4114-6013 GCA_964408265.1 uncultured Syntrophorhabdaceae bacterium
GTTTCTGCTGGCTTCCATGACATTGGTGAGTGAAGTGGCCCACCGTTTCAACTGTACCCAGACGAGTTTCGGATGGCTGAAAAACAATTACATCCGCACCGTTGCTATCAGCCATCTGGAGACATTTGACAAGCACAGCGAGGCAGTCAGGACGTTGGAGAGGGTCGCTGAGGAGTCCTATGAACAGAACGAAATGGTGGCCTATCCGAAGATCAGCGACGTTTTTGCTATAGACAGGGAGCACGAGGAGTACGCGAAAAGCAGAAGTTTGAGCCAGATTCTCTCCGTACCTTTTCTTGTAGAGGGCAGGGCTATAGCCGTGATGACCTGCGAGAAGAAGGATTCAAGTTTCACGGCATCCGACATTGAGGCGCTGAAGCTGATTGCAAACCAGACAATACCATGGCTGAAGACGCTCCACCACAAGAGCTTGTGGTTTGGTATGCGGGCGGTGATACGGGTAAGAAGAACTCTGAGTTCTTTGCTGGGAGTAGAGCATAGTGTCTTGAAAGCCGCTTCGATAATACTGGCGGTGGCATTGCTTTACAGTTTTGTCGGTCACTGGGAGTATAAAGTCGAGGGGAGCGCTGCACTGAGAACGGATGAGGTGGCCTATGTGTCGGCCCCCTATGATGGTATCATTCAGGATGTAATGGTCCGGGAGGGTAATCGTGTAAGGAAAGGGGATATTCTTCTCAAGCTGGAAACGAAGGAACTTCTGTTGAGAGAGGCGCAGTCTCTGGCAGACACGGTCCGTTTTGCGCGAGAGGCTGACAAGAATCGGGCAAGCCGATCATTGGCTGACATGAAGATAGCCTTATCCAGACTGGATGAGTCAAGAGCCGGGCTGGACAAGATACGCTTTCAACTGAGTCAGGCCCATGCAGCAGCTCCTTTCGACGCTATTGTTGTTGAAGGAGATAAGCAGAAGCTGACAGGAGCCCCTGTTTCCAAAGGGGACGTCCTTCTGAAGCTTGCAAAGCTTGAGGGTATGTACGTGCACATCAAGATTAATGAGCGGGATATAGGTGACGTTGCTCAGGGATCCAGGGGGGAGCTGGTTTTTCTGAGCAGGCCGTGGAATAGCTGCAATATCAAGCTGGAAAGGATAATTCCCATGGCTGAAGTGGATCAGCGTGAAGGAAATGTATTCCTTGCAAAGGCGGTTATTGAGGGCAGCCCTGAGTCCTGGTGGCGGCCCGGTATGAGCGGTTTGGCGAAAATTGACGCCGGCAAGAGAAGGGTTATCTGGATTTTGACTCACCGAGTGATAGAGTTCATCCGTCTGTACTTCTGGTGGTAGGTCCCTATGCAAGGAAACCTCTTCAGTGAATCTTGGTTCAAAGTTGCCGATCTCAGGGTCGGGCTTCTTTCTTCCGTTGATGTTCAGAAACAGTATTACCGTGGGACTCTCTGGTACGTTCTGAAAGACAGGTTTAACAACAATTATTTCCGAGTCACTCCCGAAGCATATGCCTTCATTGCAAGGCTTACGTCCGAGAACACCGTACAGGAGATATGGGAGCAATGTCTTGAAACTTACAGGGAAAAGGCTCCTTCGCAGGATGAGGTAATCGGGCTCTTATCCCAGCTCCACACGAACTCCCTGTTGTACTTCAGTAATCCGCCAAACAGTGAATTCATCTTTGAAAGACAATCTGATAAGAAACGTAAAGAGCTGAGGAGCAAGCTCTTTTCTTTCATTTCCATCAAGATACCTTTGTGGAATCCTGACGGATGGCTGAACCGCATAATGCCCTTCGTGAGAATGGTCTTTAGTTACAAGGGGCTTGCGGTATGGATTGTCGTCGTGCTCTATGGCTTCAAGGCCATTGTTGACAATATCGACAGGATCTACGATCAGACTCAGGGCATGCTTGCCCCTTCGAACCTCGTCTT
>CAYOYU010000104.1:6023-16239 GCA_964408265.1 uncultured Syntrophorhabdaceae bacterium
CATGGCCTTTGTGAAGCTTCTCCATGAGCTGGGACATGCCATGATGAATAAACGTTTTGGTGGTCCCGTGCACTCTTTCGGGGTAATGTTCCTTGTCTTTACCCCCCTGCCTTACATGGACGCCACGAGTAGCTGGTTTTTTCAGAAACGGGTGCACCGGGCCCTGGTAGGTTCAGCCGGCATGATTGTGGAACTCTTCTTCGCGGCCATTGCGGCTCTCGTTTGGGCGAATACGGGAGATGGCCTGGTCCACAGTCTTGCTTTCAACACCATGGTGATAGGCTCTGTTACGAGCATCCTTTTCAATGGGAACCCGCTCATACGTTATGATGCTTACTACATTCTGTCTGATGTACTGGAAATTCCCAATCTCTATGCACGTTCGAGGAGCCAGTGGCTTTACTGGGTAGAGCGCTACCTTTTCAAGGTAGAGAATGCGACCTCTCCCTCGGAGAGCAGGAGGGAAGCGTTCTGGCTTGCCGCTTACGCGGCCTGTAGTCTGGCGTATCGAGTATTCATCTCTATAGCGATTATGCTTTTCGTAGCTGACCGGATTTTTGTGGTGGGAGTCCTTTTCGGAGTAGTTTCACTATTCATTGGCCTCCTTTATCCCGTAAAGGCCTTCATGACGTATCTTCTCAACAGTCCGAAGCTTGCCAGGACCCGTAAAAGGGCCATGGCCGTATCGGGGGGACTGGCTGTGGCTATTATTGCTTTTATCGGATTCTGTCCTTTTTTCTATGCTATCAGGGCCCCGGGGGTACTGGAAGCGAAGAGTTTTGCCAAGGTTTATGCTGAAACCGAAGGTAGGTTGGAAAAAGTGCATGTAAAGAACGGTGCATATGTGAAGAAGGGTGATCTCATCGCTTCGCTTTCGAACCGCGAACTGGAACTGGAAATAGAAGCCACGGAAGCAGCTGTGGCTCAGACCAGAGCGCTCAGACAAAAGGCGATCGTGGAACTGGCTGCCGACCTGAAACCGCTCCATGAGAGAGAAAAAGTCTTGCTGGAGCAGTTGGCAGCACTCCAGGAAAAGAAAGACAAGCTAAGGGTGATAGCCGGCATCCAGGGTTTTTTCGTGACTCACGATATCGAATCGCTTCGGGGCACATGGCTCAAGCGGCAGAGGATACTCGGTTCCCTCGTTGAAGAAGGAGCCTTCAAGTTTTCAGGGATAGTCTCTCAGGAACAGGCAGCGGAACTTTTCAGGGAAAAGAAACTGAAAGGTGAGGTGAAACTTCGGGGCAACGCGGGACGGACCCTCGATTTCATGGATATTATCGTAATACCATATCAAAAGGAGGAGTTACCGTCGGCGGCCCTTGGCTGGCTCGGCGGAGGCGATATACCTGTCTCACCCACCGAGAAGAGCGGAAAGAAGGTCACTGAACCTTTTTTTGTAATAATGGGTACGGTGAGTACTCCGGCCGGGATGGTGCAACCATCGCTTTTGCATGGCCGATCCGGTATGCTCAGGCTTGCTTTGCCGCCTGAGCCCCTGGCAATCCAAGCGTATAGGTTGATCAAGCAGAACATACAGACACGATACAAGATATGATTCTGAAAAACAGGCAGAAGATTCATTCCGGCATCGACGGGGTTTTTAACGATATCTGCGGCTGGTACAAGAGGAGAATATTTTCTCCCAAGGCTTTGAGGAAAGATGCGGAACAGATTTATAAGATTGCGTTGGCTGCCTCGCCACTGGCTGACGACGACTTTCTGGCACAGATGGATGACTGCAGGAAGGCTGTCCGTCTCGGACAGGATGGTGATCCTCTTTTGCGGGCTGTCGGGTTTATTTGTGAGGCAGCCCGAAGAAGCGTACAGATGCGCCCCTATGTCGAGCAGATCATGGCGGCTATTTTGATTCAGGGATTTGCAATACAGATGCAGACAGGCGAAGGTAAGACCCTCACGGCCTCCATATCGGCAGTTCTCAAGTGCTGGAAGGGCCTTCCCTGCCATGTGGTGACCTCCAACGACTATCTCGCGAAGAGAGATGCCGAGTTGATGGAACCCTTATACAGGCTGTGTGGTCTGAGCGTGGCGTACGTGATTGCAGGCATGAAACCCCATGAACGAAGAGTTGCCTATAGGTGCGACGTAGTCTACTCGACGAGCAAAGAACTCCTGGCGGATTTCCTCCGGGACATGATAGCCAATGATCTCCGGCCTTATGAAGAAGGGGTTTCGATCCGAAGGACCTCGGGGAAGAGATTGATGAACGGGTTGCACGCAGCCATAGTGGATGAGGCGGACAGCGTCCTGGCTGATGAAGCAACGGTGCCCCTTATAATTTCTGTGGCCGGCAAAAACAGGCTCCTTAAGGAGGCGGTCCTCATAGCGCTGGACTTATCGCGTACCTTTAAAGAAGGTGATGATTACGCGATAGATTATGGTCGCAGAGACGTCAAAATGACTCAGCAGGGCAGGGCTAGGATAGAGGAAGCCATGAAGACCTTTCCTGTTGTGTGGAGTTCTTACGAGCGTTCGGAATACCTTATCAAACAGGTTCTTGTCGCCCAGCACTACTATCACAAGGACGTGCAATACGTGATCAACGATGGAAAAGTAGTCATCGTAGATGAGAAGACAGGGCGGATGATGGACGGGAGAAAATGGAGCGGAGGGCTACATCAGGCGATTGAAGCAAAGGAAAGTGTGGAATTTACCGATGTTACTGAATCCCACATCCAGATGAGTTTTCAGATGTTTTTCAGACTCTACCGGAACCTCTCGGGAATGAGTGGTACCCTCCAGAATATAGAAAGGGAACTGTGGAGCATCTATAACCTCACTTCCGTTAAAGTTCCGACGCATGTCCCGAAGAGGCTGACGATCTATCCCGAGAGAATATTGTTGACAGCAGACGAAAAATGGGATGCAGTCATAGATGGAATCAAGGAACAGGTTTTACAGGGCAGGGCCGTACTGGTAGGCACGAGGAGTATTAGAGAGAGCGAGGCTCTGCACCTGAAACTGAAGATGCAGGGCATTGATGCAACGGTGTTGAATGCTCTCAGACACGAACAGGAGGCCCAGATTGTCGCTCAGGCGGGCAAAAAGGGGGTGGTGACTATCGCTACCAACATGGCCGGTCGGGGAACCAATATTCTCGTTGACAAAGAAGTTCAGGATGCAGGAGGTCTGCACGTCATCGCGACCGAGCGACATGAGTCGCGGCGTGTAGATATGCAACTCTTTGGTCGCACCGCACGTCAGGGACAGCCTGGGAGTGCCCAGATGATGCTCAGCCTTGACGATGAGGTGATGCAGAGCCACACTCCATCCTGGCTGAAACAGTGGCTCAGGAAAATGCTCCATACACCGACGGGACGAAATATGGTAGTGTTGCTCTATATCTATTATCAACGTTGCGCTGAAAAAATGAGATCAAAACTGCGCAAGCGGATACTGGAACAGGATCTGGCTCTCAGCAAAATCATGTCTTTTACGAGATTTTAGAAGGAGGATATACAATGTCTGGCACGAGAACGTCTCTACTCTTTTTATTGATTGTCCTGGGAGCCGTATCGATCATAGCATCCGGCGGTGGCGGTGGTGGCGGCGGTGGCGCCCCGGCCCCCGGAAGTTCATCATCACTGAGTGTTGTCTCGGGGGTAGTGAGCGATGGACCGATCAGAAATGCCCGGGTCTTTCTCGACCTTAACTACAATGGTGTATATGATACCGGCGAGCCCTTCAGCATTACAAACTCCAAAGGTGAATACAGGATAGACTACATTCTCGACCCAGGTACCCAGTATATGCTCATAGCAGAAGGATCTACGCTGCTGGGTACGACCGACCCTCTGGATAATCCCCTTCCTGCCGGACAGTACCTCCAATTTGTCATGTTTGTGCCGATTACCTCGGCCGGAACCCGCAACGGTTCACAGGCACCCACTTCATACAGACAGGACGTGACTCCTACAATCTTCAAGGGCTACCTTGCCCAACTCCAAGACAGCATGACAGGAGTGAACAATGCTGATGTGGCGGCCATAATACAGAGCACCCAGGGATCCGTGGCGCTTTTCCAGAATTGTATCAGAGATAAGCAGGTCAGCCTGCAGACCTATGCGCAACAGGTAGCTGAGCGTGTACAATCCATCAACGGACAGGCAGACCTGCAGCCCACGAAGGCAGACCTTGGTCTGGGCTCAAGCACGGTAGTCGATTTTACGGATAAGACGATCCAGGATTTGTGGACATCCCCCGTCTATGTGGACAGAACGTTGGCAGTACTGGGGGATATGGTGATTTCCAAGCCGATCGCGAAAGCGTCCGTTGTCGATGTGACGCTCACCAATATGAATACAGCCGAAACAACGCAGAGGCTTACCCTGACGCTGAAGCCAGGCAGCCTTGCCGCTTATGACGTCTCCATAACCGAGTATGCCAGTATCCTTGAGATCCCGGAGTATTCCGCTATGAGAGATCGCGGCGATGTGGTTATTCTCGGGGCCGACATTACGGCGAAGGATCATACAGGTACGAAAAACCTAAGTCAATGGCTCACATGCTCAATCTTCTCATCGAATAACTCCTTTGCCGGCCTGGAATCCTTCTATTTCGACGGTTCTACCTGGATCAGCAACGGTCCTGTGACGGCAGCCATGAATACCATCAGGACCGCGCCTTTCGTGATTGTCAAGACGAACAATCTCGTGGAAAAGACCCTGAACATTGTCGGATTGAGTCAACTCAAGAATGCGGTCATCATCCTCAAAGGATACATGGCCTCCGATCCCGCGAAAAGGATCATGACCCTCGATGCCTTTCAGGCTCCCCAACCTCCTTCCGATTATGTTACCGTGAGGATACCCGCAAACTTCATCATCTCTGAGGTGATAGTGGTGGACAGCGAGTTGAAGAACGTAAGCGGCGGAAGTTCCTCCGTCTCATTGCCTGTGACCGATACCACCCAGCAGACTGTAGTCTCCACCTCTCTTTCCACTCTGAATACAAAACTGATAGTTGACCAGACCCTTTATTCTGGCCTAAAGGCCGGCAGCCAGGCACAGGATTTCCCGGGTATAGGCGTCTATATCGATTCAAAGGTCGTCTATCGCGGGATTGATATGTTCCTTGGTTTGGCCATAGACAATACGGTAAAAAGCATCATAACCGAAAATGTCAACCGTTTTCTGGAAAGCAGTGCTCCCACGTTTTACTCAGGGAGCGGGAGCTTCCCGGGGGTGACAATTGACAGTTCCCTCATGACGATAAAAGTGACATTGAGTGACGCAAATTCGACTACGACGGTGACATGGAACTTTGAGGCCGGTAAAGTGGTGCGGGCCTACAAGAAGACTTATTCCGGAGGCGTCAATAAGGGCTCTGAATACAGTTCGACATATACACTGAATAATGCAAAGAATGGAATAACGAACGTCTCCTTCAGAGAGTCGGTGACACAATTCAGCAACAACAGTCAGACTCTCTTAGCATCCTACGAAGGCGTGGCGATATACGACAGATCCGATGGCAGTCTGCTCAGCGCCAGATTCAACCAGACATTGAGCGAGACAAACATCGTTACGCAGAAGACCCATACCCTCAACGGACTCGCCATGATGGAAAACGGAATACTCTCCTTTAATGGCAGTTATTCCTTCTACTTGCCCTCGTATGGAACTGTGGGCGGATCGGCGGCAATAGTCAACGGAACATACGCCAGAGGGTACAATACGCAGGACGCCACCTATTTCAACAATAATACGCTCCAGAACGCAAATGCTCTGTTTTCCGCTTCAACGAATTATGTGAATCCCACGATCAATCCGGCTTGGTTTGTAGGAATCTGGAGTGGCACCTTTACGGACAGTTGTGATCCCCAAAACAGGCAGGGCCAGCTTACCATGAGTGCGACAGACGTCACTGCCACGTGGTGGGGCCGGTCCTTTGACGGGACCCGGAACTACGGCACCTCTGTGGAATTGAGCGGTACGGCGGTACGTTTGAAGGACAACGGGGCCTTGTGGTCAAATAGCACGAAGATAAGCGATACACGCATTGAAGGTCCATGGTCGGCTGGTGGATGTCAGGGCAATGTTGTGCTGAATAAACAGCCCTGAGTTTAGGAAAGCGCGGGAGCTGATGCGTCATTGAATGATGTATAGGGGGCAGGATTAACCGTTACGGCGTGGGAGACAGGAGGACGCCTGGAGATCTGTCAGACCAAGAAGGGCATGCGGTTTAGTTTTTGGAGGAACGGTCTGGCCATACGTCTCGTAAGACGGTGAAGATCTAGTCAGGCTCACCATAGTTGATGCTTTCAGAAAAGTCTCAGATGTGGTAAGCTTACGTGAAACAGGGGAGCTGGAAGACAAGGACCAGCGTCAAAACATCAGCAGGTCTTTGCAAACCAAATATTGATGCAGGCTCGAATGGGTTCAAATCCCGATCTCTCCGCCAAGTATGATAGATAAGCCAGGCCCTGCGCAACGTGGAGGTTACAAACCCCGTCAGGTTCGGAAGAAAGCAGCGGTAGTAGCTAATCCGTGTGCCGCAGGTAGCCTGGTTTTTTTGAGGAGAACCGGCGAAGGGTTCGAGGTTTCAAGGGTTCGAGGGTAATACACTTGACCGCTTGACCCCTTGAACCCTTCGCTGTCTGATAGAGCAGGAGGAAAAGAAGGACTTGCCCGATACGGCCTATACAGTAATTGCGCGAAGGTGGCGCCCCAAGAGGTTCGAGGACGTCATCGGCCAGCCCCATATCATCACCACCATAAAGAACTCCATTAAGTTCGGCCGCATAGCACATGCCTATCTTTTTACGGGACCCCGGGGAGTAGGAAAGACATCTCTGGCCCGCATCCTCGCCAAAGCGGTGAACTGTGTGAATGGCCCTACAGAGGAGCCCTGCGGCGTGTGTGAGAACTGTCAGGCCATCTACAACGGAAATTTCGTCGACGTCATTGAAGTCGATGCAGCATCCAAGACGGGCGTCGACGACATCAGGGAATTGACGGAGAGCGTACGATACATGCCCATGAAGGGCGCCTATAAAGTGCATATCCTCGACGAATCGCACATGCTCTCGAAAAGTGCGGTGAGCGCCCTGCTCAAGACACTTGAGGAGCCGCCGGGCCATAATATTTTTGTTCTCGCCACGACGGAGCTTCAGAAGATCCCTTATACCATCATGTCCAGGTGCCAGCGTTTCGACTTCCGGAGAATACCGGAACGGGACCTCATAACCCAGCTCAAGAGGATATGTGATTTTGACGGGGTTACCTACGACGAAGGCGCCTTTGACTACATCGCTCAGGAAGCCGACGGCAGCCTTCGGGATGCGGAGTCGCTCCTGGATCAGGTGATCTCCTACAGCGGAAAACACATCTCCATTAAGGCAGTCATAGATGTTGTAGGCGTAGTAGAACGGGAGACGCTCTACACTCTCATGGAATGTATTCTGGAAGGTGATCTTCGACGGGGTCTCGAACTCGTGGGAGAGACCCTCGACAAAGGGTATGATGTCCAACAGATCTACAGAGGCCTCATCTCCATTATCAGGAATATGATGGTACTGAAGGTCTGTGACGGGCTCCCCTCCTTCCTCTATCTCTCCGAGGAGGAATATAGGCGGAATGAGGCACTGCTTAAGGATATCGAGTACTACGAACTTCAGAACATGCTCAATTACCTCCTGAAGGCCGAGGATCTGCTACGCGGCGTTTTTCCGAAAGTCGCTCTGGAACTGCTTTACATCAACCTCCATAACATTTCCAAGCTCAGGGACGTAGAGAGAATGGTGGACCGTCTGGACCATGAGGGGACAGTCGGCGAGGTCCGTGAAAGAGTTCGGAAGGCTCCGGAAGAAAGGGTCCACATACACACGGAACCGGTGAAAAGCTACGACGTTGTACAGAAGACAGAATGGAAGGCGGAGACGGCAGACAGGTCCGGGCCGTCTCTACCGGTGGAGCGGAAAGAGGAACAGCCGCGGATGGCCGCAACACCGGGCGACAGAGAGGGTTTTCTTGAGTTCCTGAGGAACAGTAGGCCATATGTAGGCAATCTGTTCAGCACCGTAGAGACGCATATCGAGGACGAAACCTTTGTCGTCTTTCTCGACCGTAAACATCAGTTTATCAGGGATGACAGCGAACAGCGCGATGAGGTAAAGAGATATCTCAAAGAGTTCTTCGGCAGGGAGATGAACATCGAGTTCCGGGAGGCGGGAGAAATTAAAAGGAGCATCCTCGAGGAATTCGTCAAAGAAGCGGAAACGTTGTTCAAGATGTGAGATAAGAAGTGAAGAATTTGAAATTTGATATTTCAAATTTGAAATTCCTAAATGGGAGGGTGCTATGTCGAAACAGTTAGGACAACTTTTGAACCAGGCAAAAAAGATGCAGGAGAAGCTCCAGAAGATGCAGGAAGAGGTGGCGGAAAAGACCGTTGAGGCGCAGTCAGGAGCAGGGATGGTGATGTGCGTGGTGAACGGCAAACAGGAACTTGTCTCCCTGACCATTTCCGACGAAGCATGGGAAGAGCGCGACAAGGAGCTGCTGGAAGACCTCATCGTGGCTGCAATCAATGAAGGGTTGACCAAATCCAAGGATATGCTCCAGGACGAGATGTCTAAGATCACGGGACTCGGTGGGATGAACCTGCCGTTCTCCATGTAGTCCCTTTCGCCATGTACTATCCTGAACCCATAGAAAGGCTTATCGAGAACCTTTCCAAACTTCCGGGGATCGGAAGGAAGACGGCCACGAGACTGGCCTTCTTCATACTGAATGCAAAGGAAAGCTACATCTCGGAGCTGACCAAAAGCCTCTCAGACGTGAAGGAGAGGATCAAACTCTGCAGTATCTGCTTCAATATCACCGATACCGATCCCTGTGTCATCTGCCGGGACGAAAGGCGAGACAGGTCTCTGCTCTGCGTTGTGGAGGAGTCCTCCCACATGATGGTCATCGAATCATGCAACCCCGGTACCTACCGCTACCATATCCTTCATGGCGTCATCAACCCCATAGAGGGGATCGGACCCGACGAGGTGCGAATCAAGGAACTCCAGGAGAGGATTGTCCGGGAAGGGATAAAAGAGGTTATCGTTGCCACCAATCCAAACATCGAAGGGAATACCACGGCGCATTATATCGGTGAGATTCTCGGTACCATGGGTGTGAAAGTCAGCAGGATCGCTTCAGGGGTTCCAATAGGCGGTGATATCGTCTACCTGGATCCGCTTACGATAAAGAGTTCCATAGATAACCGCCGGGGGCTGTAGGTCATTAAAGATACACGATACGTGATACCCGATACACGATGGCGATGCCCGCAGGGGGCTGTCCGGTGGTGCCGGTCCAATCATGTATCATGTATCATGTATCACTTCTTCTTTAACCCTTCCCAATCTTTCAGAAATTTTTCGAGTCCTATGTCCGTGAGCGGATGGCTGATGAGCTGACGCAGGACATTGAAGGGAATCGTCGCGATGTCGGCTCCCGCCGTGGCAGACTGGAGAACATGGAGAGGACTTCGTATGCTGGCCACGATTATTTCCGTCTCATAGCCGTAATTTGAAAAGATGGTAATTGTGTCTTCCACGATGGACATACCACGCTGGGAGATGTCGTCAAGGCGCCCGATAAAAGGGCTCACATAATCGGCTCCCGCCTTGGCAGCGATCAACGCCTGAAGGGGCTGGAAGATGAGCGTCACATTCGTCCGTATCCCTTCTCCCGAAAGGGTGCGTACCGCCTTTACTCCCTCCTCTGTCATAGGGATCTTCACCACGACGTTCTGTCCCAGGGATGCCAGTCTCCTGGCCTCATCGCACATCCCCTTTGCATCCTTGGCTATGACTTCAAGACTTACCGGTCCTTCCACCAGGGTAAGGATCTCCTTTATGGTGGTTTCGGGGTCTTTCTTTTCTTTTGAGAGGAGAGAAGGGTTCGTGGTCACGCCGTCTACGAGCCCCATCTCCATCCCTTTTTTGATCTCGTCAACATTGGCGGTGTCGATAAAAAACTTCATCAGTATGCCTCCTGTGGTCGTCTTGTTTTTGATGAAATGTGTCTACAGTATACATGAAGAGGCGCCAAAACTGGAGACATTATTTTGAGAATCTTCTTGGGAGGAAGTACTTACTGTAGTCAAATATGAATAATGAAGATTTCGAACCATAGTCCCTGCAAGGACTTGGTCAGATCCAAATTATTCCTCTGATGGTATTTCCATCTGATGCTGCATC
>CAYOYU010000105.1:0-16146 GCA_964408265.1 uncultured Syntrophorhabdaceae bacterium
CGGGCAAGGTGAACCCTGTAATCCCCGAGATGGTGACGCAGGTAGCATTCCAGGTAATCTGCTTTGACCAGGCCATCACCCTGGCATCCGCTTCAGGCCAGCTCGAATTGAACGCCTTTCTTCCGCTCGTCACATTCAACCTGCTCAATGGGCTCAAGCTCCTCATCAATGCAGCTACTCTTCTCCGCACGCACTGTATCGAGGGGATTGAGGTGAACACCGAACGCTGCACGAGATGGCTCGAAGAAAGCCTCTGCCTCGCAACCGCCCTCGCACCCTACATAGGCCACGAAGAGGCTGCGGCTTTGGCCAGGGATGCCCAAAGCCGTGGTCAGACCATACGGGAGGCAGCAATGGAAAGAGGATATTTCACCGCCCAAGAACTTGACGCCATCTTCTCCCCTGCCGAACTGACCAGGCCCGGTGTGGCCGGCTCCCGGAAAGTGAAACCGAGAAAACCGATAAAGGAGCAGGAATGACAGATACCACCCTCAACGAGACACCCCGAGGCAGCCGCCTTCACATTGCCATCTTCGGGCGACGGAATGCCGGAAAATCGAGCCTCATCAACGCCCTGACAAACCAGCGCATCGCCATCGTCTCCGACGTGCCGGGAACAACCACCGATCCCGTCTACAAGTCCATGGAGATATTGCCCATAGGCCCCGTGGTCCTCATCGACACCGCCGGTATAGACGATGTGGGGGACCTGGGAAAACTCCGGATAGAGAAGGCACTGGCTGTCCTGGCAAAAACAGACCTCATGCTCCTCGTTATCGAACCTGACTCAGGCGTGGGCGCATTCGAGGAGGATGTGATCAGGCGGGCACAGGAGAACAAGGTACCCGTGATCGTTGTTCTCAACAAGATCGATCTTCATCCCGGGGCTTCTCCCTCGGATCTGACGGGCCGGCTCAACCTCCCCGTAATCAGCGTGAGTGCCCTCACCGGACAGGGGATCCATGACCTGAAGATGGCAATGGTAAAATCGGCCCCTAAGGACTGGACGCCTCCCACCATCCTGGGCGACCTCATATCACCCGGCGACACCGTGGTCCTCGTGGTTCCCATCGACCTTGCCGCGCCCAAAGGCAGGCTGATCCTGCCGCAGGTGCAGACCATCAGGGATATCCTCGATAATGATGCTATGGCGTACATAGTGAAGGAGCGGGAACTGAAGGCAGCCCTCTCCAATCTCAGCAGCAAGCCCAGGCTTGTGGTAACCGATTCCCAGGCATTTCTCAAGGTAGCCGCAGATACCCCCAGGGATGTGCCCATGACATCCTTCTCCATCCTCTTTGCCCGCTACAAAGGCAACCTCCCTGCCCTCGTTGCAGGGGCAAAGGCGGTGGAACGCCTGGCACCGGGGGATAAGGTCCTCGTCTCCGAGGCCTGTACCCACCACAGGGTGGAAGATGATATCGGCACCGTGAAGATCCCGAGGTGGCTGCGGCAGCACATCGGTGCGTCCCTCGATTTCAAGTGGGTAAGCGGTATCGAGCTGCCCCGGGACTTAAGCGAATACAAGCTCATAATCCACTGCGGCGCATGCATGATTAACAGGAAAGAGATGCTCCACAGGCTTATGAGGGCCGAAGAAGCAGGTATACCGATCGTCAATTACGGTGTCCTCATCGCCTATATGCACGGAATCCTGAAGCGGGCCCTTGCGCCCTTTCCGGATGCGCTGAGGGCTTACGAGGATATTGATTGAGAAGGCGGGAAGCTTTACATTTGCCTCCTGTGGCCATATATTTATCTACTTGCACCACTTGCCCGGAGAGATCACCCGAAGGATGCTCAGAATGCGTGAAGCAGACTTCCTTAGCAGAACTCACGGGGTCCCGTGGTCGTAAGGTGGAATGAAAGGATAAAAAGAGAATGGAACATACGAAGAAGAGCGAGCAAACCAATTTTATCGATGAAGCCTTGATCGGCCAACTGCTGGCTGAAGCATCGGAAGCATCAGGCGAGCGCTGCAGGGAGATCATCGAAAAAGCACGGGATGCAAGGGGGTTGACCCCGTTTGAAACGGCCATCCTTTTACAGAATGAGGACCCCGCGCTGACGGGCCTCATGTTCGAAGCCGCCCAGGCGGTGAAAGAGAGGATCTACGGGAAACGGCTCGTCCTTTTCGCTCCTCTCTATCTGAGCAATTATTGCCTGAATAACTGCGTCTACTGCGGGTACCGCAGCGACAACAAAGATATGAAAAGGTGCCGCATCGAAACCGCCGATATCGAGAAGGAGGTAGTGGCCCTTGAGAAGATGGGGCACAAACGCCTTGCCCTCGAGGTCGGCGAGGATTATGCAAACTGCCCTGTAGATTACGTTCTTGACGCAGTGAAGACGATCTACAGCGTTAAAGAGAAGATGGGCAGCATCCGCCGCGTCAACGTCAACATCGCCGGGACAACAGTGGAGAATTACCGCAAGCTGAAGGAAGTGGGCATAGGCACCTATATCCTTTTCCAGGAGACCTACCACCGTCCCACGTACGAGAGGATGCATCCTGCCGGACCGAAGCGGGACTACATGTATCACCTCCTTGCCATGGACCGGGCAATGGAAGGAGGCATCGACGATGTGGGCTTCGGCGTGCTTTTCGGTCTTTATGATTACAAATTTGAGGTTCTCGGGCTTCTCCTCCATTCCCTCCACCTCGAGGAGCGCTTCGGCGTCGGCTGCCACACCATCTCCTTTCCAAGGCTGAGACCGGCAACGGGGGTAAGTCTGGAGACCTTCCCCTACCTCGTGAATGATAACGATTTCAAGAAGCTCGTCGCCATAATTCGCCTCGCCGTTCCCTACACGGGCATGATCCTGTCTACGAGAGAGAAGGCAGAATTCAGGGATGAAGTCATCTCTATCGGGATCTCTCAGATCAGCGCCGGCTCCTGCACCGGTGTGGGAGGCTATCACCAGGAGATAGACGGTACGCCCAGGGAGAATACTGAACAATTCCAGGTGGAAGACCACAGGAGTATCGACGAAGTGCTTCAGAGCGTATGTCTGTCAGGCTACATACCGAGTTTCTGCACCGCCTGCTACCGCCAGGGACGAACAGGGGACAGGTTCATGCCTCTCGCAAAATCGGGAGAGATTCAGAACGTCTGCCAGCCCAATGCCATCCTTACCTTCAAAGAATTTCTCCTTGATTATGCCACTGAAGAGACGAGGAAGATAGGCGAAGAGACGATCAGGAAACATGTGGAACAGATTCCCAGCGAATCGGTAAAAGAGGAAACAAAAGAGCGATTGGCAAAACTCGAAGCCGGCGAACGGGATCTTTATTTGTGAGTACCCTGAATTTTGGAAGGTTGTGGACCAGGGGTGAAGATTGAGCGAGGATAAGTCCTTACAGACAGAAACAGCAGGAAGAAAGAGGCAATGAAGTCTGACGGCTTTAGAATAAAGACCGATGGCTGCGGGTCGCCCTACGCAAACACGCTCATTCCGCTCCAGCGGCTCCACTCGCTCGCGTGCAGTTACCGGGGGCTTGAGTTTGATGATTCACAGAAGAAGAAAAGCAATGCAAGCTGATGGCTACGGATCATCCTACGCAAACACGCTCATTCCGCTCCAGCGGCTCCATTCGCTCGCGTGCAGTTACCGGGGCTCACGTCGCCCCCTCCCCCAGCAAAAGCTGTCGGAGCCTCCCCTTCCCGCCCACCGTGTGGGCTGGTGGGGAGACCGAGCTTCCTTGCCTCCCGACGGTTTGCTTAAGGACAACCCTCCGCCATCATCTCAAACCAAATACAAGGGTTACCGCGAGCGAAGCGAGCCTGTACCCGGAGTTGCCGGGATGGGTTTGATGGATTTCGAGGAGCTAGGAAGGCAGGAACCGCAGGCTGTACTGGGATGTACGCCGAGGACGCCTGACGACGCGGCGACGAAGAAAGGCGCAAACCATAATTCCGGCAAGTCCGACGCAAAGAAGGGAAGCAAAGGAAGCTTTGACAAAACCAGAAGAATATAGAGGAGGAAACATGGCCAGTCCAGTGGAACAATGGGTTGAAAAACAAGCGGCTCTGACCAAACCGGATAAAGTGTACTGGGTCGAGGGTACAGAAGACGAGATGAAGCGTCTCATCGACCTCGGCATCAGAGTGGAGAAGACCGGTATGCATCAGACCTTCCGGGAACTGAACCGCCAGGCTTTCGCCAACTCCTACCTCCACCGCAGCCATCCCAATGACGTGGCCAGAACAGAGCAGCTCACCTTCGTCTGCACCCCTTCCAAGGAGGAAGCCGGCCCGAATAACAACTGGATGGAGCCGAAAGAGGCAAAAGAGAAGGTTTCAGCACTCTTTGACGGGTGCATGAGAGGCCGGACCCTCTACGTCATCCCCTACATGATGGGTCATCCGGATTCACCCTATGCCAAGCCCTGCATCCAGATTACCGACTCCATTTACGTCGTGGTCAGCATGTACATCATGACGCGGGTGGGACAGCAGACCCTCAAACGGATCGGCTCCACGGACAACTTCGTCAAGGGGCTCCATTCCATCGGCGATCTCGATCCCGAAAGGCGCTACATCATGCATTTCCCCCAGGAAGACCTGGTGATGAGCATCGGCTCCGGATACGGCGGAAACGCCCTTCTCGGCAAGAAATGCTTCTCCCTGCGGATCGCTTCCTATCAGGGGCAGAAAGAAGGCTGGCTGGCGGAGCATATGATCATCATGGGCGTGGAAGAGAAGAAGACGGGCGAGAAGATGTATATTCTCGGTTCTTTTCCCTCGGCCTGCGGCAAGACAAACCTGGCCATGATCGATCCCGTCCTGGAAGGATACAATGTGACGACCCTCGGGGACGATATTGCCTGGATCAATGTAGGGTCCGACGGCCGCCTCTATGCCATCAACCCTGAATCGGGTTTCTTCGGCGTCGCACCGGGCACCTCCGACAAGACCAATCCCCAGATGGTGAAGACCCTGAAATCAGGCAAGGTCTTTCCTACGCTCTTTACCAATACAGGGCTCGACACCCAGACCAATGCCCCCTGGTGGGAAGGGCTTACGGACATACCTCCGTCACAGCTGCTCGACTGGCAGGGAAATCCCTGGGAACCTTCATCAGGCAAGGTAGTGGCCCACCCGAACTCCCGGTTTACGGTTTCCGCCTACAACTGCCCCACCCTCTCGCCGGAATTCGACAACCCGAAAGGCGTACCCATTTCGGCCATCCTCTTCGGCGGCAGGCGCTCAGACACGGCTCCTCTCGTCTGCGAGAGCTTCGACTGGAATCACGGGGTCTTCAAAGCCTCCTCTCTCGGCTCGGAGACGACAACCGCTGCAGCGGGTCAGGTGGGCGTGGTCAGGCGCGACCCCATGGCGATGCTCCCCTTCTGCGGCTACAACATGGCAGACTATTTCCGCCACTGGATGAATGTGGGCAGCAGGCTCACGAATCCGCCGAAGATATTCTGCGTCAACTGGTTCAAGAAGGATGATCAGGGCAAGTTCATCTGGCCCGGGTTCAGAGACAATTTCCGGGTCATCAAATGGATGATGGACAGGGTCCGCAATTCCGTTCCGGCGCGGGAAACGCCCATAGGCTTCCTGCCGAACCTCACCGATCTCGACCTGACGGGTCTCACCATTTCACCTGCGATCCTTGACACACTCTTCGAGGTGAAGCAGGGCCAGTGGCGAAAAGAGATCGAAGGGATAGAAGCCTTCTACGCCCAGTTCGGCGACAGGCTGCCCGGCGAACTCACCAGTGAACTGGCGAAGCTGAAGAAAGGCATAGGGTAGAATCCCCGACGATCTGCCGGCAAGATAATAACCGCCTCTTCTTTGTTTTGTGAAGGACCAAGCCTTGTTCCGAAGGCCTGACCTGGGGCGGTCTGTGTCGCCTCCTACAGGGACAGGCCCTTTCACGCAGCAATTCCCGGTAGGTCCCTGGCATCGTGGGCTGCTAAGTGCTTCACGCTTTGCGATCTAATGAAGATGTTTTGCTCGTGGTTGGTCCGTGAGGAGAGGTTCTTGTGATTCACCTGCAAACAACCTGATTCGGACGGTCTCAGGGTTAAGGATTACCGCGTGAAATAGTCCAATACGGTCTTCTTGCTACTGCACCCAGCTTCCTCCCTGCCCTAGTTTGACCTTTACCCAGTAGGCCTTCCCCTGGTAGAAGTTGGTGAGAGGCTGGATAGGTTGGGGCATGCTCGCCATCGTCTCGTGCCTCCCGTACCACGTTCCGTTGTCCCAATTCCAAAGAAGGCTCCATTTATTCGCTATCGTCGAAAGTGCGGATGACAGGAACTTCCGATCCATTCCTCCGTACCCGATCAGGTTCCAACCTTCAGAAAGATTCACGGAAACGGGTATATCAGTGAGCGCCACACTGAGCCGTCCCGGTGCATCAAGATAAACCCAATAGCCTTTTCCGGAATGTATCCTGTCGAGGGTGTTGGGGGTTCCCGAAAGGTCGCAGGGGTAATATCTGAGCCACGTTTTCGACTCGTTATCATATCCCCAAACAACTTTGACAGCGGTCAGGGCGTCACGAAGCACTACAGCAATGGATGGATCGGCAGGCTCCTTGGGTACGGAAATGAAGTTCCAGCCTGCAGACAAGCTCAGCTCGAACGTTTCCTGAACGCTGGTCACCCCCACGGTCTTGCTTACCCCCGAGGCCGAGACGGTGACTGAAGCCACTCCAGGTAATTTCGCATGGATTGACCCATCCTTGGATACTTCCACCACGTCCGGGCTTGAAGAGACATAGCTGGCATCGGCAGTTAGCATACGGGTAACTCCATCGTCGAAGATTCCTCGCACCGTAAGAGGAATGCTACTCCCTGCCGTAACCAGAATCGGCTCCTCTTCAGGATCTATTGTGAGATCCGTTAGATTGGCGGAACTTTTCACGGAAATTGTCACCGTGTTCGATCCTATGAATCCTTGGCTATCCGCAGCTCCGGCTGTGATAGCAATAGGTCCGTTTGCGGTAGCAGGAATGGTGAATTCGAAGGCATACGGAGCCTGAAACAAAAGGGTCGATTCCTCCGTCGACGTTGAGAACATAACTATCGCGTTGCCGTTTGATACATCGGCGGTAACAGTGACCAGAGCCCCTGGCTGGAAAACTTGGCCATCAGTAGGCGCTGTTATGGTGACCGTGCCAGTGGAACAAGGGGTCTTTCCTGTGTCAACCGAGGCAGGTAGACGTTTCCCTATTTGAGGAACTTGCGGCGTCTGGGGCCTGACCGAGGAGGAGCTACCGGAAGTCCTGTGGAGGAAGTCGACGATCCTCCGCTGTACCCCTGTATCGTCCGGTTCCGAACTGTGCCAGACAACAGATTGATCGTCGCCTACCCATGTCGCTTCCTGGCTCGACTCGGCCACAATCCAGTCATTACTTTCGTTGTCAAAAACAATCTGGTTCAGGGTGAGCAGGTCATTGACGAGGTTGATCGGAACGGTAAGCCACGTCGGCACGAGTCCGGGAATATAGTTAGCCACCTTGATGATTCTGGCAAGGGTTTTCACAAATGCTATCGTTGACGGATCGGTTGCGGGAGATATCCCGGCAATCACGTAGTTGGGCACGTCGATAACACAAGGGTTGTCTTTGCAGTGCTGGTTACTCTCAACCATAAGATCTCTTATTGCTCCGTTCCGGGAGGGGCGCCCACTCTTTTCCAGCAATCCGGTCGCCCATTTCTGCAACTTGTTCATCTCACCTTCCGGACTCTGGCATGCCACCAATCCGCAGAGGACATCAGCTAGTTGGCTACCAAAGTGAGGGGTGCCCACTGTCGTGACCGATCTGATGTATGATTCGTTCCCGTACAACTTGGCGACGAGACCACCCATGCTATGCGCCACCACATCCGCCTTTTTTGCCACGTATCCGTCGGACATGAGGTTCTTTAGAAGCACTAATGCTGCATCACGGATTACCGCCCTATTCTCGCTTAAAGGCGCACTGTTCTTGTAAGACGGTGCCAGTATGTACCGTCTCTGGTATTTGTGCTCGTTCATCAGTTTTAGCCGCAGGGTATCCCATGTATAAGAAGTAGCCCAGAGCCCATGGAGAAGCACTATAGGGGGTTTTAGAAGGGCCAATGCCGGGTTTGCAGTGGTCTGGCTGTTGATGAGGATGACCATTTCCACGTCCCTGCTGCCATCCGTCCGGTCTTCTGGGTGGCCATCGCGCGCATAATTGATCGGAGCAAGGTAAGTCTGTCTGAATACGCCGTTTATCACAGTTTTGTCATTGAGGAGGCTCCCGTTGCCTTCACCTACGGTAATCTGCACGGAGTCTGCGTTTACGCCTGCCGGGAGATTCTGTATCTTAACGAGAACCTTTGACACTCCATCCGCTACCGCTCCTTTCACGACACGGGATGACATCTCCCAATCGACGAGAGAGACTATCATATCTACTGTGTACGTCATTCTGGCACTGGTCAGACCTGTTGTCCCGTCGACTGCCCACCAAGTGTATATTCCTGCAGGTTCGGTCTGGGGGATTGTGTAAGCGGATGCAAAACCTCCGTTTGCATCGACGGCAACTGTCTTTGTGGAGTGCGCAGTGCCGTCCGGTGTCATGAAGTGTAGGATGGCAGTTCCGTTTGGAGTGAAACCTGATCCCTGTTGGGTGATGTCGGTGCCGGGTGCACCTGATGCGGGGTTTTCCGTGACCGTAGGGATTATAGTGAAGGTGGCAATGACGACCTTGTTAACGGTCATGACGACTGTACACTGGTTGCCCGACACCGAATCGCATCCCGACCATGAGGTGAACGCGGAACCGGGGTCGGGGGTCGCGGTGAGGGTGACTGTGCCGTCCTGGGTGAAAGAGTTCGAACAGGTAAAGCCGCAATCGATGCCGGAAGTGGTGTTGGCGACCGTGCCGGAACCGGTGCCGAGTTTCGAAACGGCAAGCAGATGTCGCGAGGCACCTCCAATCTGAGAAACCACCAAATTATCCATGTGAGTAGAGTGACCTGTCCACCAACCACCAGAAGCAAATCTCAGTCTTGTTCTGTAAAATGGGAGATTAGGCAACACACCGACGTTGATTTCACCTTTCTTGACATCATTAATGAAGTATTCCACAAGGCCGGTTGACGGGTTGTAGATAAGTCTCTCATCAAACCAGGTGTCCCAGACGGCCGGCATCTCTGAACTCATATCGCTGCTTGCCGAACAATAGTGGGAATTCACACTGTTTCTGAAGAGAAAGAAGCCATGTCTTGCACATTCCTGGTAAGTGGAATAGCTGTAATTCTCATAGGTAACCCCGAAAGTAAGATCAGGAGCCTGATCGAGTTCTACGTCCATCCGGCCCGTGTAATAGTTATTTCCGTAATGCTCTTTTACTTTCCTCGCAATGGTCAGAGGCGCGTTGGGACTGAAGTCGATCCACTTCGAATATAGGTTTCCTCCCTGGTCGGTTACGGTGGTTTCGACTTTCATTATCCCTTCGTCTTCCGTTACCGTATTGCCTCGAGTGGTCCATTTGTCGGTATCCATGTGGTTGTCATTGAAATCATCGAAAAAGAGGGTTGCAGCATCTGGATCGGGCCACACCACCTCTGCCCGTCTTTCCCCGTCCTGACCCGTCGCTGTGCAAGGGACCTCATCCCAAGGACTCTCACCTCGGTAGCATTTTGTCTGCCCCGTCTGAGTGAGGGCAATCACATCTTGCGCATATAAGCTAACAGGCTGAGGTATGGCTAACAGAAGAAATATGAAAAGTATTGCTGACAGAATAAACCAGACCCTTAACCTGTTGTGTGCCATCGTGCAGCCCCCAAGGTCTTCGATAAAAGAGATTACGCGGTACAGAATGATCTTTTTGCCCAAACTATATCCGTTGGATGGCCCTCTTTCAAGAATTTTCTGCGAAGATCGTTCATCACAGAAACTTGAGAGGCGTTGATTCAATGTGATTTTCTTGCCATGGCCCCCCGGGCAAACCAAAGATCCAAGAACCTTGTCACGTCTTCTACTGCCTGTCTACGATTACCGATTGAAAGGGCGCCTCGGCAAGACCGTCAGGCTACACGCTTATAGGAAGGAGCCCTCAACCCAAGAAACCCAGGCCATGCTTGATCAGAGGGGACCTCGGATCAAGTCAACGAGAATAACAAAGGGCACCGTGTGTTATTTCTTCCTGAAAGTCATTCTGACGTCTTTCTTCTTGAATAGCTCCCTTTCTATCGGCAATAATGGGATACAGAAGTGGCATGATTCAAGGAGACAGCATATGAAAATGGGATTGCTTATGGCTCTGGCTGTGGTCATGGCAGCAACGTTATCTGTCGGATACGCCGCTGATGTGGACCCGAAGAAGATTAACGAAGCAAGCAGAGAAGCCCTTTCATCCACGAAAACCCCTCCATCCGCAAAGGAACTTTACGCCTCTGTTAAGAAACCAACCACACGGATTGAGCTTCTGAAAAACATCAAGTTTGCTCTCGACCATGAGTTGCTGCTGAGAGACGATTTCTTCACGGATGAGAACCTGATGCAGATTTTTTGCTCGGGGGATCACGCGTTGAATGGAGGTCTAACCGACCGACATCCAAGGGCGCTACGGTGCGCGATCTGAAACATGCCCCCGAGGCTCCGAGGATGGACGTCGACATATGGCTCTATACCGTTGACGAAAAAGGCAAGGAAGCAGATCAGGGCAGGGTTCGCGCAGGCGTAATAGTCATGTCTTGGGGAGATCAACCTCTCACGGTTGAGGACGTTGAAAGCGTATTGGGAGCACCAGTCGAAATATCCGACGCTTATAAAAACGAGAATCCAAGACATCCGTCTCCGATACAACCTACAACCCATCGCCTGGGAAACAAAGGCCTAAACTACCCGTATGACAGTCCGACTGCAAGAGGAAACATCGGGTTCCTCATCAATGGCGACGGAACTGTCAATCGATATACCGCATTCCTGGAGGTGAAATAGCCATGGCACCGGCGAGTATGCCAGGTATACTGGTGAGGGCTGGTTCCCGTGAGCTTAATAACTTAAACTTAAGCGTCCCTATGATCCTACGAACTGTTTTCCATTGGTTGTTGATCTTGCTGGTCATCATCATTCAGTTTACGCTGCAGGCCTGCGTATCGGGAGGGCAAAAGAGGGTTGATCATACGTTCAGTTTTGACACGTTACGCGATAGCCCCGAAATAGAGGTGCTCGATTATCAGTATGGGAATTGTGATACGAAGTCTCCAATCGTGCTCTGCGCAGACAGGGAGGACGTCTCACGGGGTCGAGTCTTCGCTGGAGGATCTGTCTCGGTGATATATCCTCCTCCCGCGTCATTATACGTCAAGTGGCGCATCAAGGAGACCGGCCAGGTCTATGAAGACCGGGTCGATCTTACCAAGCGGCTTCCGGCCGATATGACAAGATATAGAATTCATCTTGTGGTGAGAGGGGAGCAGCTTTACATCTTCCTCTTACCCCCGTCCAGTGGCTGGCCGGTGAGTCTCAAGAATCCTATTTCTGCAGGGACGTCGGCGTATATAAGGAAGTACCTGATCTATCCGGACAACCCGAAGACGTTCCCGGACCGGATAGAGGAATAAGCAGCACCCGGTGAACTGGGGTTATCCTGTGCCGAAATAGCTCGTCAGCCGGGAGTACCTCACGTTGTGTGTTGAAAGTGAAGTAGCCATGGCACCGGTGAGTATGCCAGGTCTTTACCCTGCTTTCTTTCACACCGTAATGCAATGTTTCTCAGCCCCAACCGGTTCTATGGCTTTGTAGGTGTATCCAATAAACAGTTCAAAATGCTATACGTAATAAATTCACCTACCAGTAATCGCCATAAAGACTGATGGAAGAATAAGCACTTACCGTCTGAAAGGAAGTGTCTCAGAACAAGTGGTCAGCTATTCTGTGTCCTTAAAGGCTACGGTGAAAGTCGTCCCCCCGTTCCGGCTGAGGGTGAGCCCCCCTCGAAGCTGTTCCGTCAGCATACTCACCAGACGCAAACCCATAGTGTCGGTGGCGGTATGGTCCAAGTGTTCAGGGAAACCGATGCCATCGTCAGAGACAGAGAGGCTCAGGCACTCCCCTTCCCTGTGGAGGCTGATACTGATTTCACCGGTCCTGTCGCCCGGGAAGGCATGCTTTAGGGAATTGGAGACGAGTTCGTTGACAAGTAAACCGCAGGGTACGGCGGTGTCGATGACAAAAGAGACCGGCTCGATGTCGTAGCGTACGTGGATCATTTTCCTGTAACAGGTCTCCTGTACCAGGCCGGTGACGAAACCCTTCACATACTCGGAAAACTCGATCCAGGCAAGACTGCTGGAACGGTAGAGCTTGTCGTGGATGACCGCCATCGACTTCACCCTGTTCATACTTTCCCTGAAAGCGTCGAGTGCCTTGGGATCCTTCACCTGGCGGGACTGGATGTGGAGGAGGCTCGAGATGAGCTGGAGGTTGTTCTTCACCCGGTGGTGGATCTCCTTGAGCATGACCTCCTTCTCTGTGAGGGAGGCTTTGAGGGCTTCCTCAGCAAGCTTACGCGGGGTAATGTCCAAGTGGTAGCCGAGCATTCGCACAGGTTTCTTGTCAGCATCGCGCAGTACGTCGGCAAGCGCACAAATCCAGAGGTAGGTGCCTTTCTTATGCCGAAACCGGAACTCGACTTCGTGGGTGCCTTGCGGGTTTTCGATAAAGGCATGTACCTTTTTCAGCACCGGTTCAAGGTCGCCAGGATGCACACGGCTCTGCCATTCATCGAAGTGATTGGAAATCTCGTCGTCCCGGTAGCCGATCTGACTCTTCCATTCGGGCGAAAAATAGACCCTGTTGGTTTCCAAGTCCCAGTCCCAAAGCCCTAGGTTGGCTGACTGCGCCGACAATCGCAATCGTGCTTCGCTCTCACGTAGAGCTTCCTCGGCCCGCTTTCGGTCGGTGATGTCGCGGTCGCTTGCGCGCATTCCCACAAACACGCCATTTTCATCGTATACTGCCTGGGAGACGTGACCTATCCACCGTTTGGTCCCATCGGACCGAATGACAGGAAATTCTATTTCACCAGTTTGGCCGGTCTGGTATACCTGCTTCTTATGACGTACAAAATCGTCGCGATGATCCGGATGAATAATCTGGTCGAGCAGATCCGGGTTGGCCAAAAACTCTTCTGCATTGTATCCCGTAATACGTTCACAGGAAGGAGAGGAGTAGATAAAGCGGTACTCAGGGTCAAGCCAATATTCCCAGTCATAGGTGTTGTCTGCTACAATACGGTATTTCCGTTCACGAGCCCGTTCCTTTTCTTTCGCCCACTTCTCCTCGGTGATGTCTCTCACGTATGCAAGTATTGCGCTTGCTCCCTCATAGGAGATTGTGGTAGCAGAGACCTCTATATCTATCGGCGTCCCGTCCTTTCTTACTCCCCCGAATTCATATCGTGTCGGTGCATATTCGCCTTTTAGCCGTGCTTCAGTGTACTCGGTCACCCGCTTGTGGTCATCGGGATGAATAGTAAGGTATCGTGACGTTCCTGCTATTTCATCCAAAGTGGCATACCCGAACATATCGAGAAATGCCTGATTCGCATAGGTGTGAAGGCCGTTCTGCACTAGAATGATCCCGTCGATAGAGCCCTCTATGGCGATGCGGTACCGCTCTTCAGACTCCTTGAGGGCTTCCTCGGCGAGTTTGCGCGCGGCAATGTCCCATGCGATGTCGGCAAGGTAGGATACAGTTTCAATATCTTCGTCGGTATATCCCGTTGGCTTGTTCCCGACACCCAGGATGGCCATGATCTTCCCCGAACGCATGATGGGCACCACGAGTTCCCGATGGACCTGGGCGTGTCCTTCAGGCAAACCTTTGCGATGAGGCAACGCAGAGTAGTCGTTGTGGACGACAGGCCTTCCTTCACGGACGCAGTCGACCCATACACCGGCATCAGCAATCGGGTAATGGAAACCCTTACCTTCTACCTTGCAGAATTCCTTCATGGTTCTCGTTGACCACGCCTGGAGTGTAAGCGTTTCCTGGTCGCTCCCGACGAAGTGATAGAACCCTACAGGGCTTTCGGTAAGCTCACCGACCTGGTCGAGGGTCTTCTGAAGGATTTCATTAAGAGTGTGTGTTGCGGAAAATTCGAATAATGCAAGGCGTACCATGTTGAGTTCTTCCGCCTTCTTGCTGTCGGTGATATCCATCACGATGGCCAGATGAGCTTTTGGATATTCCCCTTTATCCCAAAGCGGTGCCACTGTCAGTGTTCCCCATACAATCGTGCCATCCTTGACGACATACCGTTTGTCCATGGTGAACTGATCGATCTGTCCTTCTCTGAGCCGAGCCATGTTGTCCAGGTCGTGCTGCAGGTCATCGGGATGGGTAACTCGCAGGAAATCCATCTGCAGCATCTCTTCTGACGAGTATCCGACCATTTCACAGTAACGCTGGTTGACCCGGAGGAACCGCCCGCTATTCGAATCGATCACGGCAATCCCACTGGACGCCTTGTCAAAGATGGTCCTGAAAAGCATTTCGCTACGCCGGACAGCCTCCTCGGCATCCTTGCGCTCCGTGATGTTATCGAGAAAACCCATTGCGGCTGGCCTGTCTTCCCACTCGATCATGACCGAATCCAATTCTACCCATCGTATGTTTCCATCGCTGGTCACAACCCTCAATTCATACCTGGATGGGGGATTCTCTCCCTTGATCCGGCTGATATGACGTTCCAATACCATATTACGATCATGGGGATGGATAAATTCTGTGAAGGGCAATCTGGTCAAATCATGTTCTGAACGACCCATGATCGTTATAAACATGGGATTGATGAACTTGAGCATACCGTCTTGCGCAACAAAGATGCCTTTATTGATATTGTCCACAAGTTGACGGTACCGTTTCTCGCTCTCCTTCAGAGCCACTTCCGCCTTTCTGCGCCCAAGGCCCCTCGCCTCCAGCATAGATGCCATAGTATCAAAAGATTCTGCCAGTCGACCCAGTTCTGTTCTACTTTGACGCAAACCCATCCGTACTGACATATCTCCTTCGCCTAACCGCCGTGCCAAATTGACGAGCTTGTTAAGGGGGACCACAATGAGGGTATTGCCCGCAATCCATGCGAGCATCATTGCAAAAAGGCTTGCAATGCCGAGAAGAATGAGACTGAAGACCAGCGAGGTGTTCGCCCGACGAAGGGCCACATTCCTATCAAGGCCGACGTATATGACCAGATAGGGGGGTTCATTGGGGTGTAACCATAGCCTCTTGTACGCGTAGATACGGGACACATTGTCTCTCCCGGTTCCTTCGTAAAAACCTTCTTCGCTTTCAACGGGTATTCTCTGTACGTTTTGTCTCGGTAGGGGGGTCCCGGGAGGAATATCCTCTCGTTCAGGAAGACGGTATAATGTGATGTTCTTGTGGTCCGCAATACTTACGACGGAACCTTCCGGCAGGTTTAGCCGGGCCATAAACTCTTTGTATTTATCCAGTTTTATGCCGGCAGTAACAACGGCAATGAGTTTTCCTTTCTTGTCCAGTACGGGGTAGGAATAAACTATTGTGGGAACCTTGACCACCCTTCCCACAATGTATTCCCCGGCAGAGAAATCCCGCATCCTGATAGCATCGCGGATATGTTTCCGGTCAGCAAGGTTGACACTGCCGGGAGTGAAAGGCTGAGACGCGGCAAACATGTTGCCGTCCGGCATCACTGCATTTATGATGGCATAGACCGGGTTCTGCTCTTGTATATCCCTGAATATCCTGCTACAGGCCCTGGCGTCAATTCTCTGTACTTCCTGTAGTTGCGCCAGCATCTTGAGCATCTGCCTTGTGCTGGCTGCAAGCTGCTCCTGTTGCGCTGCGAGACTCTGTACCAGATGCAGGGTATCCCGCTTCGTCAAGAGGATTTCATTCTCCCGACGCTCTAAACCTGAATACAGGATTATGCCCAGCGCAGGCACAACCGTAACAAGTGTCAGAAACAGTAGCTTCCTCCGAATAGACCAGGAAGAGAAAAAATTCATTACACACTCCGGAGCATGATTATGCCCTGCTATCCGGGCAGGGCGCACGTCGTTAACCCTGCCCATTGAAGAATGAATATTGGTATTCCTGCTATTTATATCGCATTTATTTGAGGAAATTAAAGCAATATTGGCGTTGTCATATTGTCAAT
>CAYOYU010000106.1:0-16072 GCA_964408265.1 uncultured Syntrophorhabdaceae bacterium
GGGAATGGCGGTGACGGACCATTCGTAGAGATCGAAATATGTGGAGAAGGACTTTTTGAACCTGCCATTCACGTACTTTATGAACCGCGTGATGTTCGCCTCTTCCCTTCTTGCTGCAGACGGTGTCCAGAGCGGATGTTTCATGCCTTAAATCCTCCTTGGTATCTTCATGCGTTCACATAGGACCGATTAGCCCCATAGTTCCCGTACTAACTTGGCCTTTGGCGCCCGCCCAGCTCAAGGGGGGGGTTCAAGCAGGCGGGCGCCGCACGCCAATCCTGTAACTCTACTCAACTGCAGAAGCACCCGGTCCCGGTTCACGCAGACCCCGAGTCACTCCGCATTTGTGGGTCCCTCACGGCTGGGACCGGGTGCTTCTATTCATGTTTCAAGCCAATCCGAGCATCTGCCTTGCCTCGGCCGGCGACGCTATTTCCCTTCCCAGTTCATGCGCCAGCCGTACGGCCTTCTCCACGAATTGGGCGTTTGTCTTAGCCTGTACACCGGGGTTCAGATAGATATTGTCCTCGAACCCCACCCTCACGTTGCCGCCCAGAAGGAGCGACATGGTTATCATGGGGAATTCGGCGAGACCCACGGCACAGACGGACCACGGGTACTCCTTCGGTATCTGACGCACCATGTGCATAAGGTTGTCAGGGGTTGCGGGGATACACCCCATAACCCCCATGACACACTGAAAGTAGAGCGACCCTTCCAGATAGCCCAGATCCTTCAGTGCAATGGCGTTGTTGATCATTCCCACGTCGTAGCACTCAAATTCCGGCTTCACCCCGCACTCCCGCATCACACCCGCGATGTAGGCCATGTCGTTGAAGGTATGGACCATGACGAACTTGAGGAGCCAATCTTTCTGGGCACCGCTGTAGATATCGATCACCGGCGATCCTGAATTGAAGGATGCCAGATCAGGTTTTGTTTCCTTGAATTTGCAGAGTTCCGGTATAACCGATACCCTGCCTTTTACGCTCTCCTTCGGATTCTCCTGGTACAGGTAGTCTCCATCGCAGCGTTTCCCGGAGCCTCCGGTAGTAACGTTGATGATGATCCCCGGGCATTTCTCCCTGATGGGACCGATGGCATCGGCAAGGAATCGGGCATCGTGCTCCGGCATGCCCGTCTTGGGGTTCCTGCCGTGGATGTGGATCACCGAGGCCCCTGCGTTGAAGGCCTCCACTGCCGATACCACCTGTTCTGCAGGGGTCTTCGGCAGGTAGGGATTACCTGCAGGCGAAGCACCCCCGGTTATGGCACATGTGATAATCACCTTTTCCATAGCTCACCCCTTTCCTGGTCACAGGCTCAGTCAAGCTCGGGAAGGAAGTCGAAGACAAAGGGATAACCCGGCGGTACGGCCTCCACTTCAAGCAAGGCTGCGCAGCCCGGACAGTAGAACTCTCTGAGCACCATCCAGGAGGGATCACATTTCCTAGGACCGCGGAAGACCTCCCCCATGCTCTCCTCGGTATCCCTGACAAATACGGAGGCATTCGACTTCCAGGTCTTCCGGTAGCCGCCGAACTCGTGACCGCACCCGCATTTCACAATCTTCTCGGAACCCTTCTGGACAACGTAGAGATGCTCTCCCAGGGGCACCAGTATCTGCTCGGGGAAGTTGACCTTCTCCTGCTCAATCTTCAACATCGCTTCAAATCGGTCTTCTTCTTTTATGGTCTTCTGCATCTCCAGAAGGACCGGGAGGTCAAGGTTCCCATCTCTCAGATCACGGAGGACATCCTTGGACCATTCTGTTTTTCTTGTCGACATATCTCTTCCTCCTTGTGTTGTTTAGAACCCGACAAAGGTATCCGGGAGATTCCAGAACTGCCTGAATTCTGCCAGGAATCGGGCTGACTTGTTGAAGCTGTCGTTATACATCTCCTTGACGATGGGTGCGAGCTTGCCTTCCAGCAGGTTCTTCCTCTCCCCTTCTATGTATTTATTGCCGGGAAGAGCCTGTGTAAGGCGTCTCTTGCGAATTTCGGCCCGCAGCACCATGGTCCTGTCTTTGTCCAAAGTCAAGTGGCCGTTGTTGGAGGCCTTCGCGGCTGCAACGCCGTACACCTTTTCAGCCGTCGTTGGTGTAGTGAGACCCTCGTTTACCTCGCGCACCACTGTTTCCGGGGAACGTTCTATGGGGTCCCCCCAGCCGCCGCCACCGCCCGATGCGTGGTAGATCAGGTCGTATCTCTTGAACTGGACGCTCGCACTTTGTCCCGACCCCCGCTTCAGTGTTCCCTTCAGAAGGCGGGCAAAGTCGGGGTTGGCAGGGTCCCCTTCTTCGTGTGGAAGGGGCCGGTTCGACTGTGCAGCCTCGGCAAAATCGGTGTCCACCAGCGTATAGCGGTAGCGCGCCGGAGCCGGATAGCCTCCCATGGTCCCTGCCGATGCAAATACCCGGTCCCCTGACATGTAGCAGCCTGACTCGATGAATTTGACGGGCGGTTCGATAACGTAGAGTGAAGAGATGGAGGCTCCGCCGCGGTGTTTTCCGAATCCGCCGCCGTCCGTCTGTACGCCTCGTCCGAGCCATTTTAGAGGCCAAAGCGGCTCAAAGGGCTCGCAATCAGACAGGTTGACCTCGGGGTTCCAGACTGAGTTGGCAGAATCGAGACCGTCCTTGTTGCTTGATGCTGCTGCGCCGGAACAGTTCATCTCGAAGTTGACGATGGAGAAGAGCCTGTCATTCTCATTGACGCCGCCGGCAAAGACGGAGCCGGTAATCGCCTTGCCGCTTAAGCCCTCCTCCCGGAAGCCCTTGGCATAATAGGCCCTTGACAGAGCGCGTTGAAAACAGCTGCCTGCGGCCACCATGGCGGAAACCCAGCAGGAACAGGCGTACTGGATGCCAGGGTTGAGGACGGTGTTCTCGGGGATGTTCATCTTGAGGGCCTGGACAAGGCCCGCGTTGAACATGCCGTCGTAGAGGACCTCCTGGAGAAGCTGATAGATGTGCAGTCCCGTTGCGCAGATGAGAGACGCATTATTGGCGTGGTAACCGGGGGAACTCAATCCGTCGTAGTCGAGACTCAATTCCCCGTTCTTCGTGACCTTCATCTCCAGGGGGAAGTGCATGTAGTGGTCCTTCTGAAAACGCACCGGCTGCTCGGAGTTGAGGACATCATAAAAGCCTGCGGTACGGTAGGTGCCGGGGAAAAGGACCGTCTTGATCTTGCTCACCGCAAATCTCCGTCCTTCCTCGATCATCTCGTAGGTGGCTTTTTCATAGTAGTCGATCCCGTACTCCTCGATGACATCGAGGAGGGCCTTCTTCATCTTTATCATGCCCCCCAGTTTGGCGAGGTCGTCGATTATCCACCACTTACCGTCGCGGGTGTTTCTGCTCACCATGATGTGGTAGTCCCTGTAGTATTTGTCATTCTCCCCCACCTTTTGGGCCGTCACCATGAGGCCATCGTCGTACCGGCTCAGTGCTGAAGGCGGGGTCCCACCGGGCTCGGTTCCGCCAACTTCCATGACGTGGGTAAGCCCTCCGACCCAGGCCACGAGCCGGTCGTTATGAAAGATGGGCATAAGTGTTGCGACGTCGGCGGAATGGGCGCCGCCGATCTGGGGGTCATTGTTGCAGAAAAGGTCTCCGTCTTTAATCCCCGGGTCATCCTCGTAGTCCATGTTCAGCATCCATTTAATGGTGGCGGTAAAGCTGGCGAAGTGGAGCAGGATGCCCCTTGAGAAGGCAACTACCTCGCCCTCGGGTGTGAACACGCAGAAGACGCACTCACCGAATTCCCTTACCGTAGGTGATGCGCTGATGAGACGCGCCGTCTCCCTTCCTTCCTGTACGATACCAAGGAGCCGTGTATAGAGGACCTCCCATTTAATAGGGTCCTCGCCCTTTAGTATGAGCGGAGGATGCTTGCCTTGAGCCAAGTCTTTTTCCCTCTGCAATGAACGATCTTTCAGTTTTTCCATGGCTTAGGCCCTCCTTAAGAAAAGCATTCCATACTCGTCCACGTCGACGTGGTACTCCGGCGGCACGACGAAAGTGGTATCGATATGCTCGATGATTGCAGGTCCCTCCACGCGCTGCCCCGGCGATAGAAGCGACAACTCATATACGCTGGTTTCAACTGGCTTCTTGTCATCGAAAATGGCGGTCCGTTTCCCTTTGAGCCCACCACTCGGAGATGTGGATGCGACTTTCTTTGCAATAACCGGCTTCGGCTTTGCCACCTTTGAAACAAGACCTGCATGAAGCGTCAGGTATCCTGCCTGGGGGTATTTGCCGGTAGCAGTGAAGACGTTGGAGTATTCGGTCTCAAAGGCATCCACAAAGGCATCCACTGCCTTGGCATCGTTAAGCCTCGGCTGGGGCGACCTGAAAGAGATCTCATCGAGCTGGCCGCCGTACCTCGTAAAGGCCAGGTGCTCAAACTCCACTTCCTTGAGATTGAAGCCTGCTTTTTCCATCTCCTCCATGGCGATTGTTTCCATCTCTGCCCAGAGAGAACTGAGTGTCTCGCCTGCTTTCAACTTTGTGGCTTCGTCAGCCATGTAGGGAATGAAAATATTCGTTCCGCGCAGGTAATGGCGGCTGTAATCTGCCGTTGCTCCCCCGAAGGCACAGAATACGGAAGCAAAAGGCGTGACGACGATGTCCTTATATTTGGTGTTCTTCGTATATCCGGCCACATGGGTGGGACCGGCGCCGCCAAATCCAAGAAGCACGTAATCCTCTACCGCGTACCCCCTGCTGCTGATCAGGCTTCTGCAATAGTTCTCCATCTCTGCGTCAATAAGCTCTTTAATGCCCAGTGCCGCATCGATGACGCTGATCCCCAAAGGATCGGCGATCTTTTCTTTGATGGCCTTTTCTGCAATCCCTTTATCCAGCTTCATCCTGCCGCCCAGGAAATAGTCGGGATCAATGTACCCCAGCACCACGTCCGCATCGGTGACAGTGGGGTTCTCACCGCCATGTCCGTAGCTGGCAGGACCCGGCGCGGATCCCGCACTCTGTGGGCCAACCTTCAGTCTGTTGGTGAAGGGGTCCAGGTAGGCGATTGTCCCGCCGCCTGCGCCGATGGATGTGACTTCCGCACAGGGCGCGCTGAGCACAAAGCGGGCGACTACGGGTTCGGTCTTTATATTGATCCTCCCTCCGGTAATGAGACCAACGTCGAAGCTCGTTCCCCCGACGTCACTGGTGATGATATTCTTGTAACCGTAGACGTCACCCAGGTATTTCCCGGCCAGAATGCCCCCTGCCGGACCTGACATAGCCGTATCGACCATGTGTGCATAGGTGGCAGGCATCAACCCGCCGTGAGACAGGGTAGCCTGAAGTTTCATCTTGCAGCCCAGTTTCACCAGTCGCTCTTCTGATTTAATCAGCGACCTCCTGGCTATCCCTCCTGCGTATGCTTCAACGGCGAGCGTGTTGAACCGGGCAACCTCTTTCATTGCCGGGGCCACCTCGTAGCTCGTAAAAACCGGAATGTCACTTCCCCTCGACTTTATGATCTCTTCGGCTACCTGCTTTGCCTGAAGCTCATGGCTGGGATTCATGAAAGAGAAGAGGAAGAGGATGATGATTGAGTCAACCTTCATGTCAATGAGCTTGTTCACGGCATCCCGGACCTCGTCGGTATAAAGCGGGATGAAGGCATTCCCGAGATTATCCATTCTTTCGGTAATACCCATGATATTTTCATATGAGACCAGATCTTTGAGGTGACGGTGCGTAGTGGAATGGAGGATATCGCTCCAGCTGTATTCACTATAATTCTGAAAGCCTCTCCCTATTGAAGGGAGTCGCTCAAAGCCCTTGGTGATAAGGGCTCCCACTTTGCCGCCCGATCGCTGCACAATGGTGTTGATGATGGCTGTGGTGCCGAATGCGACCACCTCCGCCTTTGAGAGCAACTCCTGGAGGCTTATTCCGAGACCGCTGGCTGCGGCCTCGATGGAGTTTATATGTCCTTCGTCGAGAGACACAGGCGTGGTAGGCGCTTTACCGCTCATCATGTTGCCCTGCTCGTCTATGAGCAGGGTGTCGGTAAAGGTACCACCCGCATCGGTGTAACAATAGAATCGCTTCTCTGCTGCATTTCCCATTGGAACCCTCCTTTTTTATGGTATGGCTCTACTGCATACAGATCTGTTGGCCCTTCACCTCCTTCGCCCTGTTTCCCCCTTGTCCCTGGCCGCTTCGTCGATGTTTCTCCCTCACCTTCAGCCATGGCGCAAACCCCGCCCCAAGAGCGCACGCTGGGCTTGACCTCTGGCTGGCTAAGCCTGTGAGCGCCTCGAAATCAGGTCTATAGAATCACTTGAACTGCCGGACGTTGAAGAAGCGTTTCCGAATCTCTATGGGGGATGAAGGGATACTTTTCCCATAACGTGTTGCTCCTCTTTAGGGCTCATGCCTTCGTACCGGGGCCGGAAAGGGCCTTTCTACCCGCCTGTCGCGTTGTCCCGGAGAAAGATTATTTTCCATAGGGACACTCAGGATAGACACAGCTTTCACAGCCCAGGCAGTACCCGCCCTCAGACAAAAGGGCCAGGTCTTTTCGTGTCACCTCTTTGCCTGCCAGAAGCCTCGGCAGGAGAAGATCCAGTGCAGTTGTTCTATGAAAAAGGGCACAGGCGGGCACGCCGATGATCCGGACATTGCCCAGGCGCCCCAGAAGAGTCATGGTACCGGGAAGGACGGGTACACCGTAAAGCACGTTCTGTGCACCCAGGTCGAGGAGCGTCCGACGGGTGATATCCTCGGGGTCTACGGACATTCCTCCCGTGGTGACAAGGAGATCGATATCCTGTGCTGTCAGCCTTGCAACGGCTTCACTGATGGCCCGGGACTCATCGGGCGCGATAACAGAATCGACAACTGTGCATCCCAACGCCTCGACCTTTGCCGTGACAATGGGAAGGAATCTGTCCTGGACTAACCCTTTGAATACCTCTGTTCCCGTGATGAGGACCCCTGTTCTGCTTTTCTGTAAAGGAAGGACTTTGAGCAGGTGTTGGTTGCCGAGCAATGCCACGGCCCTGGCAAAGTGGGTTCGAGAGAGAAATAGGGGTATGGCCCTGCAGCCACCAACCCCGTGTCCGGCTTCCACAAGGCTGTTGTTGTGGCGGGTGGCAAGCATCACATCAGGGCAGAGATTGAACTGAAGGAGCCTGTCCACATCCACATCGAGGAGGCCGCCATAGTCAGCCAGGAACTCTATCTTCCCCTCCTTCGGGGGGAGCCGGTAGGAGATGCCCGGGCCGGCAATTCTCTCGGCGAAAGCCTTAACGGCATCATTCTCATGCACCCATTCCACGCCCGGGTGCTCTTCCAGGTAGACGTGGTTTCTGCCCATCCGCTGGAGCCGGCAGATATCTCCGCTTCTGATCTCACCGCCTGCCTTGAAAGCAGGTTCCTTGCTCTTTCCGGGAATGATCTCCGTCATATCGTGCAAAGCCTTTTGACCCACGGCTTCAGTCACGGGGACGGACGTAAGCCTCGGGGCCTCGTCGGCAGTCCTGTCACCTGCAGCAACATATGGTGCCTCTCCCTGGCACCCCCTGCAGATGGGGCCCTGACCATGCGGATAGGCTTCATTGCAGACAGGGCAGACAGTTGTACTCTCTGTGGGAGGCTTGCCCACATACTTTTCCCGGATTCTCACCTCCGTCAAAGAGAGAATAGAGGCACCCGCCTCGCCGATCTCTTCCAGGAGCCGCGCTGAATCCTGTTCCGACTTGGACTGAAGCCTGAAGAACCAGTTGTTTATGGCGGGCCGGTTCTTCAGTTTTTCGGGGTCTATTGCCGCCCTCACACCTATCCCGGTATGCTTGTCGTGCATTGACAGTGCATACCTGCCCAGATCGACGACGCGCATCCAGTTGTTCCCCGTTGTACAGGGAGTGAGGAGCTGCACCGCGTCAGGCAGGCACTTCTTCGTTTCCACCACTACTTCGAAAAGCAGGCCAGCGGGCAGACGCGCCTTCGCGGCCTCCACCATATACCCTCCTATGAGCACTCCCGGAGCAGGGTACCCGTGGAATTCCCGGACAATCTCTTTGAACTCCTCAAAGGTGTAGGGGCCGATGGGTGCAGCAACGCCATCAGATGGAATATCGTTGACCAACTCCCTGGCAGGGGATTCTCCCTCGTCCGTGACAGATACAGGGGAGTCCCGGCCGGAACGCACCTTCTTCACCAAATCAAAATGACCTTTGTAGGGAAGAGTCATCGTTTCACCTCAATTAACAGTATGCAGAGAGCCCCGATCAAACAGACGGGGATCATCGCGTAGGCCGCTATCGTCCATCCTGCCTTGTCCAGGACAGTGCCGAAAAGCACGGGACCGACGAACTGACCTATGTTGTTAAATAGCATAAGAATGGCCATTCCGAAAGGCATCAGATCGGGTCTCTTGACTGCATCGGGCAGAATGGAAAGGACCGCCGTAATTACCGGACCGCCCGCAAAGCCGAAGACAATCAACAGGGCCGGAACGTATCCGAGGGGTGAGTTGAAGGCAAATGCCCACCAGATGGCGAGTATGACCAGACAGACCGCAACGATCAGCTTTCTCGATCCCAGCCTGTCCGAGAGCCATCCGCCCAACGGACAGGAGACAAGCATGACAATGTTGGGAATGCTCGTATAGAAGCCTGCGCTCTGCATATCGAGTTTGTGCTGGGAAACGAGGAAGATGGGCAGGAAGGTCCCCATGCCGAGAACGGCTATATTCAGGGCCAACAGCGCCCCCGAAACCAGCCAGACATCTTTGATGGCGAAAGTGAGGCCCATGCACCTGCCGGGTCCCTCGGAGCGGACTTCTTCTCCCGGAGGACCCATAGCAGCTCCACTCATGTTCCCGGGAGGGTCCCGGTAAAGACAGATGAAGAGCAGCAACGCGGCAGCGCCGAAAATGGTGCCGAACCACCAGATACCCCGCCAGGTCGCGAAGGCCAGTATGAGCGGAGATATGTTCATCATCAGGATGATACCCACACTGAACCAGGTGGACCAGATGCCCAGGGCCAGCCCCCGCACCCTTGGCGGGAACCAGATGGAGATAGCCACGGGGGCCATGACGCCGATGAGAGCCATGCCTATCCCTTCCACGATCCGGCTGAGGAGCAGCATGGAAGGATTCGTCGCGTACGTGCCCCAGAGAGACCCGGCGATAATGAAGGCGACAGAGAGAACTCCGGTCCTCATGTTCCCGAGCCTCGCCAGGAGCAGCCCTGCCGGCAGGGCAAGAATGAAGCCTGCCACGGCAAAGACGGACATCAACAGTCCGACGGTGGTCATATTGAGGCCGAACTGTGTGATCAGGGCCGGGGCTGCTGGTGGGACTTTGAACTGGTTCAACGGCGCCGCCACGCTGGCCAGAAATACTACGGTCAATACGATCCAGGCATAGGTCGCGCTATTCTTCCTCTTCATCTCTATCACCTTTGCTGTCTTGGGCATACCGCTACCTCCTTGACCTCATTCTTCCTTCTTGAGGCTGCCTATCTGCCGCCGCCATCAGTATTGCTTTGTATTCCTTCGATCTTGAGCTACAAATGTATCTCTCCCAAATAGACACTCCCCACGAGGTCTACCTGAATCTTCTTCTCCTTAAAGCCCCCCACTGCTATTGTAAGAACATAGTGCCCGCAATTCTCCACAAGACCCTCGAACTTGAAATCCCCGTAATTGTCCATAACCAGCTCTCCCGGCATCTTCCGAATCCTTCATAAGGTGTGCGCGGAGGGCCGTTCGGGGATGTTGTCGATTTGGAGTTGCTCGACCAACACCCCCGGGAACCTATTCAATTATTACGCCAGCCCTTAATCCCGGTTCAAAGACCGCCGTTACCAAGGACTATTTCTTTGTCGGAAAAGCATCCTCCAGAGAACGAGGCGTCGGGTATTTGACAGCACCCTGTAGTTTGGAAGGCAGGATGACCGTCGCCTTTCCAACTGTCGTTCTTTCGCCTCTCTGGTTGTCCCCCCAGTGTTCTATATCTACACAGTATTTGCCATCGTCAACATACTTCTTTGTTACGGTGCCACGGAACCAGTTTGTATCGCCGTGAACGACGAACCGGCGGAACTGGATTGACTATTTCCAGAGGAATCCGTCGTCTCCTATCCAATTCGTCATAAGAATGGAAGCCAGGCATTCCCTGCCGCCTCCGTTGTCATAGCCGCCGGGGGTACCGAAAAGCCTGCCAAGGTCATAATCAAGATGAGCAAGGTCTCCGTTGACTAAGGCATTAATGCGGGGATCAAGAACCAGTATGCCTCTGCCCAGGTTCTTCGCCCACGCCCTGAATGACCGGTCCCCTACTCCCAGAGGAAAGGCGCCCCAGACTCCCGTAAAGTGACCGACGCTGTGCATAACATGATGAGGACCGATCACGAGGTGACCGATTGAGTCTCCTTCAGAGACATCCTCCCAGTAACGCGGCCGGCTCCCACGCATATCCTCACTCTCCTTGTCCTCCTCCATCTTGCGTATCTCTTCGTCTGAATACATATAGGGTTTGGCAACTTCATCGTATTTTCCCGTGCCTACTGCGTCCTTATCGCTGCTCGACTGGTGACAGAAGAACTCGCACAGACCGACAATCTCTCCCCGATGGTTCCTGTACTGGCATAGACTCGACGTCACCAGCATCTTGCCGCTGAACTTGCTTTCCTGCATTTTGACATCAGTCAGCTTTATACCGTCGTAATCCAGCCTGTCATCCTCCAGCACAGGCTGGAAGAATTCCCATGCACTCCCGCTGTGGAAGGGGCGTGCGGCCGCGACTTCGTCATCGAACATGAAGCCCACACCGGCAAAACATACACTTTGAAGGAACAGGGGCGGTGCCACCAGACACCCGTATTTCGTCTGCCTGGCGTATTGAGCGTCAAGGAATCGGGGGTTGAGGTCACCGTTCCCGGTGGCCCAGCGTCTTATATTGCTCTCTGAGGCGACGAGATTGGATTCATAGAACCCCCGAGGCACTAAGGCTTCCATCGTCGCCCTGTTGTAAGTTCCTTTGCCGATCTGAGCTTGTAACGCAGCATACCTTTCCTCTATGCTGGAAAGATTTTCAACAAATTTCTTCATGTCATTCTCCTTTCCTTTATATGTTATTCAGGAAACCGCTTCTTTACCGAAAATGATTTCCTTATCGCTCCTTGAACGCTCCTTATTCCTTCCATTCCTGGCTACAGGTATATGTCTCCAAGATAGACGCTCTCTACGAGATCCACCTGAATCTTCTTCTCCGCAAACCCCTCCGACTCTACGGTGATAACATAGGTCCCGCTTTTCTCCGCCAGGCCCTGAAACTTGAAATCCCCGTAGTTGTCTGTAACCAGCTCTCCCAGCTTCTCCGAATCCTTTCGCAGTGTCACCCTTGCACCTTCCACGCAGTCGGCAACGCCATTCACCTTCTTCGCCACACTGCCGGCAATGAAAGCCCTGGTGAAGCGGTCAAGGTTCTTGTAAAGGACCGTAGGCCTGGTCTCTGCGTTGGCCTTGTAAGCCTGCAAGCCTTCCTTCTCTATAATTTTCTGCAGTTCTCCATCTTCAACGCATATGGAACTTAGCGCGCCGGTCGGACAGGCCTGAACGCATCTCGGGGCCTTCCATTTGTCATCTATGAGATGTGCGCAGAAGGTGCACTTCTGGGGTACATCCAACTCTTCGTTCCAGAAAATGGCCCCGTAGGGGCAGGCGCTTACCAGTTCTTTCTGGCCCTTCGATTTCTGGGGATCAATGAGCACGATCCCGTCGCCCCTCTTTGTGATGGCGCTATTTTTGGCCTTGGCCCCACAGGCGGGATCATCACAGTGCATGCAGGGAAGGGGCAAATAGAAGACATCCGTCAGTGAACCGCTTCCTCTCTCCTTGCGGAATAGGTTGATCCACCTGTGGCCATGCCTTGGCTGCGGCACTGCATATCCAGGGAAAGAATTATCACAGTGCTCATCCTTGCATGCGATGAAACAGCTATTGCAGTCCTCACACCGTTCCACATCTATTATCATGTGCCATTTCTTCATGTCAGTTCCTCTCCTCCTCCCATCGTTCTATTTCCACAAGGCAGGAGTTCGCAGCGTGCGAGTGGGAGCGCTTGATGATATTCCGGCTCGAGGTGAGAAGGTTCATGGAGCCCGCCCGATCCGGTGAGCAGCCGGGCTCGCCTATGGGCTCGTATTTTGCGCTTGAGGCATAGGAGTGAGCCACGCCCGTGCGAATCCGTTTCGTTATCTGTGCTGCACAGATCACGGCACCTCGGTCGTTGAATACCTTCACCAGGTCCTTTTCCTTAATTCCCCGTGCTGCGGCGTCCTCCGGACTGAGCCTCACGATCCAGTAATAGTAACCGTTGATGAGGGTACGGTGGTCCTTGACGTCATTGACGAAACTGTCCTTGCCGTCGCTGTGAGTGTGGTAGGAATATCTCGGATGGGGCGTTATCAGCTGGAGGGGATACTTCGCATAGAGATCCGTGCTGTGGGGACCCTCCCAGGAAGGGATATATTTCGTGATGGTGGGTCTTTCGGGATCGTCGGGATCAAGCCGCTTCAGGCTTGAACAGTCGAACTCGATCTTCCCCGACTGTGTGGCCATGCCCTCGAGCCAGTTGCCCACGTAGTCGCAGGGGAAGGGCGGAGCCTCGGGCACGTTCTTCTTCTGCCCTTCCGCGTACCAGCGCATTGCTACCATATCCCGGCGACTTTCCGGCGGAGCAGGCACGACATAATACCCTTTCTTCAGAAACTTCTTCCAGTCGATCACCTTCGGCAAATCTGTTCCGTCAAAAAGCCTTCTGCACCAGTCAAACTGGCTCATGCCTTCCGAGTAGTAGACGCCGAGGTCCAGCCGCTTGGCTATTTCGTAGCAGATATCATAGTCGGCCTTGGACTCGCCCAGAGGCTCGATGCATTTGTGCTGGATCGTCATCATCCTGTGGTTGAGCCCCAGGAAGCTGTGCTGGATATAGCCGCCGCAGTTCGCCCACTCGCCGATGTCCCAGCGCTCGAAGTTGGTGCATGCAGGGAGGATGACATCTGCAAATTTCGCCTCTCCCTCATTCCAGATAGACTGGTTCACGACGAATTCCAGGTTCTTGTTGCGATAGGACTTTACGAACCTGTTGGTGTCGTTCATGGTGCCTATGTAGGATCCGCCGTACTTGTAGTACATCTTGATCGGGGAATGGCCCGGCGCAGGATAGCCAAACTTCATGAACTGATGGTGTGTGGAGAACGAACTCGTCATGTGGGCCTCGCAGGGTTCACCCATGAGGGCCTCCGGTATGCGCAGGCGCGGCACGAGCTGTATCACCGTGTTGAGGGTAGGCAGTTGCGGCATCCTCTGGTACATGTTTACGGAAAGCGCGGTCCACTGGAGGTCTCCCGACATACCTCCTTCGGCATATCCAGGGAAGAAGAACTTTGTATCTAGCGGCGTACCGAACTGGAGATTGCCCATGTTGATTCCCGGTTTGCCCATGCCCTGCATGGCCATGAGACAGACCATGGACCTGGCCCACTCAGTGCCTGTTGCATCGCGGCATGCGCCGCCCACCATGTTTCCCGGGCCGCCCACACCAAGATAGGTCTTCTTCGAACCCCATTCTCTGGCCAGGGCCCTTAAGTCTTTTGCAGCCACGCCTGTCTCAATTTCCTGCCATTCCGGGGTCTTGGCGATCCCGTCTTCCTTGCCCAGGATATAATCCCTCCATTTCTCGAAGCCTGTGGTTCTCTCCTCCACGTACTTCTTGTCGTAGAGTCCTTCCGTGATCCAAACGTAGGCTATGCCTAAGGCCATGGCGTTGCCCGTTGCCGGTCTCGGCGCCAGCCACTTGCCCCCCAGGAGGGCCGCAGTATGGTTGAGATAGGGGTCGATGTGGACCACCTTGATTCCAAGCTCTTTGAGCCAGAACCGCCGGATGGTGCCTTCCATTGCGTGGTAGACGCCGCCTGTGGATTCGGGGTCGCTCGACCAGAAGACCACCATCTCCGACTCCTTCATACAGTCTTCAACGGTGCTGTAAGGCTCGGGGCAGCCCAGACGCATGGCATTACCCCAGTGATGCATGGCACCCCAGTGCCACCCTTCCCAGCTGTCGGGATTATTGATGCACATGCTTGTGCCGATGGAATTCATCAGCCTCCGCAATGCGCTGATCCAGTAGCCGATGAAGCCGAACATATGGTGGGAACCGTGGCTGTAAAAAATCGCTCCAGGCCCGTACTCTTTCTTCACCCGCTTGATCTCTTTGGCTACTATGTCGAGGGCTTCATCCCATGAGATCCGTTCGTATCCCGAGATGCCCCGATTTTCGCAATTCCGCTCCCCATCAGGGTCGAAATCTACCCTCTTCATGGGGTAGAGCAGACGGTCCGGGGAATAGACCACGGACTTCATGGCCAGCGTATACTGGCTCACCGTTGCTTTCCTCGGCGGCGTAAACTTCTTTCCCCTGGCTTCGATGGTCCACGACTCGGCATCAGACTCATCGAACTCGATTGGGGTGATCCTCACTATCTTCCCGGCTTTTACATATACGTAGACGGGGCCGCCGTTGGTGAGGTTCGTATATCTCTTCACCCCGTTGCCCATGTCGGTGCCATAGGCTCCACCCAGAAGAACATCGGCCGTCTGCATGAGGCTTAAGATTTCGGAAAACCAACAGGTGAGAAACTCCGGTCCCAGCACCGCCACCCGGAAGTTCTTGAGTGCATCGATACGCGCCTGGAAATCCCTTGGCGCCTTGAACAGCTCCACTGCCACATCTTCCGTTTCCCACATCATCATCAGTGACGGCTCCGGGTGGAGTCCGCTCTTCGAGGTAATATCACCGTTCTTAAAAGCGAGATACCTTCCTACCGAACCGTCCTTTGTCCGCAGCTGCACTACGCAGTCGTGCTCCCGGAGGCGGTCCTTGAATGCAGGGTATTTTCGTCCAGTCCGCTTGAGGACCTGATACATCCCGAAAAGAAGTGCGCTGAAGATTAGCTTTTTTGTTTGCATGGTTCCGACCTCATACCTCTTTCTTCTTTCGCTTCGTGCAATTCATGTTGGCAGTACCCTCATTTCTCCCAGGTCTCTTTGATCCGGTTAAGATCATGATCAGGAGAATTGCAGTGCGCTCCAAAACCCTCCTGGGCGATATGAAACTGGAAATCATTGATAAGGCGCCGTTTCCAGGGGCGGGTGATTATGTGGTGCGTCATGCAGCGCGTTGCCCGGGGCTGTTTCATGATTAGTGCGGCAATCTCCCTGGCCCGCCCCACGAGGTCCTCTTTGCTCACTATTTCGTTCACCAGCCCCCACTCCTTGGCCATCTGGGCATTGATCTGCTGACCTGTGTAGAGTGCATAGGCTGAGCGTTTTAGCCCTAAGAGTTCCTGGAATGTAAGGAACTGGCCGTCGCCTGCCACGTACCCCACCATGAAATGGCCATCCTGGAATATGGCATTCTCAGTGCAGATGGTAATATCGCAGAGCAGCGCCAGTTCCGTATGGAAACCGGGCCCGTTCACTGCGGCAATGGTGGGAATATCAACGTCGAAGATGAGGTTCTCAACGATCTTCGTGGCGTCAATATAGTAGATATCGTGATCGAATCGAAACCGGGCTTCCGGGTCGCTTATTCCTATCCAGTACGGATCAGTGGACGTCATTATCATTACCTGGTTCTCCAGATCGTTCCCTACATCATGGAAAGCCTGGGGCAATGCATTGTGCATGGCTTCGTTCCAAAGGACCGGCCCCCCCTCGTGATGCATGGTGAGGAGGATGACGCCCTCCTTTCGCTCCATGGAGATAAAATCCTTGTACTTCTCTTTGTAATCCTCAAATTGCGGTCTGGGAACAAACTTCCTGGGACTCATTGCTGCCTCCTGTTTCTGGATTTGATTTCTTCCGCCAATCTTCTTGCCCCTGATTCTGGTTCGTCGGAGTCGCCAGAATTAGGGTTTGCGCCTTTCTTCGTTGCCGCGTCGTCAGGCGTCCTCGACGTACATCCAGTACGCCTCCGGTTCCTGACTTCCTAGCAGCCTCGAAATCCATCAAACCCATCCTGGC
>CAYOYU010000107.1:0-13954 GCA_964408265.1 uncultured Syntrophorhabdaceae bacterium
TTGCTCCCACAACTGCCACATTGTATTGCTTCATCGTTTTGCCTCCAGTTTCTTTTTCAGGTATTTTATCAGGCCGCCTGCACTCACAAGTTCGACCATAAATGCCGGTATCGGTTTGGCCTTCACTTCGGTCTTCCTACAGGTTATAACACCCGTTGAGAGATCTATTTCGATCTCCTCGCCCTGTTCCACGCTGTCGAAAATATCGGCCTCAAGGAGGGCAAGCCCTTTGTTGAAAGCATTTCTATAGAATATGCGGGCAAAGCTCTTGGCAATAACGAGGGGAATGCCGAGGGCCGAAATAGCAATCGGCGCGTGTTCGCGGGATGAGCCGCAGCCGAAGTTGTAGCCGCCCACTATGATGTCGCCGGGTTTCACATCCGTGTGGAAGGTGGGGGCCAGCGGCTCCATGCAGTGCTCCCCGAGGACCTTGGGGTCCGTATATGCAAGGTACCGAGCAGGGATAATGATATCCGTATCGATGTTATCCCCGAACTTCCAAACTCTTCCTTTCAGTTTCATTTCAACTCCTTTTGATTAGCTGTCAGCATTCAGCTGTCAGCCGTTAGCGTAATGCTTTCATCCATCATCTAGCAACTCAGTCTATGCTGACCCTTCTCCTCTGCCGGCCGTACCCTTGCTGAATCCTGCTAACTTGAAGCCGACAGCTGCTTTTAGGCCACCTCATCGGGATGTGCAATCTCGCCTTTGATCGCGCTTGCAGCGGCCACGGGTGCTCCCGACAGGTAGACCTCGCTTTCGGGGTGGCCCATTCTGCCGATGAAGTTCCTGTTTGTGGTGGCAATCGCCCGTTCCCCTTTGGCAAGAATACCCATGTGGCCTCCGAGACATGGACCGCAGGTAGGAGGGGAGACAATGCACCGCGCCTCGACGAAGGTCTCAAGGTACCCTCTTCTCATGGCCTCAAGGTAGATCTTCGGCGTCGCCGGGATGATGATACATCTCGTACCGTCTGCAACCTTCCTGCCCTTCAGTATCCCTGCCGCGAGGCCCAGATCCTCCAACCTGCCGTTGGTACAGGAACCGATGACGACCTGGTCCACGTGGACTCCCTTGAGGGCCTCCACATTCTTTACGTTCGAAGGAAGCGACGGGCAGGCCACCTTCAGCCCAATAGTTCCCGCATCTATCTCGAAAACTTCCTTGTATGAGGCGTCGCTGTCGCTTTCGTAAACTCTGTAAGGCCGTTTTCCGTGCTCCCTGACATAGGCGAGCGTGGTCTCATCGACCTTGAAGATGCCGTTTTTCGCACCTGCCTCGATGGCCATGTTGGCGATGGCGAACCGGGAATCCATGGAGAGGGACGATATAGCTTCTCCTTCAAATTCCATAGCTGAGTATAAGGCGCCGTCGACGCCGATAGTTCCGATGATGTGGAGGATCAGATCTTTTCCGGTGACCCATTTCTGCCAGGTCCCCGAACAACGGAACTTGATACTGTCCGGCACTTTGAGCCATATCCTGCCTGTTACCATTCCATAGGTCAGGTCGGTGCTTCCCACGCCCGTGGAGAATGCGCCCAGGGCACCGTACGTGCAGGTGTGGCTGTCGGCCCCGATAACCACATCACCGCTTACCACAAGTCCTTCCTCGGGTAGAAGGGCATGTTCGATGCCGCAGGCTCCTCCGTCATAGACGTGCGAGACCCCGTATGCTTTCGAAAACTCCCGGATGATCTTGCAGTTTTCCGCAGATTGGATATCTTTGTTAGGGGTGAAGTGGTCGAGCACGAAGACGATCTTCTCCGGATCGAATACCCTGGTGGCCCCTACCTTGGCAAATTCTTCAAGAGAAAGGGGAGCGGTGATGTCATTCGCCAGGGCCAGATCTATCCGAACATCCACGATCTCGCCCGGTTCCACATACTCCTTTTCTGCATGTGCAGCGATTATCTTTTCAGTGATTGTCATTCCCATCTATTTCTCCTCCGCCCGTTTTTTCTTCACATAATCCAGTTTATTCAGTGCGTTCACATAGGCCTTGGCGCTGGCCACGATTATGTCTGTGTCGGCTCCTTTTCCTATGACCCTTGAGCCCTTTTCGCCAAGTTCCACCAGAACCTCGCCCTGCGCATCCATGCCCTTGGTGATGGAGTTGACGGAATATTTAACCAGGGTGCTCGTTGTCTTGGCCAACCGTTTTATCACCTTGAATGCGGCATCCACGGGACCGTCCCCAGCACCGACGTCCTGAGCTGCCAAACCGTCGATCTCCAACTTCACCGTGGCAGTAGGGATTGTGGTGTTGCCGCAGTTCACGTTGACGTAAAGGAGTTTGAACTTTTCCGGTATCTTATATATCTCATCCATGATTATCATCTCAAGGTCTTCGTCATAGACGTTCTTCTTCATGTCGGAGAGGGCCTTGAACCGCTTGAAGGCGAGATTCAGCTCCCTCTCGTCAAGTTCATACCCCAGTCCCCGTATCCGTTCCTTGAGGGCGTGCCTGCCGGAGTGTTTGCCCAGGACGAGAAGGCTCTTGGGTATTCCAACGGACTCGGGAGTCATGATCTCATAGGTGAGTTTGGCCTTGAGCACGCCGTCCTGATGGATACCTGCTTCATGGGCAAAGGCATTAGCGCCGACGATTGCCTTGTTGGGCTGCACGTTGATGCCCGTGATTTTCGATACCAGCCTGCTCGTGGGATAGATATGTTCCGTCACTATCCGGGAGTAGCAGTTGAAGGCCTCTTTTCTCGTCTTGAGGGCCATGGCGATCTCCTCCAGAGAGGCGTTGCCCGCACGTTCACCGAGACCGTTGATGGTGCATTCCACCTGCCGGGCACCCTCCTGGACCGCTGCGAGGGAGTTTGCCACGGCAAGGCCGAGATCGTTGTGACAGTGGACGCTGAGGATCACGTTCTCCATTCCCTCGACCCTTTCCATGATTGTCCGTATGAGGCGGCTGAATTCCGGGGGCGTAATGTACCCCACAGTATCAGGAATGTTGACCACCCTGGCTCCGGCTTTGACGACCCTCTGTACCACCTGGATGAGGAATTCCGTGTCGCTCCTGGTGGCATCTTCTGCTGAGAACTCCACGTTGTCCACGTATTTCCTGGCATAGGCAACCGCATCTTCAGCCTCTGCAAGAACCTCCTCACGGCTTTTCTTCAGCTTGTGCTTGAGGTGGATGTCAGAGGTGGCAATGAACGTGTGGATTCTCGGGTACTTTGCTCTGCGGACAGCCTCCCAGGTGGCGTCGATATCCTGCCTGTTTGCTCTGGAAAGCCCCACGACTTCGCAGTCTTTTATGGTTTCCGCGATCAGTGAAACGGCGTAGGAGTCGTCTTTGGACGAAATGGGGAAACCGGCTTCGATGGCATCAACACCGAGTTTCTCGAGCTGTCGGGCCACGATCAGCTTTTCCTGACTGTTCATGGTTGCCCCTGGAGACTGTTCGCCATCCCTCAAGGTTGTGTCGAAGACAAAGATTCTTTCTGACATGATTGCCTCTTCTCTCTGACTGCCTTGTCTTAAGCAGTCTGTCGTTTTCTCTTCTAAGCCTGATTGCAGGCATGAAAACGAATGGAGCTTACCTTTCTCTGTATCAATTCCAACAGGTTCCGTTCCCCCTCTATACGAGCTTCTATGGCAAGGTAGAAGAGGTTGTCCGGGATCCTTTCCAGATGCACGAGCTTTACCGCATCTTTTTCGGTGGTAACAAGGATATCAACATCTTTATACGAGCTTATCCGTGCCAGGTCACTCTCCTTGTACCAGTAATGGTCCGGGTAATTGATTGTCTGCACGAGACGCCCTCCGAGCTCCCTTAAGAGGCTGAAGAAGGACTGGTTGTCTCCGAGCCCGGAAAAGGCCACGATGCGCTTGCCTCGCAGAAAATTGTAGTGGGTCATCATGTTCTGCCCCACGTTGTAAAGATGGGTGGGGCTGTAAGTCACCCTGAAGGACGGTTTACCCTGGACGAGAGAGTTCATGGTGGCGTCAAGTTCACCCTTATTGATGAGAATTATGTCCGCTTCCTGTATCCTGTTGAGGGGTTCCCTGCATGGTCCGGAGGGGAAAAGCTCGTGATTGCCGGCGCTGTTTCTCGTCCCGTTGAGAAGGAGGATTTCCATGTCTTTATGGAGGTTGCGAACCTGGAAGCCGTCATCGAGGACGGCAAGATCAATATGAAAGGTCTTGATCCCTTTGTCGATAGCTTCGGCCCGGTTGTTCCCCACGATCACCGGGATGCCTGTTTTCCTGGCCATCATGAAGGCTTCGTCGCCCACTTGTTCGGCATCGTCCTTCCTTGTATCCACGGAGAATACTCCCTTCTTCTTTCTCTTGTACCCCCTGGTGACGATGCCGGGGTTGAAGCCGAGAGCTTTCAGCTCCCGGGAGAGTCTCTCCACAACAGGGGTGTTGCCTGTCCCACCGACGGTGATGTTGCCAACGCTTATGACGGGTATTGACACCTCCTCAGTACGGAGCACGCCTGTCTCGTATACGCGTTCACGCAGCCTCAGGCAGATCCGGTAAATCGATGAGAGTATCCGGAGTGGACCTAGAAGGAATGACCGTGCAAAGGTCACTTCACCGCGCCACAGTTTCAATATTGTATCCCTCATGGCAATCTTACAATATACCAGATGCGGGCGAAGAAATCAATGAAGACGCCCAGTTACCTGTCCGGTGGCGATGGTTCTGTCGAACCGGACACCCCCTCTATCGGGGGGATTGAAAAGAGGGGTGGCTTTATAAGTGTGCTGTGGCACATAGGGCACTTGCCCGGTTTGGCAAGTCTCGTTCTCTTTTTGAAGACAAAACCGCACTGCTCACATTCCGCCGGCATCACGACAAGCTCTCTCCCTGTCTTGTGGAAGCTCTTCTTGATGTGGTCCAGATGTTGGGAAACATCTTTTTCGGGAATCCTGAGAATGTGGGAAATTTCCCGGGCCGAAAGGAGGTACTCCTCGAGGAGGAATATGATCTGGTGGCGAAGTGTATCGTGTCTCTCCACCGGAACCTGCGGTTCACGCGGTCTCCGTTTCATGGCGAAGCCTTTCGGCAGGAATTTCCTGCCCTGTCACTTCGGGGCCTTGAGGGGTGCGGCAGTCGCCATCCCCAGGCGTGTAAAGGTGGCTATCAGATCCTCTTTCGACATGTACCCCGTATGCCGAAAGAGTTCCTTGCCCCGGGCGTCAAAGAATATCTGCGTCGGGACCAGTCGAACCCCGTATTTCAATGCGTCTGCAGGGTCCCTGAGCATATCGATGAGTCGGATTTGTATCTTCCCGTTATATTCTTTCCTCAGTTCCTTGAGCGCAGGGGCCATCATGTCGCAGGGGATGCAGCCTTCCGCTGCCACGTCGATGAGCAGGGGGATACCTCCTTCTGCGGTAGGGTTCTCTCTCTGCCCGCAGCTGAAAACCGCGGTCACGGCGAGAAGGATCATGGTGGTGAACAGGAAGAACCGTCGGATTTTATGGAATCTCATATCTTCTCAGGCTGCAAGGGACCGGATAATTCTACCACGCAGGGGAAGGGTAGGCACCCTTTTCTATTTGAATTTGTGGAAGTCCTTGTTCTTCTCGTAGAGTAGTTTGAGGCCACGGAGGGTAAGGAATTCATCCACCTCGTCAATCGTGGTCGATTCCCGGTAAATGAGGCCCGACAGGCCGCCGGTGGCGATCACGTAAGGATCGTTCCTGACCTCCTCCTTCATCTTCTTCACGATGCCGTCCACAAGACTCACGTATCCGTAAATGATGCCCGCCTGCATGGCATGGACCGTCTGCTTTGCGACGATGGTCTTGGGCTTGATCAGTTCGACGCGGGGCAGTTTTGATGCCCTCTCGAAAAGAGCCTCGAGGGATATCATAATGCCCGGAGCTATGGCTCCCCCAGAGTACTCTCCTTTCGGAGTGATATAGTCAAAGGTTGTGGCGGTACCGAAGTCGACGATAATGAGAGACTTCTTGAACTTATCGTAGCCTGCCACGGCATTGACGATCCTGTCTGCGCCCACTTCCTGGGGGTTTTCGTAGAGGATGGGCATGCCTGTCTTAATTCCCGGTTCCACGACGATGGGCCGGATTCCCACATACTTCCTGCAGACGATGTCAAAGGGGATAAGAAGTGGAGGTACTACACAGGATATTATGACGCTGTCTATCTGGCTGAGTTTTATCTTTTCGATGTAAAGGAGGCTGTTGAGGAGGATCGCGTATTCATCGACGGTCTTCTGGAGCGATGTGCTGAGTCTCCAGTGGTTTACGAGGGTGCTGTCCTCGTAAACCCCAAAAACGATATTTGTGTTGCCTATGTCGATTACCAGTAGCATTAGAAATTCACATCTCCCGCGATTATTTTTTTGACTCCCTCTTCAGTGTTCAGCAGTATGCCGCCGTCCTTCGCAATCCCCATACATATTCCGCGGTGCGTTTCTCCCATCTGTGAGATTTCGAGGTGTTTGCCCTTGATTGCGGCTCTTTCCTCCCACATGGCAGAGATTGCTTCGGCTCCTTTTTCCCTGAAAAGTTCATAATAGTGTTCCAAATTGGAGAGTAGGATACCACAGGCAGCAGCCCTTTCATACACTTTTTTCGTCTCCAGGAAGAGTGATGTGGCCTTGCGTTTGATCTGGGCATCCAGGTCCTCTTCCACCATGTTTACATTGAAGCCTACACCAACGATGACGAACCTGACCACGTCCGCCTCGGTGGAGAGCTCCAGGAGGGTTCCGCAGATCTTCTTGCCATTGAGAAGTACATCATTGGGCCATTTCAGTGTGGCCTGGAGGCCGGTCATAGTTTCAATGGTATCACTCACCGCGAGGGACGAAATAAAGGTGATGGGGTAGACAACGGAAGGATGGATCCGGGGTCTGAGGATAGCTGACACATAGACGTTCTTGCCGAAGGGTGAGACCCAGACCCTGCCGAGCCTGCCCTTGCCCTTTTCCTGGGTTTCCGTTACCACGCAGGTGCCTTCCGGTTCTCCTCCGAGGGCCAATTTGAAGGCCGCCGAATTGGTGGAGTCAAGGCGCTCCTTGTAGACAACCTTCCTGCCGATGACTTTAGTGTCCAGGAATCTCTCCACTTCCCAGGGATAGAGCCTATCGGGCGTTTCCGCCAGCCGATAGCCCTTTCCTTTCAGCTTGGATACCTTGTAACCCATCTTGGCGAGTTGGTTCATATACTTCCAGACTGCCGTTCTGGATATGCCGATTTCCGTAGAGATGTAGTCTCCCGATATGTAACCGTCCTTTTCCCTGAGGAAGGTCAGGACTTCCTTTATTCTGTCCATTCTGTTTATCCGTTCTCTATTTTATCATAGTGAGAGAAATACATGGTGAATGACGCCCTTCCCTGGGAAAGAGATCTCACATCCGTGGAATACCCGAACATTCTGGTGAGGGGGGCGTTTGCCTCCACGATGGTGATCTTGTCTTTGGCGGTAATGTTCGTTATATGACACTTCCTGCTGTTCAGATCGCCCACGATATCTCCGAGAAACTCGTTGGGCACGGTAACAGCCACAGACATGATGGGGACCAAAAGAATAGGTCCGGCTTCAGTACAGGCTTTTCTGAACCCTTCGTAGGCAGCCATCTTCAGGGTGAGCCTTGCAAAATCAGGGTTGTTAAATGACGCATCCTGGATGTGGACCTTCACATCGGTCACGGGGAAACCCTTCAACACGCCCATATTCGAAGACTCCTGGACCCCTTCCTCCATTGTCTGGAGCAAAGGGTAGGCGGGGTGTGTCTCGGCAATAGCCGACGTGATCACCGAGCCCTGGCCACGGATGTTTGGTCCGACGGTCATGGAAACCCAGCCCTTACAGAGGGTATTATTGATTGTCTTCTCAAAGGCATAATCGAGAGAGACATCCCGTTCAACCGTTTCCTTGTAAACCACTTGAGGTTTGCCCACAAGGAGGTCGATACCAAAATCGTCTTTGATGCGGCGCATAATGACATCGAGGTGAAGTTCTCCCATACCCGAAACTATTGTCTGGTAAGAATCCTCCTCCGTCTTCAGTACGAAGGTGGGGTCCTCCTCGGAGATCCTTCTCAGCGTAAGGAGCAGTTTATCCTGATCGGCATTCTTCCTCGGCTCCACCGCAATGGAGATGACTGGCTGGTAGACTTCGATGGACTCCAGGATGATCGGTTTTGCCTTTGCCAGGGTATGGCCCGTAGAGGTATCTTTCAGACCCACGATGCCGACGATTGCCCCTGTGCGCGCTTCCTCCATCCTTTCTTTATGGTTGGCGTGAATTTTGTAAATCCTGGAGACCTTCTCCTTCTTCCCGAGATTGACGTTGAGAACGTCTTCGCCAACCTTCAATATACCGGAATAGATCCTGATATAGACCAGCTTCCTTCCCTCCTCCATGACCACCTTGAAGGCGAGGGCCGCAAGGTCTTCGTCATCTTTCGGCTCCCTGATTTCCGGCTCGCCGGTTTGGGGATGGCGCCCTACGACGGGAGGTACATCGAGAGGAGAAGGCAGATAACTTACCACCGCATCGAGAAGGGGTTGTATGCCCTTGTTCTTGAGGGCGGTGCCGCAGAGGACGGGTACACACTTCAGGGATATGGTGGCAGTCCTCAGGGCCTCACGGATAAGGCCTTCCTCTATCTCTTCTCCGCCTAGGTAAAGTTCCATGAAGTGGTCGTCGGTCATGGAGAGTTTCTCCAGGAGCCTCTCCCGCATACCCTGCGCCGTCACCTTGTACTCTTCCGGAATAGAGACGGATTGATATGTCGCTCCGAGATCCTCCTCGTGCCATACTATACCTTTCATGGTTATCAGGTCGATGACCCCGAAAAAGCCGTCTTCCCTTCCCATGGGCATCTGTATGGGAACGGGGTTTGCCCCGAGCTTCTCGCTGAGTTGTTCCACCACGTTCAGGAAGTCCGAACCTATCCTGTCCAGTTTGTTTACAAAGGCTATCCGTGGAACCCGGTATTTGTCGGCCTGGTGCCATACTGTCTCCGACTGCGGCTCCACGCCTCCGACTCCGCAGAAGACGGCGACCACACCGTCGAGGACCCTGAGGGACCGCTCTACTTCGATGGTAAAGTCCACATGACCGGGGGTATCGATAATCTGGATCTCATGGTTTTCCCAGAAACAGGTTGTTACGGCGGAGGTGATCGTGATACCCCGCTCCTGCTCCTGGGGGAGGTAGTCCATGGTAGCCGTGCCTTCATGAACTTCGCCGATCCTGTGAGTCTTGCCTGTGTAGAAAAGGACGCGCTCGGTGACAGTCGTTTTACCGGCGTCTATATGGGCCGCAATGCCTATATTCCGTATCTTCCTGAGTCTCAGTGCTTCCTTTTTCATCGGTAAAGATATTGACCTATTGCGCCGCAAAAGTCAAGGCAAAGGCGCCAGCAGAGCCTCTACACAGCGGGCTTCAGGGCTGACCGCTTCCGCGGTCCCATAGGGAGACAGTCTGAAAACGGCTCACGTGGATGCACTGCAGAATGGTGAGCGCCACGAGCGCTGTGGACGGCAGTCTGAGAAACTCTTCGAGGTCGGGGTGTTTTCGGAGATAGACCTGGGCGAGCCGGTCCCATGTTTTGCCCCTTCGCAGGGGGCGCGCCTCACCGATGATCGTAACAGCCTCCGCCTCCAGGATATCCTTCACATCCGAGGGCCTGTCGTCAATGAGAAGGGCGACCCGGCCTTCTTTAAGGATATTGCGATACTTACGGGTTTTCCTCGGTGTCGCGAAAATGCACGTACCCATGTCGGGTGTGAGCGCATAGGAGACCAGGGATGCGTAGGGCTGCCCTCCGCCCTGTGTGGCCAAGACGGCGAAGTATTGCGACCTGTCAAAAAGCTTAAGCCTGTCGGGCACAACAACGGTGCCTTCCGATCTGTTGCCCGGTATCTGTCCCTCTTTTTTCATAGTATGCTCCCTCCTGAGCCCGGTTCTGTGAGAATCCTTCTTCTTCTCCTCAGACCTCGGTAAGTGCAGCGATGTTCTCTGCGATTGTTTGACAGTGGTCCGATATCCACTTGAGATTTACCAGCATGTCGACGAAGATGGGCCCTGCCTCTGCCCGGCAGGCCTTGCTGTAGAACCTCTCCAGATGTCTTTCCGTCGCGTCTTTCACAAGACCGAGGATCTCATCATGTTTCGCCCCAATCGAGTCGATCAGAGTATGGTCCTTCTTGTCCAGGAGGGAGGCGGCATCTTCTATGGTTTCGGCCACGAGACCGCCTATGGTTGACAGCTCTTCGTGGGCTGCGGGAGAGAAGAGCGCCTTTCGTCCCTCTTTTGACTCGGCGAGCTCCACGAGATTTGTGGACCGGTCGCCGATCCTCTCAATGTCGTAAACGATGGTCGAAAAGGCAAAGAGTCTCTTGGAAAGCTCGGGCGAAAGCTGGATGCAGGAAATATTCCAGAGATACCCCACTATCTCGGCCTGGAGATTGTCCACGATGAGCTCAACATACATGATGTCCCGTTTCTTTGCCGCGCTGAACCGCGTGACGAGGCTCAAACTTCCGGTAAACATTTCCTGGCTCAGGGCTATCTCCCTCTTCAGTTCCTTTCTCACACAGGCCAAAGCATCCTCGGGGCGGAGGAGACAATCCTTTTCGAGATACTGCGGCCAGATCGACAGGGTCCGTGAGGAGCCGGGGAGGATTCTTTCCACCAGGTAAGCGAAGGGACGAAGAAGAAATATAAAAAGAACTGCTATGAAGAGATTGAAGATGAAGTGGCTGAAAGCTATCTGCTGCGGTATGTCGGAAGAGAGCAGTTTCAACAGCCACAGGAAAAGCGGGAGGAGAAGAAGGCAGATCAGTGCACCTGCGGCCTTGAAAAGGAAGTGAGAGAATGCAGCCCTCGTCCCGTTTATGTTCGTCACCGTGCTGCCAAGGAGTGCCGTGGCCGTGGTACCGATATTTGCACCCAGAACAATTGGAAGGGCATTTTCCAGGCCAATCAGCCCGTGCTGTCCGAGCACCACGAGTATTCCTATGGGAATGGCCGAGGCGTGGACCATAGCAGTGAAAATGAGCCCCACTCCTATCCCCACAAGGGGGTGCCTCGCCTCCCGGAAAAGGTATATGAATGTTTCGCTGTTCTTTAGCGGAATCACCGCTTCACCCACGAGGCTCAGGCCGAAGAATATGAGGCCGAAATAGAGTAGGGCCTCTCCGACAGTTTTCCACCGGTCTGCCGTGAAGAAAAAGAGGGTCCCGCCGATAAAGATGAGGACCGGCGAGATGGCCGTTACCTTCCAGACCATGAATTGCACCGTGACGGTGGTGCCTATATCGGCCCCGAGGATGATGCTCAGGGAGTCATAGAAGCTCACCAGACCGGCGCTCACCATGCCTACGGTAAGGAGTGTGGTAGCGGAGCTGCTCTGGAAGAGGATAGTTGCGAGCACTCCCGAGAGGAGGCCGTAGAACCTTTTTGTTACAGCGAAACCGATGCATCTGCGAAACCCCGAACTGAGCGCCTGCTGCATGCCGGTACTCAGTTTAAGCATGGCGAAGAGGAAGAGTGTAATGCCGGTGATGAAGAGCAGGACGGGCTGTATCATCGCAAGGAGCCGCTAAATGTATCCTCGCGGCTTTTTCCCGGCCCTTTTATGATATCCTGCTTCCGTTGGGGATATCTTTGTCCAGGATGAGGAGAACGACGGAACTCTTGTCCTCGTTCGAAGCGGCAAGGAGCATCCCGTGTGACAGAATTCCACGGAGTTTCCGCGGTTCCAGGTTGGCCACGACAGCGATCTTCTTGCCAATGAGGTCTTCTTTTGCGTAATATGCTTTGATTCCCGCCACGATGGTTCTTTCTTCTCCGATGTCGATGGTCATCTTGTAAAGCTTGTCAGCTCCCGGTATGTCCTCGCATGATTTGATCTCGGCAACGCGGAGGTCGATCTTTGAGAAATCATCAAAAGTTATGTTGTCCATTCTCTTCTCCTTAGAACTTTCATCTGCTCACCCTATTCTTGAGCACACCGATGCCCTCTATCTCAACTTCTACGGTGTCCCCGGCCAGAATAGGCCCCACGCCGGGAGGAGTTCCGGTAATGATTACATCGCCGGGCATGAGAGTCATGACGGAGGAGACGAAGGCGACGAGGTAGGGGACGCCGAAGATCATATTGCTGGTGTTCGAATCCTGTTTAATCACCCCGTTGACCCTGGTCTGTATCCGGAGGTTGCTCGGGTCCACGTCAGAGACCACCTTGGGGCCTAGGGGACAGAAGGTGTCGAAGGACTTGGCCCGTGTCCATTGGCCGTCTTTTCTCTGAAGATCTCTTGCCGTCACATCATTGCCGCAGGTGTATCCGGCGACGTATTTGATGGCATCTTCTATGTAAACGTTCCTGATCCTCTCCTTGATGACTACGCCCAATTCACCTTCATAGTGAAGTTCAACGCTCTGCGGAGGGTAGATGATGGTGCCACCATTGCCGATTACCGACGTGGCCGGTTTGAGAAAGATAATGGGGTATTCGGGGACGGGCATGTTGAGTTCTTTCGCGTGGTCGAGGTAATTGAGGCCTATGGCAATGACTTTCGACGGTAGAAGCATGGTATCTCCTTTTCGATTTTCCGTGCCGGGTGTTCTGCCACTCTCATCTATTCTACGCCGCCCGAAGGCCGGGGCGCAACAGAGAAATCATCCCCCGTCAGGCCTGTATGACCTGGCCAAAGAATTCAATACTGCGTGTTCATTGTTGATTAGAGAACCGAGCCGTCTGTGAAAGAAACCCTGCAGGATCTTCAGATAGCCGCGACTTCTTTTCAGTCGCAGGGTGCCGACGACACAGTTGGTCGGAAAGGTTTCAGGTCACTTTCTTGCCCAGCTTCTTCTCTATGGATTCGACCTTCTGGCTGAGCCTCCCCGTCTTGCCTTTGCGGATATCCAATTTTATGGAGGAATATACCCGATTGCAATCCGGCTCGAGTTGTCCGTATGCGTCTTTCACTATTCGTAATGCCTCGTCAATGGTTTCCACTTCCACCACCGTCCCCATCGGGGTGAGCCTAAAGTCTACCCCGGCACTGTCGATGGCTTTTATGATACGGCTTACGTAGTCGCTGACGCTCTCCCCCTTGTCGGTGGGAAACATTGCAAATTCAAGCATTACAGACATAGGCGCACCTCTTTTCTAACTATTATAAAGTCCTCTCTCCGGTTTTTTCAAGACCTTGGATCATCGCCGAACTGGCCTGAGGAGACTTACAGAATCTTCCTAAGGCCGCCTTGGAAAGGACCGCCCTCGATGGTTACATTATATCAGTAGGCGCAGGGGGTGTCTTATATGGAAAAACGGGTATAACTATGGGAAATTCTGAATCCCGTGATCTTGTTCTTGTGGCGGTGGCGGCAATTGTCCTTTCGTTGCTCGGCATATCCGTGGAATTCGTAGGGGGGATAGCAAACCATGTTCGTATCTTTGTGGGCGAAGAAGTTACCCACTTCTTGGCAAAGTTCAGCTACCTTTACTTTTCGGGACTTCTCTGGATTACCTTCCGCGCTTGGAGAAGATCGGAGCGCAGGCGAAAACAACTCGAGGACATCATGTCGAGTATCAGCCCGGACACCATGCTTATCGTCGATTCCAAAAATGAGATCGTCATGTGCAATTCATCGGTGACGAAGATGTTCGGCCATAGTGCCGATGACGTACTCCATAAGAGGATTGATTTTGTTTACACGGAAGAGGCTGGTGACGGGGATGATACCGGTGAAGCAACATGGCAGGGGCTGGCCTTCACAAGAAGTGAAGGCACGGGAAGACGAAAGGATGGAGACCGGTTCCCCGTGGAGAGAACAAAGGGCCTGCTCCATGACCGCAGCGGGGCAGTATTGCTTCTTCGGGACATCACGGAACGAAAGCAGGCCGAAGTGGCGGTGAAAGGTGCATATTCGGAGTTGGAACAGATATTCAATGTAGCCGCTGATGGTATGCTCGTCGTGGACAGGGAGTTGAA
>CAYOYU010000107.1:13982-16065 GCA_964408265.1 uncultured Syntrophorhabdaceae bacterium
GGCGAACAGGACTCTTTTTTCTATGCTTGGTGTGCCGGAGGTCAGGGGGCCCGGGCAGAAATGCTATGAACTCTTCCGGTGCAGCCGTCACCTTACAGAGAACTGTTCCATTAGGGCAGCCGATGGAAATGGGGGACAGGAGGCCTCGGAATTTGAGATTGAGTGCAACGATGGCAGGAAGATACCCTGCGTTGTCACGGTGGCACCCCTTCTCGACGTCGCCGGCCAGCGGATTGCAATTATCGAAGGCATAAGAGATATCACTTACCAGAAGAAGGTCCAGGAAAAACTGAGGACCCTTGCGTTGGTGGATGAATTGACGGGCTTGTACAACAGAAGGGGTTTCCTTACTCTCGCCGAAGAGCAGACAAAACTGGTTCAGCGGACCAGGCGCGGTATTCTCTTTCTCTTCATAGATCTAGATGAAATGAAAGGAATCAATGATACTCTCGGACATGAAAAGGGAGACGAAGCGCTGAAGGATCTGGCTGCCGCGTTGAAGTTGAGCCTCCGGGAGTGCGATATCGTGGGTCGTGTGGGGGGTGACGAGTTCGCCGTAACAGTCGTGGAGGCCGGTTCGGACAGCGCCGAGATAATTGGGGGACGCATCCGTGACAACCTGGCCACTAGAAACCTAGGGAATAGAGGATATTCGTTGTCTGTAAGTATCGGCTCAGTCTATTATGATGGTTCCCCCTCTGTTTCACTTGATGAACTGCTCGCAAGGGCTGATGAACTCATGTATACGGAGAAGCGGACAAAGAAGGGGCTCGGATTGGAATGATGCCGATTGCATCAAGGGCAGTTTGACCCGGGGTCTTTTTCCCGTACCATATTGACGGCTTACAGGACAAATAATGGCATTAAAACTTGGAGAACTCCTCGTCAGAACGGGCCACATCAGTGAGGCACAGCTGCAGGAGGCCCTTGCCACCCAAAAGCAGGAGAGCGGAAAGATAGGGGAGATTCTCGTGAAGATGGGTGCTGTCACGGGTGAAGATATACTCACTGCGCTTTCGAGCCAGTTCGGGATTCCGCTCGTTGATATCGGGTCGGTGGAGGTGGATGATCGGCTAGTGGAACTTGTTCCTCTGAGCGCGGTCCGCAGGTTCAACATCATGCCCTTGTTGCAGAATGATGAGTGTCTTACCATTGCCATCTCAGACCCCACCAGGATCTTTGACCTCAAGGAGGTCAAACTCTTTACCGGTTTTAACATCAAGCCGCTTCTCGCATCTGAAACGGCCATCACCAGTGCCATTGAGAGGTACTATGGGTCGGGTCAATCCGTAGAGATCCAGGACACGATGGCCGGTTTCGATATTTCCGATGAAATCGCCTCCGTCGAGCCAGTCGAAGAGGAGGAAACAAGTGATATCGCCAAGCTGGAATCTGACGCAAAACAACCTCCCGTGGTGAGAATCGTAAGCCATATGTTTATGGAGGCTGTCAAGCGAGGGGCAAGCGATATTCACGTCGAACCCTATGAAGACATAGTCAGAATCCGGTTCAGGATCGACGGGCTTCTGTATGAGATGGTGAGGCTGCCCCTCAAGTACAAGAACGGAGTGGTCTCGCGCATCAAAGTCTTGTCAAAGATGGATATCGCCGTAAAACGGTTGCCTCAGGACGGAAGGATCAAGATACAGTTGAAGCATGCCGGCCAGCTCAAGGACCTCGACATTCGTGTATCTGCGACCCCAACGCTTTTCGGAGAGAAGGTGGTGATGCGGCTCTTGGATAAAGAGGGGTTAATGCTCGACATGGGACGGCTCGGATTTGAGCCCGAAAGCCTCAAATCTTTCGAGGAGGCTATCTTCAGACCCTGGGGGTTGGTGCTGGTAACGGGTCCCACAGGGTCCGGCAAGACCAACACGCTCTATAGTGCCATTGGTCGGATAAACAACCCGGAGACGAACATTATGACCGTCGAAGACCCTGTGGAGTTCAACATTCGGGGTATCAACCAGGTTCAGGTGAAAGAGAGTATTGGTCTGAACTTTGCATCAGTCCTCAGTTCCTTTTTGCGGCAAGACCAGAACATCATTCTCGTCGGGGAGATCCGTGACGGTGACACTTCCGA
>CAYOYU010000108.1:0-2054 GCA_964408265.1 uncultured Syntrophorhabdaceae bacterium
CATTTCCACCCTCTGTCTCCCCGACCCGTGGAGCAATGGAGAAGGAGGCCCATAGACCTTCAGCCCCCGAAGATGATCTGTATGACCTCATCCATGTTCTTTACCGGCAGGAACTTTATGTTCCGCTTCACGTAGGAAGGTATCTCCACCAGTTCTCCCACGTTCTCGTCGGGTATGATGACCTTTTTTATGCCTGCCCGGAGGGCAGCGAGAGTCTTTTCTTTCAAGCCTCCGATGGGCAATACCCGGCCGGTGAGCGTTATTTCGCCGGTCATGGCTATTTTCCTGTCGATGGGTATCTTTGTAATGGCGCTGATCATGGCTACCGCCATGGTAATGCCGGCAGAGGGGCCATCCTTGGGGATCGCTCCCTGGGGCACGTGAACGTGCATCTCAAGAGTGTCAAAAATATCTTCGACTATCCCTAATGACTCAGCCTTTGATTTTATATATGTCAGCGCGGCCATAACGGATTCCTTCATCACGTCGCCCATGCTGCCCGTGAGGGTCAGATCCTTCTTGCCCTTCCGGCAGGACGCCTCGATATGCATCACATCGCCGCCGAATTCCGTCCATGCCAGACCCGTGACCACTCCGGCCACGTCTTCTCCCGTGTCCGTTTCGGGGAGAAACTTGACCGGCCCCAGAAAAGAAGGAACGTTCTTCGCTGTTACAACGGTCTTGCCGGTTTCGCCCTCGGCTATCTTTCGGGCCACTTTTCTCGAAATCGAGGCTATCTCCCTCTCCAGATTTCGCAAACCCGACTCCCTCGTGTAATCCTGAACAATCTTCTCGATGCCGTGATCTGCAAAACCAAGATCAGAGGGCTTGAGTCCGTTTTCCTTGAGCTGCTTGGGGATGAGATATTTCTTTGCTATTGCCACTTTTTCTTTCCCTGTGTAGCCGGGTATGGAAATGGTCTCCATCCTGTCTCTCAGGGCTGTGGGGATTGTGTCCACCCGATTGGCGGTAGTTATGAACATTACCTTGGAGAGATCAAAGGGGACGTTCAGGTAGTGGTCGCTGAATGCATAATTCTGCTCGGGATCGAGCACTTCCAGGAGTGCCGATGCCGGGTCGCCCCTGAAGTCGTTGCCGATCTTATCGATCTCATCCATCATGAAGACGGGGTTGTTGGTGCCGGCTGTCTTTATACTCTGGATTATCCTGCCAGGCATTGATCCCACGTAAGTGCGGCGGTGGCCGCGGATCTCGGCCTCATCCTTCATTCCGCCCAGGGAGATGCGCTGGAAGGTCCGGCCGATGGAACGGGCAATCGATTTGCCCAGAGAAGTCTTGCCAACGCCTGGCGGGCCCACGAAACAGAGGATGGGGCCCTTCAATTCGCCCGATTTAAGCTTGATGACGCTTAAGAATTCGAGTATCCGTTCTTTTACTTTGTCCAGGTCGTAATGGTCTTCATCGAGGATCTCTTTGGCCTGTTTTATGTCGATGTTGTCCTTTGTCGACTTGCTCCAGGGCAGTTCCACAAGCCATTCTATGTAGGTCCTGATCATGGAGGATTCCACAGCGTCAGGATGCATCATGTCGAGTCGTTCCAGCTGTTTCTTTGCCTCTTTCTCGACGTCCTTCGGCATCTTTGCCTTCTTGATCCGCTTCCGTAAATCTTCTATCTCTTCCGTCCGTTCGTCCCCTTCACCCAGTTCCGTCCTGATGGCTTTCATCTGTTCACGGAGGAAGTACTCCCTCTGGGTCTTGGACATCTCCTCCTTTGCCTGCGAGAGGATCTTGGCCTGCATGTTGAGCAGTTCGATCTCCTTGCCGAGGATTTCCGACAATTTTCTGAGGCGTGCCACGGGGTCTTCAATTTCGAGGACTTCCTGAGCTTTCTCCACGGTGAGACCGAGGTTCGCGGCAGAGACATCGGCGAGCCTGCCAGGTTCATCAATGGTATCGAGGACCATAAGGATATCGGGAGGCACCATCCTGCCCATGGAGACGACCTTCTCCATCTCCTCTTTCACGTACCGCATGAGGGCTTCGATCTCCAACGTGATCTCGGTGATGACCGGTTCCTCTATGGGTTCGATCCT
>CAYOYU010000108.1:2064-3412 GCA_964408265.1 uncultured Syntrophorhabdaceae bacterium
GGTGTCTCCTGTATATCCTCAAGGGTCCGGGCTTTCTTGAGCCCCTGGATAAGGACTTTTACTCTGCCGTCCGGGAGTCTGAGCATCCTCATAATCTGGGAAACGACCCCCACCGAATATATCCTGTCAGGAAGCGGATCCTCGTCGGTCAGGTCCTTTTGAGAGGCCACCATGATCAGCCTGTCCCTGGACAGGGATTTTTCCACTGCATTTATCGAGGAATCCCGCCCCACAAAGAGGGGGAGTATCACCGAAGGGTACATTACCATGTCCCTCACAGGAAGGAGCGGTAAAACTTCCGGTGTCTCCATTGTTTCAATATCTGTCATAAATTGTCCGCCTCCAACATAATCCGTTTAAAGTTATTTGAAAAAAACCTGAAATGCCCGGTAGGTTTCGAATATATCGAGTTTGCTCGATATTTCGAAGGGCGAATGCATGGTGAGAAGCGGTGCGCCGCAATCCAGGATGTCCATACCATAAACTGCAAGGTGTTTCGCTACGGTTCCGCCGCCTCCCTCGTCGATCTTGCCCAATTCTCCTGTCTGCCAGAGCACTCTCTCCCTGTCGAGGAGCCCTCTGATTTCTGCCACATACTCGGCGTTTGCATCGCTGGCGCCCGATTTTCCACCGTGCCCGGTATACTTGGAGATGCCGATGCCTCGGCCCAGATAACAGGCATTCTGTTTTTCATGTACTTCCTGGAAGGTAGGGTTTACCGCTGCGTTCACATCCGCCGACAGTGCCTTGGATCCGAAAAGGGTCCTGGCCACTGCAGCACCGTCAGTCTTTATACCCATGCCCTCAAGGACGTCCCAGAGAAAGACCTGTAGGAAACCGGATTGAATGCCGGTGTTTCCTTCCGACCCGATCTCCTCTTTATCGGCAAATATAGCAAGGCAGGGCCACTCAGGGTCGGCAGTCTCGCCGATTGCTCTGAGCAGGGGGTATGCCGATGCCCGGTCGTCCTGACCGTAGGCGCCTACGAGGCTTCTGTCCAGGCCTACGTCACGCGCTTTGAAGGCCGGCACCACTTCCAGCTCTGCACTCACAAAGTCGTCCTCCACAATGCCGTATTTCTGATTCAGGATATTGAGGACGTTCTTCTTCACTGCATCTTTCTCTGCACCCACCATGGGTATGCTTCCGAAGAGGACTACCAGTTTCTCGCCGTCTATGGCGTCGCCCAGCTTCTTTTCATCCTGGGTCTTGCGTGAGAGGTGAGGCAGCAGGTCATCTATCATGAATACAGGGTCAGACTCGTTGTCGCCTATAGCGATCTCAACCACTGTCCCGTCGGTTTTCACCACCACCCCATGAAGGGAGAGTGGTGAAGCCACCCACTGAT
>CAYOYU010000108.1:3422-10814 GCA_964408265.1 uncultured Syntrophorhabdaceae bacterium
GTGGATCGCGAGCGGGACCGAGGTCCACTGGTACTTCTTGATCCCGCCGTAGTAGTGGGTGCGAAGCATTGCCAGGTCCACGTCTTCGTAGAGGGGGTTCTGCTTGAGGTCAAGGCGGGGCGCATCGATGTGAGCGGCGATGATCTTCATGCCCTCTGCGGGGCTTCTTCGTCCCCTGACAAAGGCCATGACCGACTTATTCTTGTTCACGCCGTATATCTTTGCCGCTGACTTTTCAGTGGAAAACCCGTTGCTCAGCAGAAAGGCTTCGATGGCTTTGGATGCTTCCCGTTCCGTCTTCCCCTGATCGAGAAACGTCTTGTATCCTTCACTGAATTCGAAGACTTTCTTGATCTCTTCCTTCGATTTTGTTTTCCAGCCTGGTTCGTTTTTCATGTATTATCAGTATATTACCAGAATTTTGCCCCTTAAGGCAATGGAACTCGCTCTACCCTACGCCCGCCAGCCGTGCAACCGCATGGGCTCACTGTCCTTCCGGCTTCACCGCCGCAATGGCCAACCTGGAATGATTATGTGGACTGAACAGACTAAAAGCAAGGGTGCCCCATGGACACCGTTGACAAGAATCGCATCCGTCATAGATTCCTTCTATACCCCGGTACACAATTAACAAGGAGGAAAAAGGGGTATCGGAATTGTCTGCAGGTGGAGGTTATGGGGATGATCAATATAAAGAGGATATACGAATCGCCGACTCCATCGCCGGGAGATGGAAAACGGATCCTCATAGACCGGCTTTGGCCGAGGGGCCTGAAGAAGGATGACGTAGTCATCGACGAGTGGATGAAGGACTTAGCTCCCAGCACGGAACTGAGGAAATGGTTCGCCCATGACCCCGAGAAATGGCGGGAATTCAAAAGGCGATACAGCCTGGAACTGGAAGGGAAGGCGGAAGCTGTTGAAAAACTGAGAGTGCACGCGCAACGAGGACCCGTGACGATCCTCTATTCGGCAAAGGATACCGAGCACAACAACGCTGTGGTTCTGAAAGAGTTCCTGGCCATTTCCGGTTCCTAGTGCTCTGAAACAGGTCGGGCTCCAATGGCCCGGGAAGATAGAAGGCGGAGGTCCATGGGCAAAGCAGGTCCGATAATTCAAGTCGCTTCTGAAGGCTCCCTTTCACCCTGGTGGAGGCGTTCCGTCATCTCCACAATTGTCGTCTGCTTTACCATTCTCATCTGGGTTTCCGTCAACTCCTACATCGATGCTCCCCCTATACCGGACAAAGTGGTAGACGCGTCAGGAAAAACGCTCTTTACCGGCGACGACATTCTTTCCGGGCAGGAGGTCTTTCTCAAACACGGCCTCATGGAAAACGGGAGTATCTGGGGGCACGGCGCCTACCTGGGGCCCGATTTCTCCGCCCAGTACCTCCACACTCTTGCCGTCGATGCAGGCGAGATATTTGCGCGGGAACGGTTTAAGGGCCATTTCGCGCAGCTTAAGGAACAGGACAGGGCCATGGTCATCACCATGGTCCAGGAGGTGTTGAAGGAAAACCGGTATGACAGGGCAACCGGAAGACTCACCTTCACCTTACCGGAGGCATGGTCCTATGATAATCAGAAGGGAAAATGGGAAGCCTATTTTGCCCAATCGAAAGGAAGCAGGGGGCTCCTGCCGAAAACCATAAAGGATCCGAAGGAGCTTGAACAGCTCACGGCATTCTTTGCCTGGACAGCCTGGGCATCCGTGGCGAATCGTCCGGGCAAACTATTTTCCTATACGAACAACTTCCCCTATGATCCCATGGCAGGAAACCGGCCCAGCACCGATGCCTTCCTCTGGAGTGCTCTGAGCCTCATTGCACTCCTTGCGGCAACAGCCGCAGTCCTCTTCGCCTTCGGCAAATTTGGCTACCTGGGCTGGAAAGCAAAGGGAGAACACGTCCATCCCCGGATGCTGCCCGGTGTACCGAGTGAGAGCCAGAAGGCGCTTACAAAGTATTTTGTCATCGCCGCCCTTCTCTTTTTTGCCCAGGTCAATGTCGGCGGGGCTACCGCCCATTTCCGGGCTGATCCGGGAAGCTTCTACGGTTTTGACCTGGCTTCCTTCTTCCCCAGCAACATCCTCCGCACATGGCACCTGCAGCTCGCTATCCTCTGGATAGCCACGGCATGGGTGGGGGGAGGACTTTTCCTCGCCTCTTCACTGGGTGATGTCGAGCCCAAGGGGCAGAGGACCCTGATCCACATACTCTTCTGGGCCCTCGTGTTTGTGGTCCTGGGAAGCCTCGTGGGTGAACTGGCGGGTATAAGGCAGCTTCTCGGGAATCTCTGGTTCTGGTTCGGCCACCAGGGCTGGGAATACCTTGACCTGGGCCGAATCTGGCAATTCCTTCTCATCCTGGGCCTCCTGCTCTGGATGTTCCTCATCTTCCGCGCAGTAAAAAGCGTGTTGAGGGACCATGAAAGGGCGGAAATAGCATGGCTCTTTCTGCTTACCACCCTTACCATTCCTCTCTTTTACCTGCCTGCCACATTTTTCGGGGGGCGGAGCAACTTCACCGTGGTTGACAACTGGAGGTTCTGGATAATCCATCTCTGGGTGGAAGGTTTCTTTGAACTTTCCGCCACGACCATGGTGGCGGTTCTTTTCTACAGGCTTGACATGATATCCCGCCAGACCGCGGCCAGGGTGGTTTACCTGGACGCCATACTCTTCCTTGGGGCCGGAATCGTGGGGACAGGCCACCACTGGTACTGGACCGGCCAGTCGAATATCAACATGGCCCTCTCCGCCATCTTCTCTGCAATGGAAGTGGTGCCCCTCACGCTCATGACCCTCGATGCATGGGATTTCATTAAGCTGAGCCGCGGAAAATGCGATATCTGCGGGAAGGAGCTCATTATTCCCCACAAGTGGACCTTCTATTTTCTTATGGCTGTGGGTTTCTGGAACTTCGTAGGTGCAGGTATATTCGGGTTTCTTATCAACCTGCCCATTGTGAGCTACTTTGAGGCAGGCACAAACCTTACTCCCAATCACGGCCATTCGGCATTCATGGGTGTTTTCGGTATGCTGGGCATCTCTTTCCTCGTCTTTTCCCTCAGGCAGACCTCCACGGAAGGAGACTGGGCACGAATCGAGAAGTATGTGAAAGTCTCTTTCTTCGGTCTCAACATCGGTCTTGCATTGATGGTTCTCCTGAGCCTCTTTCCCGGCGGGGTCCTCCAGTTTCTCGATGTTCTGGACAATGGGTACTGGCATGCGAGGAGTCCCGCCTTTCTGGACGAGCGGATCCCGCGTCTTTTGGAATGGCTTCGGATGCCGGCTGACCTCATCTTTATCTTCCTGGGCGTGCTGCCTCTGGTCTGGGCCACCCTTTACGCTTATCTTCTGGGCAGAAGAGGAGGCCCGACGCATTTGCCAAGGCCCGGTTCGTCGCCTCCATGATGGGGGGCATGATCATATATGGCTTCACTCAAGTGCTCCGGAGGAGTCCTTGAGGCATAGACAAACGTTGAATTGGAGGTGCAGTTATGCCGAAGAACATCGGTGAGACGATCAAAGGCGGTGTGGCGGACGTACTGAAGGGTACCAGGGAGGTGGCAGTTGGTGTAGTCGATGTGGTCAGCTCCACCGTAGTGAAAGCCCTTGAGGGTGTGAAGGATGTGGGGGCTGTTGCGGGATCGATTGTCCTCGGGGCGATGTCGGGCGCCATACGGGCAGCGGGTGAGATTGGCGTGGACCTTACACGGGTCACTACCAATTCCATTGTGGGTGTCCTGAAAGGAGTACAGGAGGTTGGTTCCGTCACCACCGACGTTATCAGGGAGACTGTCCGCGGGGCAGTCAAGGGCACCTCGGAGATTGGCGGTGATGTGGCATCCGCCGTCAAGGGCGCCCTTGTGGGAGCCATTCAGGGAACGAGGGATATTGCCGTGTCGTCGGAAGATGCTGCGTCCGAGGCGGCCCGGGGCGTCATCAGGGCTGTTTCCGAAGTAGGTGCCGATGTGGCCCTGGCAGCAAAAAGTGCAGTCAAAGGCGCCATCGGGGGTGTTGCTGAGACGAGCGGCCATCTTACGGCAGTCATCAAGGAGACATCCAAAGGGCTGGTACGGGGTGCAGCGGATGTGGGGGGAGATGTGGCCGGCGTGGCTAAAAGTGCGGTACTTGGTGCCATTGAGGCTGCCAAAGAGATCGGAGTGTCGGCAGAGCAGGCCGCCTCGGCTGCAGCAACAGGTGCGGTGGAAGCGGCCGAATCAGTGGGGGCGGAAGCAGCCGCGGCAGTCCGCAAGGCGGTCACCGGCACAATAGGAGGCATAAAGGTAATCATCAGGGAACCGTTCAGAAAAGAGAAATAGCTGGATAGAAAAAGGCTCCCCCGGGGTCAAGCGGCCCTTAAGGGGAGCCCGGACTGAAGTTTCTGCAGGAAAAACGAAGGGGTTTAATGTCCTGTTCGCAGGACTGCCGACCAACGGACTCTGTTGCCGGCCTGTTCCGCGATCATAACGAGGAGAGCCCGACGGTTACACCTATGGGATGAGGCTGAGCCTCGTCACGTCCTTCTTGAAATGCTTCTTGAACCTCTTGACGACGCCCGTCTCTACCTGTCTTACCCGTTCCCGTGAAATGGAGAACTTCTCTCCTAATTCGCGGAGTGTCATGGGCTCTTCCGTCATAATGCGGTGATCGAAGACGAAGCCATCCCTGTAACCGAGCGTCTGCTTGAACTCACTCACTTTGCGCGACAGAAGGGCAGACTTCGCTCTTTCCTCGACTATCTCCTCCACATCCTCATCGGAGCTTATGGTGTCCATGATCGTCTCATCGGTGCCGTCACGAAAGGGGGCGCCGAGTGACACGTCCGTAAGGGTGAGCCTTTGCTCCATGGTGTTGATTTCCTCTTCCTTCACCCTAAAGGATGCTGCGAGGACTTTCGGGGTCGGGTAGATGCCCGATGCTTCAAGCCGCCTCTTCTCCTTGTTCAATCTGTAAAAGAGCCTTCTCTGGCCCTGCGTGGTCCCCACCTTCACCAGGCTCCATGAATCCATTATGTACTTGAGAATATAGGCCCTGATCCAGAAGGAGGCGTAGCTGGAGAAGCGGGTCCCTACGTAAGGGTTGAATTTCTTGAGGGCATGGAGAAGACCTACGTTGCCCTCCTGAATCAGATCGAGAACGTTCAGGTAAGTACTGTAATATTCGAGAGCTATCTTGACGACGAGTCTCAGATTGGAGACGGCGAGTCTGTGGGCTGCTTCCTGGTCGCCCTTGTCATAGGCAAGGCAGGCTGTCCGGAATTCTTCCTCTCTTGAGAGGACGGGATACTTCCTTACCTCGGCAAGATACAGCTTGAGAGGTTCGAGCGTGGCAGGCAGGTTCTCGGCTTCCGTCTTGTCAACGGGACTACTGGTTTCTAAAAGAAGTGTGTTTTCAATCAAGGATTGTGGCCCTCCTCGGTTATAGATTTTGTTTGTCTATGTATCGGAACCGATAATCATGGTTCGTGACCTTTTCTTCGGGATTGGGCCGGTTATTGACCATCTCCAATCCCGGACATCATTTCTGGTGTAGTGCAAAAGGCATACCATCACAGCCTGGCGACTGCTGACAGGAATGTCGGGGGATGAGGGGTTCCCGGCACGCCTTTGACGATGGCATCCAACTATTCGATAAAACGGTATTTATCCGGATATGGTCATGAGTCGGGCCTACCCCTGACCTCATCATTGCTGAAATGGACCTATGAATAATCCCCGGGAAAGGTCTTTCAGCGGCCCTGTTCATCCTGTCCGGAGTACTGAAAACAGTATGGCAGTCCTGTGAGGCAAGACTCTCCGTCCTTAGCTCTTTGCTTGAATGCTCTTTCCCCCCCTACACACGGGGGGATGCCTGTTTTATTGTCTAGGAGAGGGTTATGACAGGTGGGAATACTTTCTCGTCGCCAATTTCTGAAGGCAGCAGGACTTACCGGCTTGACCGCCGTCGTATCGGGCTGTTCCGATGCCACGAGGAGGCTCATACCTTTTGTTGACGCGCCCAAGGACATCGTGCCCGGAGAGGCGACCTGGTACGCCACGATCTGCCGGGAGTGTCCGGCTGGATGCGGTATGCTCGCAAAGAATCGCGATGGCCGGCTAATCAAGGTAGAAGGGAATCCCCTTCATCCCGTCAATGCGGGCAAGCTCTGTGCGCGGGGGCAGGCTTCGGTCCAGGGTCTTTACAATCCCGACCGGTTCCGGGAACCCCTGAAGCGACTCGCTGACAGCACATTACAATCTGTCTCCTGGGATGATGCGCTGAGGGCCCTGCGAGATTCTTTGGCCTCCCCATCCAGACCTGATGGGCGGCGAAACATCCTCTTTCTTAGTGATTTGACCACAGGGACGGAGAAAAAATTGATCCGCCGCTTTGTCGGGGCCCTGGGTACGGGCAGCCACATCATGTACGAGCCCTTTGCCTACGAATCCCTCCGCCAGGCTAACCTGGACGTTTTCGGTTACGATTCCGTTCCGGCCTACAACCTCCACAAGGCCGACCTTCTCCTTTCCTTCGGCGCCAACTTTCTGGAGACCTGGGTTTCCAACGTTGCTCTTGCCCGCAGGTTCGCACGATTCCGGGAGCAGAGCAAGAAGGGCAGGGAACCCTTCATCTACGTTGGCCCCCGGCTTTCCCTCACGGGTGCCAATGGGGACCGTTGGATTCCGGTGCCGCCGGGGGGACAGTCGGTCCTTGCCTTCGGCCTTTTGAGGATGCTCCTTGCCAATGGGCATGCACCGGCTCTCAGCCGGGACGAGGCAGCCAGACTCCAGGCCACGGTGGCAGGATATACCCCGCAGGTTGTGGAGGAGCGGACGGGAGTGAAGAGAAGAGATCTTGAATGGATAACCGAGGTCTTTCTTAAGGCTGAGAAGCCCCTTGTCCTTGCCGAGGGCATGGGGTTCCAGGACCCCAACGCACTGGATACCGCGCGGGCCGCAAATCTTCTCTGCAGGCTCCTGCCGGGAAGCAGCGAGACAATCGATTTTTCCAGTCCCTCAGTCCTGTCTGACGCAGTCCGGGCAGGAGAGATGAAGGGATTTGTGGATTCCATGCACGCAGGAAAAGTGGAGGTGCTCTTCATCCTCCGCGCCAACCCAGCTTTTCACCTGCCCTCCCAGTGGCGCTTCTCCGAAGCTCTCCAAAAAGTTCGCCTGGTGGTCAGTTTCTCGAGCTTCCCTGACGAGACGAGTCAATTTGCCCACCTCATTCTGCCTTCCCATACCTTTCTCGAATCCTGGGGCGACCACTGGCCGCAACCTGGTGTGGGAGGTCTCCTGCAGCCTGTAATGGGCCCTCTCTTCGATACGCGACCTCTCGGGGACATCCTCCTTGCCTTAGGCCAGAGCCTTAAAGGCAAGGGCCTTTTTCCCGAAAAGGATTCAT
>CAYOYU010000108.1:10824-12406 GCA_964408265.1 uncultured Syntrophorhabdaceae bacterium
GGCGCTTCGCCGGGACTGGGAGGGCAGAAGCAGCAAAAACGCCGATGAGGCATGGCAGGAGGCGCTTCAGAAGGGTGGCTCTTTTGATGGGGGCGAAGGGCGATCCAGGGCCGTCAGGGCGAAGCGGCCTTTTGCTATGAGAACTCATCTTCCTGCCGAGCCGGCACCTCTTTCCCGGAGTCTCTCCTTCATTGTCTACCCCACGGTACAGTTTTTCGATGGCCGCACCGCGAACCGTCCCTTCCTGCAGGAGATGCCCGATCCGGTGACGTCGGTGACCTGGGGAGGATGGGTGGAGATGAGCCCCAGGACGGCAGAAGGTCTGGGCGTGCACCAGGCCGATATTCTGCGGATAAGTTCGCCGCAGGGCCATTTGGAGGCGCCGGTTTTTGTCCATGACGGGATATCAGACAATAGCCTGGCCATGCCCATAGGCCACGGCCACCGGGCTTTCGGCCGCTACGCCCTCGGCAGGGCGGGAAATCCGCTTGCCATCACGGGCGCCGGTCTCGACGGGGCCGGCGGGATCACAATTGCGCTGTCATCGGTGAGCGCAGTGAGGACAGGGAGCACCGCAGCCCTGGCCCACACCGACGGAAGCCGCGTCCAGCATGGCAGGGGCATCGTCAGGTCAATAGGCTGGGAAGAGTACCGCGCATCCGGTAAGGTTTTGCCCGAGGTGACGCTTCCTCTTGCAGGAGGATACAGAAAGGAAGTGGACATGTACGCTCCCCACAAACACGACGCCTACCGGTGGTCAATGGTCATCGATCTTGACCGGTGCATCGGCTGCGGGGCCTGTGTTGTGGCATGCTATGCCGAGAATAATGTGGCAGTCGTCGGCCCGGAGCAGGTACTGAAAGGCCGTGAGATGGCCTGGCTGCACATCCAGAGGTATTTCGAGGATAAAGAGCCCCTCGTCCGTTTCATCCCCATGCTCTGCCAGCATTGCGACGAGGCTCCCTGCGAGTCTGTATGCCCTGTCTTTGCACCTCATCACAGCAGGGAAGGGATAAATAACCAGGTCTACAACCGGTGCATAGGGACCAGATTCTGCAGCCAGAACTGTCCTTACAAGGTTCGCCGGTTCAACTGGTTTACCTGGAAGCATGATTCACCGCTGGAATGGCAGTTGAATCCCGATGTCACTGTCCGGACCAAAGGCGTCATGGAGAAGTGCTCCTTCTGCATTCAGAGGATCGTGGCGGCGAAGGTGCAGGCGAGAAATGAAAACCGCCTTGTCCGGGATGGGGAATTTACCACTGCCTGCGCCCAGACCTGCCCCACGGATGCCCTGGTTTTCGGGAATCTGAAGGACCCTGAAAGCCGCGTGGCCAGGATGGTGGCAGACGCAAGGGCCTACCAGGTACTGGGCGAATTGAATACGAAGCCTGGCGTGATCTACTTGAAGAAGATCCTCCGGTATACTCAGGCGAGATGAGAATGAGGACGATGCCGTGAAGGAACTGCGGTTCAATGAGGTGGACGGGGAGATCATGAAGACCATGCTCCCCGGAGGCCGTGCCTACTGGGTGACGGTGGGGCTCCTTTTTCTGGGTGCATTCTACGGCTACTGCATTGT
>CAYOYU010000108.1:12416-13619 GCA_964408265.1 uncultured Syntrophorhabdaceae bacterium
CTTCAGGCCGCCCGTGCTCTGGGGTGCCTACCTCACGAACTTTGTCTTCTGGATAGGGATTGCCCACTCCGGCACGCTCATATCGGCCATCCTCTTTTTGTTCAGGGCGCGCTGGCGCACGAGCATCTCTAGAAGCGCCGAGGCCATGACCATCTTTGCCGTCTTCATTGCATCCCTCTTCCCCATCATCCATCTCGGGAGACCCTGGGTCTTCTACTGGATCATACCCTATCCCAATCAGCGGACCCTCTGGCCGGACTTCCAGTCGCCCCTTATATTCGACTTCCTGGCAGTCTCCACCTACTTCACGGCGAGCCTCCTTTTCTGGTTCACGGGGCTTGTTCCCGATTTTGCCACGGTGAGGGACCGGACGCAGGGGCTCAAGAAAAGGATCTATGGCCTCTTTTCCCTGGGCTGGTCAGGGACCGACAGGCAGTGGCACCACTACGGTGCCTCCTACCTCTTTCTGGCCGCCCTTTGCACGCCTCTCGTCATCTCGGTACACAGTGTGGTCTCCTGGGATTTTGCCCTCGCCGTCATTCCCGGGTACCACAGTACCATCTTTGCTCCCTATTTCGTTGCCGGGGCCATCCATTCGGGGCTTGCCATGGTGCTCACCCTTCTCATTCCCTTCAGGCGGATCTTCAGGCTTGAATCGGTGATTACAGAGGATACCCTGGAAAAGGTGGCGAAGACATCCATCTTCATGGCCCTCATCGTGGGCTATGCTTACGTGGTTGAGCCTTTCATGGCATGGTACAGCGGGAGCGTCTTCGAAAAGCAGACCTACCTCTTCCGTGCAACAGGCTACTACTCGCCCCTTTTCTGGATCATGTGTTTCTGCAACGTGGCGGCACCCCTCTTCTTCTTCATCAAAAAGGTCCGCAGGAGCACATCCTTTCTTTTTGTCATTGCCATCCTCATCAACATCGGCATGTGGATCGAGCGGTTCGTCATCATCATCGGTTCCATGTCCAAAGATTTCATTCCTTACGCCTGGGGAAACTACTGGCCCAACTGGGTGGACTGGAGCATCACCTTCGGCTCATTCTGTCTTTTCTTCTTCCTCTTCCTCCTTTTCATAAGGTTCCTGCCTGCCGTGGCCATGACTGAGGTGAAAGGGGAAGTGGGAGCTCCTGTCCGGGAGAAGGAGACGGTCCGTGGAGGATAAGGTGCGGCTCCTCGCCGTTTTCACCTATGCCG
>CAYOYU010000108.1:13629-14239 GCA_964408265.1 uncultured Syntrophorhabdaceae bacterium
AAGCGACCGGGCCCTGTGCGTCTGATTACGCTCCTGGGGGGGATTGCGGGTGCACTGAGCGTCCTCGGTCTCGCTGTCTATGCCCATCTCTCCTTCAGATTCATTACGAGCGGAAAACCGGTCCTGCCTTTTGTGCCCTGGGTTGTTGTAGCCTTCGAAGGGACAATCCTCGGTGCTGTTCTGGCAGCCGTAGTCGCCTGGATTCTCATGGGGCGCCTGCCCGGGTTTTCTGTGGGAGACGGGTATGATGCCCGGTTTTCCCAGGATAAATTCGGTTTGCTCTGCACCTGTTCAGCCGGGGAAGAGGGCGCCATGGTGAGGCTCCTGGAAGATGCAGGAGCAGAGGAGGTGCGCCATGTCTGACAACGGCGCCGGGCCCACTGTGACCCTGCGGGTCCCCGGACTCCTCACCGCGGTTTTTGCGGTCCTGGCCTGCCTGGGGACCATAGCCTTTCTCACAGGCATCCAGGGCTCTCAGGCGCTCAGGACATGGCAGGTCTACCTGGTCAACTTTCTCTTCTGGACGGGGCTGTCCCTGGGCGCCATCTTCCTCGTGGCGGTCCTCAATATGACCGATGCCCGTTGGGGTCGGCCCATAAAAAGGCTGGCA
>CAYOYU010000108.1:14249-16024 GCA_964408265.1 uncultured Syntrophorhabdaceae bacterium
GAAGCCTTCGGTGCCTATCTCCCTGTGGGATTCATCCTGTTCTGGGTGCTCTATTCAGGGAGGGAGCACATCTTCCCCTGGGTCCTTAGGCCAATTCCGGGCAAGGAGGCCTGGCTCAATGCTCCCTTTCTCTTTGCCAGGAATGGATTCGGCCTCCTCCTGCTCATGGTCCTTGCCCTGGTTATGGTCTATTATTCGCTGAAGAGCGATCGCCTGTTCCGGGAGGACAGGGGAACCGGAAAAGAGCAGGATAACGGATGGCGAAGACAGCGCATACTTTCCCCTATCCTCGGCATTGTCTACGGCTTTGCAGCGAGCCTCATGGGGTTCGACCTCGTCATGTCTCTCGACCCCGGGTGGTACAGCACGCTCTTTGGCGGCTATTTCTTTATCGGCACCTTCTACACCGGAGTGGCCGCCGTCTATCTCCTCGCCCTTCTCCTCTCGGGGAGAGAGGAACTGAGAGACAGCCTGAAGCCGACCCTGTTCCATGACCTGGGCAAGCTTCTCTTGGCTTTCTGCATCTTCACGGGCTACCTCTTCTACTCGCAGTTTCTTGTCATCTGGTACGGAAACGTGCCCGAAGAGACGCGCTATATCATTCTCCGCGTCAAACTGACACCCTGGGAACCCCTGGCCTGGGTGATCCTCTTCATGATCTTCTTCGCGCCCTTCGTTACCCTTCTCAGTAGAAGGGTAAAGCTTAAGAAGACGGCGATGATAATCCTTTCCCTGCTGGTTATGGCCGGTATGTGGATGGAGAGGTTCATCCTTGTTATCCCTTCGTTGTGGCACGCACAAGAGATTCCCCTGGGTCTCATGGAAGGATTCATTACCCTTGGATACCTGGGAGTTGTGGGTCTCTGCCTCACGGAGTTTCTTAAACGGGTGCCCATCATGCCCATCTCGGACCCGCTCTACAGGGAGTATCTCGAGGCCCGGCAGGAGAGGCTCAGACCATGAGGGGACGCGGCATCTTTCCAATGATCCACGGATGGCACCTCTGGCTTCTTCTCGGGGCAGCACTCTTCTCGGCCATGTTCTACCTCTACTATTATCCCGAAAGGCGAATAGGGCCTCTCCAGCCAATCTCCTTCAGCCACCGCATCCATGCCGGTGTGAAGGAGATCAATTGCCGTTTCTGCCACTCCGGCGTGGAGCAGTCAATTCATGCCGGCTTGCCTGCTGTTGAGAAGTGCTTCTTCTGCCACAAGTACATTATTCCCGAACATCCCGAGATCAAGAAGGAGGAGTGGTATTACAACACCAAAACTCCTGTCCCGTGGGTCAGGATCTTCTGGGTGCCGGATTTCGTATTCTTCAACCATCTTCCCCACCTGAAATGGGCGAAGTTGGACTGCACGAATTGTCATGGCGACGTGAAGGCGCAGGACAGACTGCAGAAAGTCGATTTCCAGATGGGCTTCTGCCTTGACTGCCACCGGCAAAGGAAGGCGCAGATAGACTGTTGGCTGGCGTGCCATAGATAGCGGATAGCGTAGAGCGGATAGCGGATAGTAGAAAGCAGACGGATAGTGGGTAGGAAGGAAGCAGGTGACAGTGTGGAACATGAAACAATAGCGAAACCGCCTATAATCTCAGGCACGACTGACCCTTATCTTCGGTTCTCCTATACGCTATCCGCTAAACGCTATACGCTCGGAGGCGAGTGGAAGGTGAGAAGGTGAGGGAAAGGAATTAGGATGCATGATACACGATACACGGTAGGGGGTGCAGGGGTAGCGACTGCTGTGGCGTGAAGGGGAGGGCGCTGG
>CAYOYU010000109.1:0-1528 GCA_964408265.1 uncultured Syntrophorhabdaceae bacterium
GTGCGCATCGTGGTCCTCTGTGCCTCTTTTGGACATGTAAAAAGGGACGAAATAGGATTTTTCCGGGGTGCTCCTGCCCAGAGGATAGAGGTAGTTGTATTCGCCCCCCTCGGGGAGGGTATCATAGGAGAAAAGGAAGGGGCGGAGCGCCAGATGGCTGCCCGTTTCGTCGCTCCGGTAGGATGCCAGCGGACCGAGAAAATGCTGCTCCTTCTCCAGTTCCCATGATATGGGCCAGACAGCCCACACCGTGGAGGGGAGGAAGAGGAGAAGGAATAGAAACCGGCAGATCAAAAGAAAGTGCCCAGTATGGTCCCGAGGATGGTGATCGGGGTCTGTTCCTGGATAGCATCGGCAGCTTTCCCGATCTTCTTCATCGATTTCTCTGTTTCCGTGTAGATCTTGGTGTTCTTCGCATCATTAACAAGAGTGCCCTCTCCTTTCTTGCTGCCGTCCGTCAGGTCGCGGAAGTTCTTTACTGTCTCTTTCGCATCCACATAGAGGGAATCGTCCTTGGCGAGCTTCCCCAGGGTGCCCTTGCCCTCTTCGATGTCTGCGGTAATGCTCTTCAACGAGGAGACCGTGTCCTTGGCATCCTTGTAAAGCTTCTCGTCCTTCACGAGGAGCCCCAGCGTGCCTTTGCCGTCCTGGACGTCCTTCATAATGACCTTGAGCCCGCCTATGGTCTCGTCCGCGTTTTTCACGATCCGCGTTACGCCTTCCTTGTTCGTCTTCAAGAGGTCCTTCAGGTCCCCGCTGGCGGACTGTATGTTGTCTATGCTTTTCCGTATCGATGTCTTTTCCGAGTCTCCGAGAACGTCCTTGAACTGGTTCATGGTCTCCCCGAAACTCTTCGCTGCCGAGCTCACCTGGCTGAAGATTTCATCGAAGTCGGGTGAGGTTATGATCTCCCTGATGGTATCCCCCTGGGCCAGGACCTTCTGGTCGGAGCCGGGAATGATCTCCAGCACCTTGTCCCCAAGGACGCCCTGGGTCCTCACTGCAACCTTGCTGTCCGCAGGCAGCTGTATCCCTTCCCTGATCTTGAGGGTCACTTTCGCTTTGAAGTTTTCCAGAGAGAGGCTGCTCACCCTCCCTATCTCAACACCGGCAATCTGTACCGGCGTCTTCGGGTCAATGCCGACGGCGGTCCTGAAGACCACGTTGATGTCGTAACCTTTTTCCCGTAAGACTCCGAACTTGCCGATCCTGAAGGACATGTAGAAGAGGATGAGGATGCCCGCAAGCACCAGAAGCCCCACCTTTACCTCAGGTGACCAAAGATATTTTCTCATTCGAGACCTCCTGACAGACCGGGGATTTTCGTTGCCTTCAAAAACTCCATGGTGAACTCATTGGTGCTCTTCGCTATTTCCCCGGGTGTTCCGTAGTCGACGATATTTCCGTTGAAGAGAACGGCTATGAAATCGGCCATCCTGAAGGTTGACGGCATGTCATGGCTGATGACGATGTAGGTCCTTTTGAAGCGGACCTGGGTCCCCCGTATCAGGTCCTCGATGGCAAGGCC
>CAYOYU010000109.1:1538-4569 GCA_964408265.1 uncultured Syntrophorhabdaceae bacterium
ATTATCCAATCAGCATTAGCAACAACATTAAGTTCGTGTTCAATACAAAGAACCGTATTTCCTTTTTCTACTAATTTTTTTAATACCAAAACTAATTTTTTAATATCATCGGGGTGAAGACCGGTTGTGGGTTCGTCGAAGAGGACGATCTCGGGGTCGAGGGCAAGGGCGCGGGCCAGGCCGACGCGCTTTTTCATACCGCCCGAGAGTTCGGAGGGCATCTTCTGCTCCATCCCGAGGAGACCCACTTCTTTAAGCCGCTCTTCCACGATGGCCTCTATCTCTTTCCGGGAGAGGTCCGTGTGCTCCTCCACAGGGAAGGCCACATTGTCGCGGACGTTCATAGAATCGAAGAGGGCCGCGTCCTGGAACAGCATGCCGAATGTCTCCCGCACCTTGTTCAGGTCCTTCTCCTTCAGTTTCGTGATGTCTTTGCCGTCTACCCAGATTTCACCGCGGTCCGGCTTGAGGAGCCCCATGATGTGTTTCAAAAGGACGCTTTTTCCGCCGCCGCTCTTGCCCACGATGACCGTGAGCTTTACCTTCTCCGCCTCAAAATCGAGTCCTTTCAGGACCTCCTGGGTTCCGAAGCTCTTTTCGAGGCCAACGATCCGTATTGCCTTATCAGTCATATCCTTAAACCTTCGGCAAGGGTTCTAGTGGCCAAGGGTTCCAGGGTTCGAGTGATACCCCTTGACCCTTCACAGCAAGGGTTCTAGTGGCCAAGGGTTCCAGGGTTCGAGTGATACCCCTTGAACCCTGCATTTCCCCTTGACCGCTTGACCCCTGCATTTCCCCTTGACCCCTTGACCCCTGCATTTCCCCCCCTGCCTCTCAAAACATCAGCGACGTGAGCACGTAATCGGTGATGAGGATGGTGACGCTGGAAATAACCACTGCCTGCGTTGTCGCCCTTCCCACGCCTTCTGCGCCGCCCGTCGTGTTGTATCCCTTGTAGCAGGAGACCATGGCCATAATGAGACCGAAGACCGCCGCCTTCACGAGCCCGTTGTAGATGTCTCCAAGTTCCACATATTTCGTCATCTTGTTGATGAATGCGCCCTCGTTGATGCCAAGCATCTTGACGCCCACAAGGTAGCCGCCTATGATGCCCACGAAATCGGAGAGGGCAGTGAGAACGGGAAGCATCAGGATAGAGGCCACCACTCTCGGGACCACCAGATACTTGATGGGGTTGAGGGCCATCACCTTGAGCGCGTCTATCTGCTCCGTCACCTTCATGGTCCCCAGTTCGGCAGCCATGGCCGAACCGGCCCGGCCAGTCACCATGAGACAGGTCAGGACAGGCCCCAGCTCCCGTGTCATGCTCAGGGCCACCGTGGTGCCCACGAGCCCTTCTGCGCCGAATTTCCTGAAACCGTAATAGGACTGGAGGGCAAGGACCATTCCCGTGAAGGTGCCGGTGATGACCACGACGGATATGGAGTTGACCCCGACAAATTCCATCTGCTTGAAGATATATTTGATCTTGAAGGGCCTGCGGAAGAGCCAGTAGAGCACGTCGGCAAACATGAGGCCCAGGCTGCCCGCCTCCCTTATGAAGCTCAGGACCGGGGCGGAGAGGGCTATGGCAAGTCGGCTAAACATATACGCGCAGAACCCGTTTCGATATCCCGCAGAGAATCTCGTAGGGGATGGTGTCTGCGAGTGCGGCGATTTCGTCGGCACTGATCACGTCTGACTCTCCTTGTCCCAGCAGTATCACCTCATCTTCCGCAGCAACATTCTCCAGATAAGTCACGTCCGCCAGAAGCCAGTCCATACAGATTCTCCCCACGATGCTGCACCTCTTCTCTCTTATCAGCACGGACCCCTTGTTGGAGAGGGCCCTGGGAAACCCGTCGCCGTAACCAAAAGGGATGTAGGCAATTTTCGTCACAGGTTTGTCGGTGGTATAGGTCCCGCCGTAGCTTAAGGGATAGCCGGGAGGGAACTCTCTGATGAGGGCGATCTTCGAGACAAGCCTCATAACCTGCTTCACCGGCAGCGCATCCTTCTCTGCGGTGCCCGGTTGTGAGCCGTAGAGGTATATGCCCGCCCGCACCATATCGAAGCGGGCCTCGGGGTAATTGGCGATGGCGCCGCTGTTGGCCATATGTGCTATTTCTGGCTTGAACCCCCTCCGCGTGAACTCGCCGAGAAGCTCTTCAAAGCGCACAATCTGGTTCTTAGCCGGGAGGTTGACGTTCTCGGACAGGGAGAAATGGCTCATCAGCCCTTCAACACAGACCTGGGGCATCTCGTTCAGCATCTCTATTACCCTTTCTATCTCACCGGGCAGGAAACCGAGCCTGCCCATACCGGTATCCACTTTGATATGTATGTTGAAGCTATCGAAATCGCCGGAATAGTCGGCGATCCGTCGGAGCGTGGAAAAATCATAGACCACGGGCGTCAGCCTGCTTGCAAAAACGGTTTCGAGGTCATCCCAGGGAAGAATGCCCCCCATGAGGAGGATGGGTGATTCTATGCCGCTTTCCCGCAGTTCTATGCCCTCATCAACGGAGGCCACGCCGAGATAATCCGCATCGTTTGCTTCGAGCCTCCGGGCCACCGCAACGGCGCCGTGGCCGTAGGCATCGGTTTTGACCACGCAGAGGACTTTTACACGGGGGGCCACCCTTGACCGGATGAGCTTGAAATTCTCTTCCAGGGTTGTGAGGTCAACGTAAGCCACCGCCCTCGGTTTGCTTACCATAGCTCGATGCGTCCTTTCTGTCTTATGGGATGGCTATGTGGGAGCATCCACATACATATACGGAATTACCGGCAGATTCAAGATAAACTTCTCAGTTTACTGAAAACCTTTTCACAGGCCTCGACTGTTCGGGCGATTTCCTCTTCGCCGTGGGACTCCGTAAGAAAAGCGGCTTCAAAAGGACTTGGCGCAAAGAAGATGCCTTCCTCCAGTATCAGCTTGAAGAACTGCTCGTAGAGTGCTCTGTCCGCCCCCAGGGCCGATTCGTAATCCCATACAGGCTTCGGTGAAAAGAAACCGGTGAACATGCCC
>CAYOYU010000109.1:4579-16021 GCA_964408265.1 uncultured Syntrophorhabdaceae bacterium
GGCCAGCCCGCACGGCAACGGGATTGCCGGAGAGCGTTCCCGCCTGGTAGACCCCGCCCAGCGGCGCGAGCTGCTCCATGATCTCCCTTCTGCCGCCGAAGGCCCCTATGGGGAAGCCGCCCCCGATGATCTTGCCCAGGCAGGTAAGATCGGGCTTGATGCCGTAAAGACCCTGCACTCCGCCATAGGTGACGCGGAAGCCGGTGATCACCTCGTCAAAGATGAGGAGCACCCCGTACTCCCTGCAGAGCTTTTCAATTCCCCGGAGGAACCCTTCCTCGGGGAGAATGACTCCCATATTGCCCATTATGGGCTCCATGATCAGGCAGGCGATGTCTTTCTGCTTCTCCAGGATCTGTGCCACCGAATCGAGGTGGTTGTACTCGGCCACGAAGGTGTGTTTGGCCAGGTCTTCCGGCACTCCCTTGCTGTCGGGCATGCCGAATGTGGCGAGGCCGGAGCCTGCCTTGACGAGGAGACTGTCCACATGGCCGTGGTAGCAGCCTCTGAACTTGATGATCCCGTCCTTGCCGGAATAGCCCCTTGCAAGACGGATGGCGCTCATCGTCGCCTCCGTGCCGGAACTGACCAGCCTCACCATCTCGATGGAAGGCACCGCTTCACAGATCATCCGGGCAATCTCCACCTCGTAGGCGTGACAGGCGCCGAAGCTCGTACCGTCGGCAACCGCCGCGGTCGCTTCCGCCACGAGCCCGTCGTCAGCATGGCCCAGGATGATGGCGCCCCAGGAGGCTACATGGTCGAGATACCTGTTCCCGTCGACGTCGTAAAGATATGCGCCCTTCCCCCTCTTTACGAAGAAGGGTTTCTCGTGAACCGACTGAAAGGCTCGTACCGGGCTGTTCACACCGCCGGGTAAAAGAGTTATTGCCTCTTCATAAAGACCTTCGGACTCGCTTCTTTTCATTCTGTATCCACCGTTAGAGAGACTTTTTTGAATTCCCGCTTGCTGTAGAATATCCTGTAATCAGTGATGCCCGTCTTTTCAGAGATGCGGCGGGCCACGTCGGGGCAATCTTCCTCGTTTTTGCCGTGGATCATGGTGTAGAGCGTATAATCCCAGTAACCGGCGCTGTCCCTCTCATAGCAGTGGCTGACCTCCGGGAATTCGGCCATGATCCTGCCCACCCTCTCCCGCTCCTCGAGAGGGACATTCCAGACAACCATGCCGTTGAAGGCGTAGGCCGCTTTCCGGTGATGGAGCACCGCCGAGATACGCCTCAGGATCCCCCGGGCTTTAAGGTCCTTAAGGGCCGAAATGAGTTCGCTCTCCGATATCCCCATGGTTTCCGCCATCTCTTTGTAGGGGCGCAGGGAAATAGTAAAATCCTGGGGGATTCGTTTCAAAAGCTTCTCCATGGCGTCTATTCTTACACATGAGGAAAGCCCTTTTCAAATAAAAAGGGCCGCAAAAAATGCTTTACTTTACCGCCGAGACATGTAACTATTCAACGCAACGCCTGGCCGGAGACACAACGGTACAGCCTATCCCCGCGCTTCGGGCCGCAATCTCAACCACAGGAGCAAGTCATGGCAAAGCCTGCATCGAGAATCGAACAAATACCGCCTTATCTTTTCGCGCGGATCGACAAGAAGAAAGCGGAAGCCCGCCAGAAAGGCCTGGATCTCATCGACTTCGGCATCGGCGATCCTGATATCCCGACCCCGGGGCGAATCGTCGAGAGGATGAAGCAGGCCGTTGCAGACCCTAAGAACCACCGCTACCCGAGCTACGAGGGCATGCTGAGCTACCGGCAGGCGGTGGCAGGCTGGTACCTGAAGAGATTCGGCGTCGAGCTCGATCCCGCAACGGAAGTGGTTGCCCTCATCGGCTCCAAGGAAGGCATCGCCCACATGCCCTGGGCCTATGTGGAAAAGGGCGATATCGTACTCGTCCCTTCGCCGGGCTACCCTGTCTACAGGATCGCCACACTCTTATCCGAAGGAACACCGTACATCATGCCCCTGAAGGAAGAAAACGGGTTCCTGCCTGACTACTCAGTCATACCTGAGGAAGTGCTCAGGAAAGCCAAACTTCTCTTCATCAACTATCCCAACAATCCCACAGGCGCCCATGCCGACGACGCCTTTTATGAGAGAACCCTGGAGCTTGCGGCAAAATACGGGTTCCTTGTCTGCCACGATGCAGCCTACAGCGAAATCGCCTACGAAGGCTACCGGCCCAAGAGCATTTTCAACTTCGACAAGGAAAAGAAATGTTCCGTCGAGTTCCATTCCCTTTCCAAGACGTACTGCATGACGGGCTGGAGAATCGGGTTCGCCGTGGGCAACGCGGAAGGTATATACAACCTCGGCAAGCTCAAAACGAACATAGATTCAGGCGTCTTCGAGGCGATCCAGTATGCCGCCATCGAGGCCTTATCGGGCGACCAGACCTCCGTGGACGAAATGAGAAGCCGCTTTCAGGCAAGGCGCGACCTCGTTGTGGAAGGCCTCCAGTCGGCAGGTATCAAAGTGACAAAACCGCGTGCCACATTTTACATCTGGGCCCACGTCCCGGCAGGCTACACGTCGGCCGATTTCTGTGAGAAGCTCATCGCAGAACAGGGGATCGTGGTAACCCCCGGGAGCGGCTTCGGCGACGCAGGCGAAGGCTTCTTCCGGATTTCCCTCACCATAGACGAGAGCAGGATCAAGGAAGCCATAGTCCGGCTGAAGTCACTGAAACTGTAATTCGCAGAACGACTGCAACCGAGGGACAGTATACCCGCAAATAAGCCCGGCGAAAGGAGAAAGGCTCATGAAGACAGCACGACGGAATCGAAAGAGTTCATCAGGAAGAGTCATCTGTTTTCTCATTCTCTCCATTCTTTTCGCCGGTATGACGGTTCCGGCCATGGCAGTCGATGTGAAGATAATCAATGAGACGGGGAAATCTGCCTCCGTTTCAATTCAGTATGTCCTGCCACCCAAAACACCCGTTCCTACAATGTGGACGTGCGTCGCTCAGTCCGATGCCGTGGCCGCTCACGCAACGCGGACGTTTTACAGCGTTCCCATGAACATCGGCGAACCCGCGGCCTACACCACGGTAACGGTGACGGTTGACGGATACACGTTCTACAAATACTGGGATGGTGCTGATGTGCAGATTCCGGTGTGCCTGGGTCCGGGAAGTTATACCAACTCCACATGGCGAATCAAGGTGTCCGGCGGCTCATACAGCGTACAACTCCAATAACAGAAATCCCGGCGTTTCGGCGCCCTTCCTCGTGCAAATCCCAACTGCCCAGAATCGAGCACAAGCTCAGTCCGGCCTCACGGGAGAGAATCCCTGTATTATTCCGACTTGCCCCAGGCTGACTCCGGAAGGGTCTGCCCTCCGTCCACAACTATCGTCTGTCCTGTGATGAACTTCGCCTCGTCAGATGCAAGGAAAGCCATGGCATAACCGATATCCTCGGGTTCACCCAGATGGCCCATGGGTATGACGGCCTGATTGGCCCTGACCCACTCTTCGCCCACCACCTCCATCATGCCCTCGGTAACGATGTTCCCCGGTTCCACGCCGTTGACGGTGATATTGTGTTCTGCAAGCTCAAGGGCGACGTTGCGGATAAAAGCATTTATGCCGCCCTTTGACGCGGCGTAATGGGAGAGTCCGATGATCGCCGTTCTGGGGCCGGTCGTGGATGAGGTGACAAGGATCCGTCCGTATCGCCGGGAAATCATATGCGGTACACAGGCCTTAACGGCGAGAAAGGTCCCCTTAAGATTAACGGTGAGGATCCTCTCCCAGTGGTCTGCCGTCATCTCCTCTATCCGTGCCATATGAGTGTAGATACCGGCATTGTTGCAAAGGATGTCTATCCTGCCGTATTCCCCCACGGTCTGCTCCGCCATCCCCAGCATCTCTTCCTCTTTGCTCACATCCGCCTTCAGGAATGATGCAGCTCCACCCTCCCCGACAATACGGTCAACGGTCTTCATACCCCATTCCTCATCCACATCAACGACGACGACCTGGGACCCTTCGGAGGCGAAAACGCGGGCGATGCCCCCGCCTATCCCCTTGCCGGCCCCTGTGACGATTGATATCTTCCCCTCCAGTCTGGTTCCCACTTTTGATCTTCCTCTGAACGTTATCTTCTCTGACCTACGTCCCGCTGTAGGCGATAGTACCCGCGTCCACCACGGACCCGCCCCCGTCTATGACCAGGGTCGCACCTGTCATGAAGCGGGACTCATCGCTTGCCAGGTAGACGCAGAGGTCCGCGATTTCTTCCGGTACTGCGACCCTCCCTGCAGGCAGGTGCTTCACTACCTCCTGAAAGGCGCCTTCACGATCCTTATTGAGCATCCTGCCCAGTTCATCCATTTCATGCTCGCTCATGGGCGTCCTTACCCAGCCGGGGCAGATTATGTTCGATCGGATATTGCGCCTGCCGTAGTCCAGCGCAACCTGCTGGGCGAGCATGATGAGCCCTGCCTTGGAAGCGCAGTATGCCGCCGATTCCGGGACGCAGCGGACCCCCGCCACAGACGATATGGTTATGACTGATCCGCCGCCTGTGCTGATCATTTCAGGAATTGCCTCCCGCATCATCAGGAAGGGACCTGTCATGTTCACCTCGATCGTCTCACGCCAGAGATCAACATCATGGTCCACCACCCCGCCGACTGCACCGATGCCTGCGTTATTGACGAGCACGTCTATCCGGCCTCCGAACTCACGTGCCGTCGCGACCATCCGCTTCACATCCTCCGGTGCCGCAACATTGCCCTGACATGCAACAACCCTGGCCCGAGGAAGGCTCTTTATGGCATCCTCCAGGATTTCCTTTCGTCGTCCCGTGATACAGACCTTTGCCCCCTCGCGGATAAACCGCCCGGCGATGGCCGCGCCGATCCCCGTTCCACCGCCTGTGATGAGGGCAACTTTTTCGGCAAGTCTCATGCATCCACTCCTGTTTTCATCTCTCCAGGCTGGAATAATCGTATTCCGTCCTGTTAAGGAACGTCCCGTATGACCCAACGCCAAAGTTCGTGATCCGTCCGGTCACATCATACCCTTCATGACCGAATATCTTCCCGTAGGAGCGCATCGCGTCGAGGTCTTCCACTACGACGCCCACTGTGGGAACGACCTTCTCTATCCAGACAAAGAGGTAGAGTTTTTCACCAAGCTTATAGAAGAAGCAGCGGTCCGTATCCGCCAGCCCCTTTTCGTTCCCCGAGATGCAGTGCCAGCAGTAGGTATTCTCGTTCAGATAGATGTGCTCGTAGGCATCCTTCGAGCTGTAGACCCATTGGAACCTTTCACCCACCAGGTCCCCCGTCTTTTCGTGACGCGCCGTTCTCTCTCCGAATGGGGTATTGACAGCGGCATGCTCGAAGACAGCCTGGACAGAGGTGAGGGGCATCACCCTTTCCGCCCGGACAATCAAGGGGATCATCACATCCTGCGCGGTCGGCATGATGCCGGTGACGACAGTGGCGCATTCCCGGGCCATGTCGAGAACCACGGAGACCGACCTGCTGTCACCGTAGGAGACGATAAAATCGACAAAATAGATGTCCTTGCGGGGCATGACCGCAGTGTAGAGACAGAGGAATCTCTCCTTTCCATCATGATCCTCTGTTTCCCATTTCAGGGTCTCTTCATCTACAAAGCTGAGGGTGCCCCTCTTTCCTGACTCGTAATAGAGACTGACCTGCTTTCCCACCAGCGCATCCGTGGATGGCAGTATGTTCTCGCTGAACCCGACGGAAAGATCTCCAACGCTTATGTATTCCTGTTCCTTGCCTGGGTCACTCATATTCTGTCCTTTCTTGAGGGGAATCGGTACCGCTTCCCTTTGTCAGTCCTCTCGCTTATCTTATTTCGCCTGGTTCCCCGGTGCCTCATAGACGATCTTACCATTCACTATGGTCATCAGAACAGGTATATCTTTGATCTTGTGGTCGTCGACGGTCAGGATGTCTTCCCCTATGACGCAGAAATCCGCAAATTTGTTCGCTTCAATGGAGCCCTTCACCGCCTCCATCTGATCCTGCCAGGCCCCGCCCATGGTATAGGCCCGTATTGCCTCTTCTCTGGTGATGCGCTCTTCCGGCCCGCTCACCTTGCCTGACTTCGCCCCTTCCCGCAGCACTGCCGCCTGGATGCCGGCCCTCCAATTGGGGACCGTATTGGGGGCATCGGAACCGAAGGCGAGGAAAGCGCCGGCCTTGAGAACCGTCTTCAGAGGAAACTGGTAGGCGCCCCTTTCGGGCCCCACCCAACTGGCCGCGTTATCGGCCAGTATGGGCTTGAGTGCGGGCTGGGCCGCGACCCCCATTCCGTATTGCGCCATACGCGCAGCGTCTTTCGGACGGACAAAATCACCATGGACGAGGTAATGACGGGCATGTATCCACGGCATCTTCTTTGTCGCCTTCTCGACACCGTCTATGAAGGAGCTTGCGGACCGGTCGCCCGTTGCGTGAATAGCCGTCTGCCATCCTTTTGCGTGGGCGAATTCCACCATTCTTATCAACTCGTCATACTTCTCCTTCTCCGATGCGCCCGGAATTACGAGCGAGCCATACCCCCCGGTCACGTAGGGTTCCCACATGTAGGCCGTCTTTGTCGGAGGGATGCCGTCGGCGAAGATCTTGATCCCGGGGCTTCTCATCCAGAGGGGGTCGACATCGGTTGGAAACTGATAGGTCTTGGAACCCTGGACCACGTCGTTATAGCTGACGGCTCCATACTTGCCCAAAAGCAGCGGCACCTGCACTCTCATCGTAAGTTTTCCTTCCTTGTAGAGCTGCCGGTAGGCTTCGATGACCTTGCTGCCGCGGACCCCGGAGTCGTGCGAATCCGCACCGGGTCCCAAAGTCTCCGTATAACTGGTGACGCCCGTGGCGTTCATCTCCTTCACCGCAAGGCCGGCCAGAGTCTTCAGCTCGTCCTGTGTATAAAGCGGCACGACCTTCATGACAAGGACGTGCGCCGCGTTCTCTTCCAATATCCCAGCGGGTTCTCCGCTCCCATCCTTTACAAGGTGGCCTCCTGCCGGATCGGGGGTGTCCCGTGTGATTCCCGCGAGCTCAAGGGCTTTGCTGTTCACCCAGAGATTGTGGCTTGACCAATCCATAATGATGACGGGGTTGTTGGGGGCCACTTCATCGAGGTCTTTCTTTGAAAGCTGCCTCTTGGGGTCTGCCTTGCACTCATCGAGAAAATCCTTGTTCCAGCCTCTTCCCCGGATCCATTCCCCCGGCTTGCTCTCCTTCACCTTTGCCGCAACGGCCGCCTTTATGTCGGCAATCGATTTTACCGCCGGAAACCTCGTGTTAAGCGAGAAGGGAGGCTTCCCGGATATGAAGGCCACGGCATGTATATGGGAATCATTGATCCCGGGGAGGATCGTTTTCCCCTTCAGGTCCAAGACCTGTGTCTTCTTGCCGGCAAATTTCTCCACCTCGGCATTGGTGCCAACAGCCACAATCCACCCATCCTTGACTGCGACGGCCTGCCTGATAGAGAAATCCCTGTCCACCGTAATGACCTTGCCGTTTACGATGACGAGATCTGCCTCGGTACCCTGTGCATACGAATACCCATTGAGGGCAAAGAACACCGCCATAACCAAAATTACGCAAAAAAATGCCTTCTTCATCTTCTCCTCCCTGCTTCTACTACCGGTTTTGTCAAAACTTCCTTGTTTCTTATTCCTTTCGTCCCGAACTGTACAGGAACTTGTTCGCTGATGGTAGCCTGCCTTCCATATTTTGTAAATACCTGTTATCAGGTAGGCTTTTGCATCTATGGGATTGAATGCAGGTTACCTTTCAAAACAATGTGGTATAATAATATGCAGGTCATGGTCACATTGCAGGACAGAGATTACGGAGACCTTCTCGGCCTCATCCATACCATCGGGCTTCCTTGGAAATCGCGGGAGGAGCAGGAGACGATGCTCTCCTTCCTGGTCCGGTTCTTTGGTGCGAACAGCCTTGTCTGCTTCGTTACCAGCGGCGAAAAGGAGGAAATAGACTGGGCAGCCACTATTAGCGTCAATACGGAGCGGGAATGGGCCATGCGATACCGTGACCACTATCGCCGGGAGGACCCACTTTACCAGGACCAGTTCCATTCGGGCGGAGATGTTTTCAAGACCGACGATGTTATCCCGTACTCCCGGTTAGTGGAATCAGAGTATTACCACGATTTCCTTCGACCCCAGCGCGCCTTCTCGGAGCTGATCATACGGCTTCGGTCCCGTGGAAAATTCCTGGGGGTCATAGACGTGATGCGTTCGAAAGATCAGCCCGTCTTTGACGCCCGCGACATACTCAGAGCTGCTCTCCTTGCGCCGCATATTGCCAATAGCCTTGAGAATACCGGACTGCTTCTGGAACTTCAGGAAGAAAGGGATAGGCTGCGGGCCAGGCTGCATGGTGCATCCGAAGGTCCCGGTGACAGACCCCATTCGCCCTGTCCCGCCCTGACGGGGAGGGAGGGGGACATCGTCCGGTGTGTAGCCAAAGGCCTCACGAATAAGGAGATCGCCCGGCTGCTCTCCATAAGTCTTCTCACCGTCGAAACACATCTGAAGAATATCTTTCAGAAGACAGGCGCCAGCAACAGAGTCCATCTTCTGACCTGCGTGGAGCCGGATCAACTACCCGCTCCTGCAGCGCCTCCGAAGTCCTCACGGGGAAAATTGACGCGGGGTCATAAGCCGTCAGAGTAAGAGGAACTTCCCTGTGTCCGCTTTTGGATAGCCGGCAACCGCCCCCGCTTCCATGAAGTTTTATTCGAATTCCGAGACATCGGCCAGACGTTTCACCTCGATATCGTAGGTTCTCGCCTCTTTCAGGAAGTCCACGATTTTCACGTCGAATTCTCCTGTCTCTTTGCCGTCGATGATCATGAAGTCGCCGTTTTCATGGATGGGATTCCTGTTTTCATCAAAGAGCCTCACCGTCACTTTCACGCAGGCCTCATCAGCTTCATCGTTCACAATGGAACCGATAACTCTCGCCCAGTAGGGAAGCGCTATCTTTGCGCAGCAGGGCAAGGGGGATATGACGAAGGTGTGGGGTCCCAGGGAGAGCCCCTCCGCAACATAGCTGTTCATCGCTTCGGGACGTGTTCCCGCCCCGGGCGTGTCGAAGATATCACAATCCGCCATGGAAAACTACCTCCGTTGAATCCTGTTATACCGTGAATTCATTATTTTCTGCCCAATCCTCATCAATTCCTTGCCCCAAGGTTCGCCCTCGCCCAGGCCACCCTGTCTTCGGGACTCCGAGGAATTTCTGCGCCCGCTTTCTCCACGGCTTCGACACGGCTCTTGAGGCCGCTCATGTTCGCCATCTGGATGGCCAGTCCCGGCCGGGCATTCAATTCGAGCAGGACGGGCCCCACATCTTTGTCGAGGACCAGATCGGCGCCCACATATTCGAGCCCTGTCATCTCCAGGGATTTCGCCGCGATATGAAGAATTTCCCCCCAATAGGGCACCGTGATGCCCCGCACGGGATTGCCCGTATCAGGGTGCTTTTCTACGATCGCCCCCTTGTAGACCGCGCTGAGGGTCACACCCGTCGCCAGGTCGATACCCGCGCCTATGGCGCCCTGGTGGAGGTTGGCCTTCCCATCCGATTCCCGCGTGGGCAGTCGGACCATGGACATCACCGGCACACCCTTGTAGACGATGACCCTCACGTCAGGCACCCCCTGATAGCTCACTAAGGCAAAGACGTCGTCGGGGTGGATCAACGCCTCCACGATGGCCGAATCCTCAAGCCCCCCAAGGGAGTAGATCCCTGAGAGGATGTCGGAGATCCTGTAGGAAAGCTCTTCCTTTGTCATCTCTTCGCCGCTCTTTGTGACAAAGGCGTTCCCCTTACGGTCCGTTATGAGGATAATCCCGCTGCCTCCGGAACCGCGGGCAGGTTTGACGACAAATTCTCTCTTCCCTTCAATGCTCGCCTCCATCCCCCTGATGGAGCCGTGGCTCTCTATGACGGTGTAGACCATGGGCGTCGGTATCCGGTGATCCCGGGCCAGCCGCTTCGTGAACACCTTGTTGTCAACAAGAGGAAAGAGAGAACGCGGGTTGAAACGCATGATATACTCGGCATTCCGCCTGTTCATGCCGAGCACACCCCAGCGTATGAGCGCACGTGCGGAGTCTATGATCATGGCAGGTTCCTGAAGGACCTGAATCGAATCAGCTCGGAAAGCCTGTATCCCGTATACCGGCCTATGAGGAGCTGCAATCCGGCAAGTGCGAGGAGAAGTTCGGGATAGATGAAGAATGTGAGCTGGAGCGGTTCCCAGGAAATTATGGAGTAGGTGATTATTGCTACTGCCGCCGATCCCGCCGAGGTAAGAACCGCCTCCATGATACCCGACTCTTCGACGATAACAAAGAAACGTTCGATGATCATGGTGAGAATGACGAAGGGGAGCAGGCCGACTGCCATAAAGGACCTGATGCCGACTTTGTTTCCCGCCACTGCAAGAATGGTAAAGCAGATGATCACGAAGGTAAGCAGCACCGACATCCTTGGCACGAGGAGCAGGCGGAACCTGTCCAGGATGCGGCGTATCACATAACCCAGGAGAAGCACACCCGCAAAGATGCCCAAACCGTAGTAGAGCCCCGTCATCCTGAAAGAGATGGCCATGAGGACGGGCATGAATATGCCGAAGGCCGGGAAACCTATTATATTCTTGAGGACGCAGACGAGAAGAGCCCCGATGGGCACAAGGAGGAGGATGTGAAAGATCCCCTGAAATTCAGGAGGCAGCCGCAAGAGGGACCACCGGTCAAGAAAGTGGGTCGATGAACGGACGCCCTCAAAGTGGAGCCTCCATTGGCTCATGAGATCCCTTGTCAGAGACCAGCGCATGTCCTGGACTTCCCCGTGAAGAGAACGTACGGCCGGCGCCTCTCCCACCGTGAGCGGAAGAAACCCCCTGCCATCTCTGTCGATCTCGCCCGTGGCAGGGTCAATAATGCTCCATGTGCGGCCGTTCCAGGCTTCGATTCTCTCTTCCCCCTTGGTGTAAATACCTTCCGCCAGGGGCAGGCCGTCCGCTACACGGGCCGGCACTGCTGCCGCCCGAAGGAGAGCGAGAAGGATCGTCTTCATCGAGTGGCTTCGAAGCAGGTCCGCCAGCAAGTGCTGATCCTCCTGGAAGGATGCCTTCGCACCCCATGTCCCAGAGGCTGCCTCCACTACCCTGCTGATCCTTGAATCATATCCTTCATTTCTGAAAGGCCCAACGAGTCGTTCCAGGAAGCTCTGGTCCTTCTGGGTAATCCCCGGGGGATATGGCCCTGGGCCGGGTGATTCACGCCGGGTAACCTCAAAGTTTCGGAAGCGGAGCACGGCGCTGTAGGAGAGTGAGTATTTCGGCGGGGTTGCAGAGGGAGTTCTTCCGTCCCAGATCCC
>CAYOYU010000110.1:0-5694 GCA_964408265.1 uncultured Syntrophorhabdaceae bacterium
CATCACCGGTGCACCGAAGAAAGGGAGGGGCGGCAGTGCCGGGACCCTCTTTCGGGAGTTGGAAGATTTGTATTGACAGGGGCATGGGGAGGTGGTGGAATTTCCGGAATAAAGAATCAAGCTTGAGGAGGCAGTGACAATGAACCATTCAAAAAACAGACTCAGCATGTTGGCAGCCATTGTGGGACTTTTTGTTTTTGCCGGAGCGGCATGGTCAGCGGAGAAGACTTACACCGTAGCCGACGTCGTCGAGGCCCTCAATATCATCTCCAACGGCAGGGTCATTACAAAGGCAGAGATACCTGTCGGCATTGGCAACCCTTTCGTGGTGGCCAAGAGCTCCGGTATACCCGGTAAGGCCATAACAGAGACGCCCGGTCTCGTCGTGGGCAATCCGAAAATGGAAGTGCGGAAGCTCGCCGTGGGCATGACACTTACGGAGAGTGCCATTGAACTGGCCGGAGCGACGGGAGTGGACGGTATCGTTCTCCACCATCCCGTGGCCGATGCGGCGAGCAGCGGTGGAGTCCCTCTTCGCGGTTACGTGGGCCTTTACAACCTCGCCGTCTTTGAACTCCACGAAGCATTTCACGGCCGCCACCCGGGCATCGGCGTCATCCACGGCCATGTACCCTTCCGGGTGGAAATAGCTTACGGCGGTGTCCCGGGAAATGTGGTCTTTATCGGCAAGCCTCTGCCCGAGGTAAAGACTGCTGGCGATATCATTGAGAGGTTGGCATCCTTTGCAGACCTGGCCCGCGAGAAATCGATTCTTGCCAGCGAACGGGAACAGCGCCAGTCCCCGAACCTGCAGGAGGCCAACATAGCCGCCGAAGCCCAGATCCTGAACGGCTCCCGTGATGACAAGGTGGCCACGGTGCTTCACATCTTTCCCCACACGGGCTTCACGCCGCAGCAAATGCGCCAGCTCAAGAAAGAGTATCCCGACATGAACATGGTGATCGTCTCCATCAGCAGAGTGAACAAGAACCATCCCCTCGTGCAGACGGCGAAGGAACTCGGGCTCACCGTGGTGGCCGGGAACTCTCACGCCCTGGAGATAGTGGAAAACGGGATTCCCCTGGCTTATGCCCTGAAGAGCCTGCTGCCGGGCGTCGAAATCGTCTTGTTCCGGGAGCGGATGACTTCTGTTCCCCTGGAGACAATGGGTTCGAAGGTAATGCGCGACTATGGCCGGGAAATGGCCGCCAAATATCTTGTGTCCAAGAAGTAGAGCGCTCTGACTTCTCTTTGGATGTAGCGCATACCAGCGCGCTCAGTAGGATTCGAAGGTGGTAAAGCTGTCAAAGGGCTTCCGGAACGCCCTTGGAAGCAGGGTCACACCGGGCTTGAGATATCCCATGGCAATAAGCATGAGAACCACCTTGTCCTCGGGAATGGAAAAGGCTTCCTTCAGAGGTACGTCATCGAAGCCGTCCATGGCGTGGGTCTCCAGGCCCACGCCCCTGGCCGCGAGCATAAGGGTCATGGCGAAGAGCGCGGTGTTCTTTACCGCGCATATGGTCCGTTCCGGGCTGTCCTCTGTTCCCCACCGCCGGCTCACCATGTCCAGAATCAGCGGCCGTGTATCGTTCCGGATATAGCCGAGGCTCTCCCAGCTGTCGAGCATGGGGTCCAGCGTTGTTTCAATGTGCGGGTCAGCGATGATGATGAGCGTCACCGGCGCCTCTTCGATCTTCGACTGGTCAAGAGCGCATTTACGGAGCACCTTTCTGCGCCCTTCGTCTCTCACCACCACAACCCGCCAGGGCTGAAGGTTGAATGATGATGGAGACAGATTCGCAGTCTCTATAATCTCCCTCAGAAGCCCCTCGGGAACCGGCCGCGCAGCATCAAAAAAAGTGGCCGATCGTCTCTCCTTTATGGCGTCCAGTATGTCCATGATCCTCTCCTCTTATGTTTCCTTGCAGCCTTTCGCCGGCTTCTGTCCATATGATAGTCCATGGGCGCCGGCTATTACCAGAGAAACCGCCCTTCCCGCAGATTCCGGGCCGCGCATTCCTTGCTTCGGCGGGGCGTCCATGCTAGGCTTGAAAATACCGATGAAGGCCCATGAAATACCCATCCCCGGGATCAAAGAAGCAGGCAAAGGTCCGTCGGTCGTCTGTATCCACGGCAGTGCCAGCACCTCGGGCCAGTGGCGCCCTCTCATGGAGAGACTGTCGGACGGGTTCCGGATCATCGCCCCCGATCTTTACGGGCACGGCCGCACACCTCCCTGGCCGGATCACCGCGGCATGCACGTGGACGACGAGGTTGATCTGCTGGAACATGCCTTCCGGACGGCCGGCGACCAGTTTCATCTTATCGGCCACTCCTGGGGCGGCGCCATAGCATTGAAAGCAGCCCTGAGACACAGGTCCCGGCTCATATCCCTGACGCTCTTCGAACCGGCATTGTGGAGCCTTTTGATTGCCCATGATTCAACTAGCCGCGCCTCGCAGGAGATCCTGCGCAACCGCAACGAAACGCAGCAGATGATGGATGCCGGTAATTTTGATGGAGCAGCGGAATATTTTATCGATTACTGGCTGGGTCAGGACACCTGGAAGGCAATGTCTGAACCAAGGCGCGCTACGGTTGCCGCCGGCATGAGCGCGGCGAGTCCCGAATGGTATGCTTCCTTCCATGAGCCTACATCCCTGGCCGCTTTTGCAGCGCTGGATGTGACAACGCTCCTGCTCTCGGGCCGGAATTCAACGATACCGGCGCGAACCATTACAGAGCTCCTCTCCTCGGTCCTGCCCAAGGCCCGGGTCTTAAACCTTCCCGAAATGGGTCACATGGGTCCGGTAACGCACCCGGAGGTGGTGAACAGCGCCATCGAAGCCTTCCTTATCGAAAGCAATAGCGTCTGAGAGCCTATTAAGATGAAACAGTCCTTCTGGGGGTCACCCGCCGCTCCGGATAGATCCGATGATTCCGCCCTGTCCCGGGCTTAAGCGGTCTACGCCGATTACGGTTTGGTCGTGTAGGGGTCTCGCGCGCGTTTCCTTCTGTCCACCACTTCTGCCAGTACAGGGACGAGCAGAAGACCGCCGGGGAGAAGAAAGATACAGAGCACCGGGACGAGATGGACCAGCAGCTTGATGTACTCCCTCAATTGGGATCTTTCTGACTCACTCCATCCGGTGCCGGTATTACGATGTTTCATGAGAAGTTTCATGAACCCGTTAACGTTTCTGGCCTCGTGGAGTATGAGTTCCCGGTTTTTCTTTAATTGTGATCTGATGAGATGATGTATTAATCCCACATACGCTCAGGGGGAAGCAGAATGTGATGCGACGGGCGGGCCGATAGGGCCCGCCCTCCCGCGGAGTATCTATTTCTTTTTTGCCTTTGCTGCCTTTGCTGCCTTTGCCGGTTTTGCAGGAGCGCCTACTGCCTCCTTGAATGCCTTGCCTGCGGTAAACTTAGGTACCTTCCTGGCGGCAATCTTGATTTCCTTGCCTGTCTGAGGGTTCCTGCCCGTTCTGGCCTTTCTCTGTGCAACGGAGAACGTACCAAATCCGATCATGGTAACTTTCTCGCCCTTTGCCAGAGCCTGTTTCACGGAAGCGATCACTGCCGCAAACGCTTTTGCTGCAACTGCCTTCGTGACCTTTGCTTCGGCCGCAACCTTGTCCACAATCTCCGTCTTTGTCATCCTTCCAGTCCTCCTCTAAGCAGTAAAATCAGGCAGAGAGACTTGCCTGTGAGCCCAAAGCCGTGCGAATCAAGCACCTTCGAAGGTATTATGACACAAGCATCAGGAAATGCAAGTGTTTTCGAATGGAAGAGTGAAAAAAAAGTGTTTTTTCTTGCCTATTACCCTGATGCTCCACCCCGCCAGGCAGCGGCCGCCATAAAAATGGGTCACCGAACGTCCATTTTCGTCGTCCCGTCAGGGCGCAGAACCGCTCCGTATCCGGGTTTTCCTAAGAAGAGGAGAAGTCGGATCCCGCAGTTCTTCCTGTGGACCTTGTTGACAACCATTATAAAGGATGTAATAACGTTAAAATCTTGGAAAGGATCGCATCCGATTGCTGTCCTGAGGCGCTGACAACGCAAGAAAACCAATTCAGATGAGCAGATGGTTAATTTCAGAAGCGCTCTAAAATCCTACCGGTTCTCGATCATACTGATACTCTCCGTAATTCTTGGCGCCTTCATCGGCCTGGTCCTGAAGAAAGATGCTGTAACGCTGAAACCCCTGGGAGATATCTTTCTCAACCTCCTTTTTACTGCCATTGTGCCTCTCGTCTTCTTTTCAATAGCCTCGGCGGTGGCGGGCATGCCGAATGTGAAACGGCTGGGCAGAATTCTATCCGCCATGCTTCTTGTCTTTATTCTCACGGGTATTGCCGCCTCTGTAATCATGATGATCTGTGTCCAGATCTATCCGCCGGCCATGGGAGTGGTCATCGACTTGGGCGCGAAAGCCCAGATTGATCACTTCAAAACATCGGAGCAGATCGTCAAAGCCTTCACGGCAGCTGATTTTGGGGAAATCCTTTCCAAGAGGAACATGCTGGCCTTGATCATTTTTTCCATTCTTGTGGGGCTGGGCACGGCCGCGGTGGGCGATAAGGGCAGGTCATTTTCTGATTTTCTGACTTCCGGAAACGAAGTCATGATGAAGGTCATTTCCTTTATCATGTATTACGCTCCCATAGGCCTTTGCGCCTATTTTGCGAATTTCATAGGCATCTACGGTACTGATCTTTTGAGCAGCTATTTCAGAGCCGTATCGCTCTATTATCCTGTTGCCTTCCTCTATTATGTCGTCGCCTTTTCCATGTATGCCTATATAGCCGACAGGAGACAAGGCGCGCGGAGATTCTGGGGAAATATCATGCCTCCCTGCCTGACGGCTCTGGCCACAGGCAGCAGCGTGGCCACTATCCCCTCGAACCTTGATGCGGCAAACAGAATCGGTATCCCTAAAGATATAAGCGAGGTGGTTATCCCCATCGGCGCAACCATCCACATGGACGGTTCCTGCCTGGGATCGGTTCTGAAGATTGCTTTTCTCTTCGGCATATTCAATATCGATTTCAGTCAGCCAGTAACCATGCTCACAGCGATCGGCATCGCCATACTGTCAGGAACCGTCATAACCGGCATCCCCTCGGGCGGTGTCATAGGCGAGGTGTTGATCATCTCCCTTTATGGGTTTCCCCTGGAAGCCTTACCCGTTATATCGATGATCGGAGCATTGATTGATCCTCCCGCAACCATGATAAATGCAGTAGGAGACAACGTAGCCAGCATGCTGGTGGCAAGAATGACCAACGGCAGGAACTGGCTTGAATCATAGACAAGCAGACTGAAGCCCCACCCTTAAGCGACAAAACTCCCGACACAGCATGGCCTGAGCCCTTCTCTTTCGACCACGGCGGACAAGAAGACCTCGATAATAAGGCGTTCCCACAGGTACTCACCGTGGAGCCTCATGGATGCCGGAAGAGCAGGCGTTATGATTGAATCCGGGCGGGACTTAAGGAAAATACAGGTTCTACCGACAAAGAGGATATAAAACTCTTACCAGACGAGAGAGGGACGTGAAGTGAAAATCAAAGATACGGGTATAACGGCGAAACTGCTTATCGCACCTTCCCTGTCAACGGCTTTTCTCATCATTCTGGGAGTTTTTTCGTTCCTCTTCTTCCCCGGGCCGAAATCACCCTCAGA
>CAYOYU010000110.1:5704-15995 GCA_964408265.1 uncultured Syntrophorhabdaceae bacterium
GAATTCGCCCCTCAAGCAGATTGGTGATGTCATCCAGGACGTATCGAAAGGCAATCTCGGGAAGCGAATAGAAACCAGTCGTGGTGACGCTACAGGCGACATAGCACGCCATTTCAACGGGTTCCTCGAAATGATGGGCGACACCCTCACCCAGATCGTGGAAAGAAGCTACAAGATATCCTATGCGTCAAATACCCTTGAGGCAACGGCAAACCAGATGAGCAAAGGGGCCCAGGACATTGTAACGCAGATAAGCTCTGTGGCTGCTGCCAGCGAAGAAATGACCACCACCTCTTCCGAGATTGCCCGGAACTGCACTGTAGCCGCCCAGAGTTCCGATATAATCAACACTTCGGCTATTGCAGGCGAGAATATTATCCAGGGAATCGTCCTTGCCATGAACCGGATTGACGATCACGTGAAGGAGTCGGCGGTGATTATGCGCCGCCTCGGCGAAAAATCGGATCAGATAGGAGAAATCGCAGCCATTATCAATGATATCGCCGATCAGACAAACCTTCTTGCCTTAAACGCCGCCATCGAAGCAGCCCGTGCAGGCGAGCATGGACGCGGATTTGCCGTCGTTGCCGACGAGGTCCGGAAGCTTGCAGAAAGAACAGGGAACGCCACGAGGGATATCGGGGAAACCATCCTGACCATGCAGGCCGAGACCAAGGCGGCCGTGACAGCCATGGAAAACGGGGTCAACGAAGGGGAGCGTGGTGTAGAGGAGACGGAAAAATCGGGGACAGCTTTAAAGGAGATTCTCCACCAGATCAATACGCTTGCTTCGGAGATAAACCAGATAGCCGTTGCATCGGAGCAGCAGACGGCAACTACCAACGAGATTTCCAGCAACATTCAAGGCATCTCGCAGGTAATGGAATATGCCTCCAAGAATATCGAGGAGAACGCCAACGCCGCCTCTCAGGTGGCAGGCCTTTCAATTGAGCTCAGCAAGTTGGTCGAGAAATTCAAGCTCCAGGAGAATTCAAAGGGCAATAGTTCAGGGACTGCGGAAGAGGCGGAAGCGCTTGTCAGAAAGGCCCTTCAGTATCTTAAAAGCCACGGAAAGGAAAAAGCCTTCGCAGAATTCAACAACCCGCAAGGCCAATTCCACAAGGGAGATCTATACATTTTTGCAAACAACATGGACGGTTTCACCCTGGCTCACGGCGGCAACTCCAGCCTTGTGGGGAAGAATATGTCTGAGCTGAAGGACGCTCAGGGAAAGTATTTCATACGAGAGATGATTGAGCTGTCAAAGAAGAAAGGGAGCGGCTGGGTTGACTACAAATGGCTAAATCCGGTGAACGGCAAAATCCTCGCCAAATCGACCTTCTGTGTCTCTGCCGACAACATCACCTTAGGATGCGGCATATATAAATAAGTGATAAATTTTGTACGGATTACCGAGAATTGGAGAGGGCAAACCTCTGGACCGTCTCCATATATGTATCCAGATTCCGTTCCATGAGGTCGTTGTGCCCCGCGTAGGGGATAAAGAGGGAGTCCTTCCTGTCGGCCCCTGAAAGAGAATAGAGCGTCCGGCCCTCTTCGACGGGGATGATCTCGTCTTCCTCTCCGTGGATGATGAGTGTGGGGATTCTGACTTCCCTGATTTTGAGATCATTCCCGAAACCTGTCACGTCCGGTAGGTCCCTGAAAAGGTGCTCCACCCCGAGGCGCATGAACTGCCTCTGCTGGCTCGCAAACCCGCTCTCCACGATCAGTCCCGCAAACCTCTCCTGGTAGTGGCAGGCGACCTCGATGGCAGGGGCGCTCCCCAGGGAGCGGCCCATAACGAAGAGGCTGCCGGTGTATTCCCGATCCTGAAGGAATTTGACAAACCCGCAAAAGATAGGGTGGGCATCCCGGATTATGCCGCTGCAGGTGGGCGAGCCGTCACTCACGCCATAGCCCCGATAGTCGGCAACAAAGAGGTTGAGCCCCCGCTCCTGGTAGAGAGGGGCCACGTAATCATAGTCGGCTGCTATTTCGCCGTTTCCGTGAAAGTAGAGGATGTTTGGTCCTTCCGTCCGGGAAGGATAGAACCGGCACCCGATAAAGACCCCTGCCTCCACCTCGATTGCGTGGTTCGTGCCGTAGGGCGACGTCCGCTCCTCAGGCGACGCAGGACGAGGGAAGAAGAGGCGGTAGAGGATCTCCGGCCGGTCCATAAGTTCCGGGCCGTTTTCGAATTCAATCATCGCCCCGTCCATATCACGTTTCCTGCGACCCTCTTCGGAAGTCATAACCGATTAGTGGTCACTGGGAAATCTTCTTGCCTCCACACTTCTCTTTCGTAATCTTCCCGTAATTCCAGCATCCGATGGCACAGGCAGAAAACTGCGCAGACCGGTCTTGCCCGCTATAGCGGTTTCCGCAGTAATTGGAGCATAAAGTCTCGAGGCTGTCCGTGGTTTCGATGCAGGTTTCGCAGCCAAGCTGAGCATTTGCCTCTCCTGGTATCGAGAAAGATAGCATCATTCCCTCCGAGGAAATGCCGGTCCGGTTTGCGCCATACCAGATTCCTCCCGTGAAACCTATTGCGATGAGACCGATAATGAGAAAAAGCATGGCAGCCCTTCTCTTCATAGGAACCCTCCTGTCTGTCGTTAATGCCCGTTGTCAGGGCACATGCATGTGATATCACACTTGAACGCCTGCAGACAAGAACAAGCTTACGCCGCCTAAGTACCCCTTCAAACCCTTCGTTTCAGCAGGAACGTGGGCAATACGCAGGCAGCAGACGCAAAGGTACAGGGCACCGAAATCGTCCACAGAGCCGTGGCGATGGAGTAATGTCCCCCGACGTAGCCGATGGCGATCTGCGAGAATGAGGAGAGACAGTAGGCAAGGGTCACAATACTTCCAAGGGCGAGACCCTTGAAGGGGGCAAATACCAGACCCGTGAAGGTCCAGAGCCCCCCGGTTGCCGCTGTACTCACGAACCCGGCCATGAAGGTGAAAAGGCCCTTCAGGGGTGTGCCGGTCACGAAGAGGGTGGCCATGAAGAAGAGACCCGTCATAATGCTCGCCCCTATGCCCGTGCCCCTGTATCCCGCCTTGTCTGACACGATCCCCATGACGGGCCTCCCAAAGGCCTGGCCTATGCCGAAAAAACCGGCCAGGACGCCTGCTCCCGTTGCGCTCATAAGGACTTCGGTCTTGAGGTAGACGGGAAACCACATGCTGAAACCAAACTCGGCGGCCATCTGGAAGGTAAGCACAAGCCCGAGGAAGAGGAGCATCAAGAGGTTTCTGGGCATGAGGATCGCCTTATTGAAGAAGACCCCGGAACGCAAGCCGAGCGCCGCCCTGGGCCACAAACGCCACTGAAGAAAGGCAACCACCAGTGATGCAGACCCGATTACGAGAAAGGCGCTTCTCCAGGTGCCCGTAAGGTCCAGGAGCCAGCCCGCGACGGCCGGACCGGTAAACCAACCCACTGCAGAGCCGGAAATGAGGAGGCCCAGGAAGAAAGCCGGCCTTTCAGGAAAAAGCTCGAGGGTAAAAGCGGCGAGCGGAACGAAATAGAAGGCCTCGAGGGTGCCCGTAAAGAAGCGGCTCCAAAAAAGTTGGGTCGGACTGTTCACCGACCCGGAAAGAACGGTGAGAATTGAGAAACCGAATATGCCGAAGAGGATAACATGTTTCCTTCCAAAACGGTCGGAGAGCAAGCCGGCCACGATGGGGATGCACATATACCCCCACATCGAGGCGGAGCCGATCACCCCGAGCGTGGTGCTGTCAGCGTTAAAGCTCTTCATGAGCGAGGGGATCAAGGGACCGAAGAGCCACCGTTGCGCAAAATAGAACAACATGCCCAGCCAGCCCATGACAAAGAAAGTCATGCGGTCAGATGTCTGCCCTGCTGGGTCCATATGCCTCATCGCCCGCCTTCTCTCCTTATCAACTACCTGCTAAAATGACCACGTAAGGCTTAAGAATCAGCGTGGAATCGGGTCCCCGCGTTGTTCCCGGTCTGACATAGCCGCGCTGTACCAGCTTGATCTTTTTTGTCCTGGGAATCAATTCGTAGGTTATGGAAAAGCAGGCTCCGGCAGAGGTGAGTACGTTTCTGCTGCAGTCTCTCGTCAGATAATAGACATAGAATTTGTCTGTGTTTCCTGCACTGGCGCTATACCTGTTAGCCGTAGAAACAAGCTTTGAGTCGTCGATGCTGAGTACCCCGAAGAGCTGAGACGACTCGTAGACAGAAAGATTTACATAAGAGGCATTTCCCGTCTCCGTCTGGAGTGTACCAACTATGGCGTAAACTTCGTTGTTGTCAAGGGAAAGGGGGTCAGAGATCTGGTAGCTCGTATCCTGGGCATCGCCAAGACAGTTCATGCCATGGTCCGCACCGTGGTTCAGATAGCAGTGAGGTCCCACAAGATCCACAGTTATCTGGGCGTCGAGAAAGTTCTTCGACACTGCGGCGCCCTGGCCCCAATCGGTTTTGACCGCGCCAACGAGATTCTGGAGATCCGTATTAAGCCAGGCTTCCGGGTTGGCGCTCCTCGCGTCGAGGGCCACTGACGGGTATGGCTCTACCGGCCTTGCAGTGTTCTTATCTCTCACACGCAAGACTACCATGGGCAGGTTGCTCCTCCACTGGTTTCCCGCATCCGTATCCTGTGGCAAGGCATAGCGGATAAATCCGGCATAATCGTCTGCGTTTGCAGTAAGGCCTACCCTAAAGTCAGACGAAACAGGCTCTACAAATATGTTGTTGGCGGAAGGTACGCCGGCGGCAAGGAGAGCTGCCTTCATGTTCCTTTCCATGGCTTGATCGGGTGTTGTGATAAATGCCCGCTCCTGGTTGAAGGCTACCGTTGCCTGCCGTTCTATAATGGTATTGTTGAAGCTGTTTCCGATGCTGTTAAACATTGTCAGGCGATCAGGGTTCGGCGAGACGGAAAAGAGCATATTCGCCATTTCCGTATATCCACCTGCCATCAAGAAAAGATATGTGGGGTCTGTATAGTCGATGGTAGCTTTTTTTGTGAAAAGGTATGTCTGATATCCGAAATACCTTCCGATTGGGGGCAGGTTGCCCAGGATAATGACCGCTTCACGAGGATCAAAACGGTGAATGGAGGCATAGCCGTCGGCTACTTTACCAAAGGCATATCTGGTCGACTGGTCAAGGTATTCCTCGGGCCAGGGAGGAACAGCATGCAGAATGTACGGAGCCGCTGCATTATTGCCGTAGCAGTTTCCCATCACGCTGATGGCCACGGGGCATTGGTCGATGCCAAAGAGATAAAAATAGCCCCGTGAAACTTCATACCCGCCGGCGGTGAGGTTATTTATAAGGGCTTGGGCTTTTGCCTCGATAGCTGCAGGGACGTTGTTCCGGGGCGGGCCGGCTGGTATAGGAGTATCGGATGAACCGCCGCTGCAGCCGAAACAGAAACAAAGAGAAATAAAGAGAAGAAAATATACCTGGAAGCTCCTGCACAATAGAGCTGTTCTCATGATAACCTCCCTCACTCTGACAGATTCACCTGTCTAACGATAGGTGCGTACCATGTTTCGATCAGCTTCTTTTACTCTTCCGTTTAAGAAAGAGTGTAGCTTTCGGGGTTATACCTGTCAATGCCGATTAATTCAGGCCCTCCCCTTCCTTTCCTCATGCATAGGGCGTATAATCTGGCATGAAAGAATCCCTATACCCAATGAGAAAGAGGCTTGGATCCCAGAATCTCGAATACAACCGGGCGTTTATGGATCGCTGGGAGAAAGCAATGAACAGCCTGGCGAGACAGAGCGAACCCACGCTCACGACAATAGAGTCCGACAAACCCTCGCCGAAGATCGCAAATGAACCGAAGAAGTTCAGCGGGCACAATCCCGAGTCCAGGAGCTCCTTTCTCGACCGTCTGGTGAAGGGAGTACAGAGTCTGGCGAGCAAAAAACGCTCAACAGACCGAAAGGAACAGTAGATACACCCTCACGGAAGCCACCGGAATCATTTTGCGGATCTCCGCCCGATCCATGAGTTCCGGGCCGTTTCTGAAATTCACTCATCTTTCGCCATTCCTGCCCGCCCTGATTAAAGCGAGGCTGCCCACTCGAGAATCGCCTCCGCATATTCCCCATAGGCGTCGGTGAAGAATTGGGGTGCCGGGGTTTGGTGCCTAGGACGCTCCCAGATTCCTTCTCTGTCATGTTCTTGTTCCCTGTTTGATATGAGGGAATGCACAACGACAAGGGCCATTGTGCATAAAAACCTACCAATATCTCAGGATCGGGGTAACGAATAATCTATGTGTATATCAGATATAGCCGAGGCAGAGGATTACCATCCACTATGCATGGGCTTAAGGAGGCTCTGCTCAGTCTCACCGACCGGTGGACTCATCATCCCTTTGTCAGCATCCGGGTTCGCCAGGATGGCCACAACAGTTGCTCCGTGTCAGTATCTTCTTCATGTTATTCCTGAAAAAGAGCCAGATCTTCCTGGAGAGTGGCATATCAACGCGAAGATTAGTCAGGAAAGAACCTATGTTCGGTCGCTTGTCCGGATGGTTGTGGTCATGCATGGCTACTCCTTCTTACGCATGAGTGGAAGCACCTTGTTCTGTTACGGTTCCTACCAAGGTTGTATATAGCTGCCTCATTCAACGGTCTGTCAACTCAGGTAATCACGGTTGATCCGCCAGCCTACGTAGATTCCTGCCACGCTGCCGATGCCGCTCAAAAGGAAACCCGTCATGAAGCTTATTTTATCACCTATCCACCATCCAACCCAACCGAGTACCGTAATGGCAACAATAATACAGAGCTTGTTCATAATCTTATCCCAGGATGAATGATGGTCAATTCAGTATGTCAGCCTGTCTTTTCCCAGGTATTACGCCCAATGATCAAAAGATAACAGGCATTCATTTAACTGTTACTTCTGTGCGATTATCCTATCCGTTTCTGTCGAAAATACCGTCAAGGAAGACATTCTGAACAGGCTTGGCCAGCCAGATTACCTTCCAGGAAGTGATAGCCTTTGTCCCTTTATCAAAACCATACTCTACCCTGGCGGATGCGCGTGCACCTGAGGTCACTCCTGATAGAACCATCACCTGCTGCTCGCGACCCATCTCGGTGAGCGTGATAACAGCAAGAACGTTCTCCGCTAATACCTTCTCCCTGATTCTCCGAGCGAGGGCTTCCTGCTGCTGCGCACCTCTGAGGGTGAGAGTCATAGTCTTCAGTATTCCGTCTTCGTACATGAAAAATACCATGGAGTCCATCTTTCCCTTGGAGGCCAGTTCGCTTCTTGCCCTGTCGGCAGCCTTCTCAATTGCCTCTCTAAAAGCACCGGTCAAGACGGGAGGTGTCTTGGTTTCACCATCGATACCAGTACTGCCGGGAGAAGACTTGGAAGAATCTGACGCCACGACTGCCGGCGGTGATCCGTTCACCTTGTCATTTCTTCTTCTCCTTTTCCACGCCATCTTCTCTTTATTATAAGTCATATGACACCGTGCGGGAATTGAAATATCTCGTGTAGGCGAATGATCTTCAGTGATATTCATCGAAGGATCGCTGGTGTCGATCTACCACACACAAGAAACTCCGGGATCTCCGGGTTCTCCTTTCTTTCTGTGGAGTGTCTCCTTTTTCATTGACACATTGCGGGTGGGCAGATAAGGTAGTGGTAAGCAGGAGAACCAACCATGGCCATGAAAGTTGAAATCAAATACAACAAGCTCTTCATAGAAATTGATCTGGAGACGCCCATACCGTCGTCATCCGGCAAAACCCTTGTCGTTGCAAGCACACATGGGAATACCGTTACCGCCGCTGAAATAGACGGTAAACCAGTTACCATTGGACTCAACGCCTATATCAAACGCTGAGCTACCATTGGTCTGCGGCAACAGGGGAGTGCTGGCAATGACCATCAATACGACGGAAGATGTCTCAAAAGAGAAGCTTCTTCAATACATCAAAAAACTCCTGAACGCCGGTGACGATCTGGATTTCTTGGTGCAATTGGAACAGAAGGACTTAGAACACCTTGTCGTCGCCATACGGGCAAGAATTGGAGGAGGCCAGTCCGGATAGGATCAACCAATTCTTTCTATGGTCTGAAAAAGTTTGAACGTCCAGGGAACAGTCACGACAATATATTACGGCATGCCACAGAGGGAACTCAACGACTGCCCCCTTACCGTCATTCTTCAGGCTCTAACTTTCCTCACGTTTGCCGCATTCAGGCCCTTCGGTCCCTTAACAACTTCAAATTCAACATGCTCGCCTTCCGACAAAGACTTAAAGCCTTCCCCCTGAATGGCTGAATGATGGACAAAAATATCTTCGCCGTCCTCTTGGGAGATAAATCCAAAACCTTTAGAATCGTTGAACCACTTTACCGTACCTTTCGCCATGTTTGAACACCTCTTTTTTTGAATTGAAGCTCAGAGCCTTATCCCACGAATGCAGGCGGAAGTCAATGAAAGTCTCGTTGTTCCAGCCGTAAATCCTTACCTTTCCTCCAACTGGCCGCAGGACTTTGTATCGACTCATCCCAAGTCTTGCCGGTATCAATATAGGATAGTATATTCAGGCAACCTCGCGCCAATATGGTAAGATAGAATACGGTGCAGGTTTTGAAGCCGGTGGGGGAATATTGGAGAATATTATCGTCACGGGTAGGAGAAAAAGTCGATGATGCGTTTGGTGACCCTCATCATCTTCATCGTAGCAGCCTACCTCATCTTTCGTTACCTGACGCGAATGCTTACGCAGGGGGTGCGCCGACCAGAAGAGGGGAGAAACTCACCATACCAGAACTGGCAATATGCAAGCAGAGAGGAAGAATATCGAAAGATCTTGGGTGTCACCGACCGTGACGGTCCTGAAACCATAAGAGCAAAATACAAAGAACTTCTTACAAAATATCACCCTGACAAAGTACAGCACCTGGGAATAGACTTAGGCCTATGTTTTCGACGGACTTCATGATTTGCCGGGCCCATTCAGCTACTTTATACTTCTCTCAATCGTTCTCGATAAAGAGGAGCGTGTCCGACCGGTTCGGCACAAGGCACAAAAATCTGAAGGCCACGTCCCCTAGAGTTCGGTACCAGTGCGGCTTCCCGGCAGGGATGAAGACAACGTCGCCCTGTTTCACCTCATAGACCTTTTCTCCGACCCCAATTTCTGCACGTCCGCTTAGGACATACTGCTCGTGCTCCACAGTATTCGTGTGTTTGGATATACGACTACCCGGCCCAACGGTAAAGCACCTCATTGCAAAGTTTGGTGCCACATCAGGACCAATCAGAACCTGAATAAAGATACCAGGACCGGCGTCTACGGTCCTCTTCGGGATGCTTTCTATAGGCACTACAATTGCGTCCTGTTCTGCTTTCATCTCGCATTTCTCCTCTTCGTCTTACATCTTTCTTCATGCTTATCACACATCTTCTCCCCTTCCACGCTTCCAACCTACCCATAATCAGCATAAAGCCGCCAGAAATGACTCTGACAGGGGGTCTCATTCCGCATAATGGTAAACTCCCCGGGCAGACGGTTTGTTGCTATGCGTTCCGATACACACCTATTTTGCTCCGCGCTCACAAGTCGCTCCAAGACATATTCTCCAATTAAATAGGAAAACATAACGTCAAACTTCATAGCGGTTTTCGTTAGTGTGCAGCTTATCATAAAGACTCTTGCAACTTATGTCTAAAGGACGTGCTGCTTCGGTCTTGTTGCCTCCAACGAGCCTCAAAATTCTTTGAATATACCTCACCTCGGCGTCCATAAGCGTTAGTACCTTAACTCCTGAACTGCGATCACCGAAATCCCTCGCCGCCAATGCCTGGCGTAACATCCTATCCGGCAAGTCGCTGACAGTCATCTTTTCACGTGGACCGCTTATTATAACGGTCCTCTCTACCACATTTGCAAGTTCTCTTACATTGCCCGGCCAATTATATGCGGTCAAGCACTCAACGGCTTGCGGTGAAAAAGATTTCCTCTTATCATGCCCGGAAAACTTGTGGAGGAAACGGTCTATCAGCAAAGGAATATCCTCTCTCTTTTCGCGAAGATAGCACCTCGAAGTACCACTCCTGCCATAAATCGACACTTCTGCCAAGTCCATCAGAGACGCTCTCAAGGGTCTGCGTGAGACGTTCAACCTCTTCCTTCAAACGATCATTCTCTTCCAATAGCTCTTCCATACCTTACTCCTCACTCTCTGCAACGACGGTTTCACCTTGGGGGACCCTATACCTCACCCATGCCTTGGCAGCAGCCACCACTCCTATTG
>CAYOYU010000111.1:0-15985 GCA_964408265.1 uncultured Syntrophorhabdaceae bacterium
TCTTGTGTGTGAGCATCTGGCGGCGGTGGCCAGGAACCTGTCGGGGGGGATGATAAAGTAGCGCTTCGTGCTGAACGAGGCGCCGGACTGCTGCTGGACGACAACGCTGTTATTGCTGTTCGTCAGGCTGGCGGCTACCTGTATTCGCTTCGGATTCTGCGGTACGATATTGAAGAAAGAGTCAAGCATCGACGGGTAGTTGTTCTTGATGAACTGATATGTGGCGCTCGTCTGGTCGTACGTGCCTTCCCGGGTGAAGAGATAGGTCTGCAATCCGAAATAGGCTGCCGGGGGAGGCATCATGCCGAAGACGACGATGGCTTCCCGCGGATCGAGACGGAAGCTGCTGTTGTATCCCGGGTACTGCACGCCGCAGGCGAGCCTGGTTGCAGGGTCCACAAACTCTTCAGGCCAGGGCTGGGTGGAGAACATGATGTAAGGCGCTGCAGGATTATTGCCATAACAGGTCTTCATGGTCGCGTATGAATAGGCGCAGTCATCCTGTGTGTACAACCTGAAATACCCGCGCGTGACCTCGTAACCCTGAGCCTTGAGATCGGCAATCAGAAGTTGAGCCTGGAACTCGACGTTGGCCGGCACGTTGTTGGTGGGAGGGCCGCTTAAGAGCGGCGTATCGCTGCTGCTCGAGGAACACCCAAAAAGGAAAAGAGAGGCGAGAAGACAAAGACAGCACAGAAAGGCTCCAGAACGGTGACTCACGGAATTCCTCCTCGTCGTAATCGGTGCCATGAAGATACACCAGGGCATGCCGGCCTGTCAACGCCGGAGATAGGGATGGTAGCTCTATTGCGGGCTGCGTCATGTTGAGGTAGCGGGCGATCGTCGTGGCAGGAATGGACAACTCTGAGACCGCGAAAAAGTGGAAAAGACGCCTCGCCTCTGCCACATGCTGTCTCCTGCTTAATAAGTCAAGAACGTCCCTTCAGATAGTGGATGAAGACGAATGGCCTCTGTGGTATTATTAGGCTCACCAATGAACATCAAACGCACTTCTCAAGGAGACATTGTTATGAAGATATGGATTCTCCTAGTCTGTACCGTGCTGATGGTAACAGTGTCAGGGGTGGCAATGGCCCAATCCTCTGCTGTTCAGCTTACCTTCCAGGTGGATGGTGGATTTGCCAGCCAGAGGTACGCCAACCAGACCGTCAGGTTCGTCTATTACACAAAGCCGAAAGAAGGTACCCTTGACACACAGCGGGGATACGTGGAAATAGCGGTTCCTTCGGTGCAGGACCAGATTTCAGGTAACAGGGCACAACCCAAGACAGTCTCCCTGACCGTGGCCCAAACCGATTGCCTGTCCAAGGTTGAAACATACGTGAACGGGGCCATGGACATGTGGGTCAGGAACTTCGGCAAATGCGGGCAACCACACCTCACCTTTACCGCTTTCGCTGATATAGCCTCCTCGACCGCCTTGATAAGGGTGGAGTGATCGGGTGTCTCTTCATCCACGATACCGAAGACCTTTTCCATTCGGGCCATGAAGTTGTCCTTGTCCTGGTCATCCAGAAAAATGGGGTTTCTTTCGATACCTCGCAGGATGATGTGATGGAGGACTCCCGGGGCTTCCTCAGGGCAGCTTACTGCGTCCACTCCGTCCCCATGCCCGGCTTGACCTTCATCCAGTAAGCCCTGCCCTGGATGAATCCGGTGAGGGGCTCGATGGGGGCAGGAAGCGGTGCCACGCCCTCATGTTTTCCGAACCACCTGCCGTTTTCCCAAGTCCAGAGCAGGGACCACCTGTTTTGAACTCCTGATATCTGATCCCCAAAGAGTGACTGGTCGGACCCCGAGTAGCCGATGAGGTTCCATCCGCCCGAAAGAATCACCTTCGGGGTGGAATCCACGCACTGCACGACGACGGCCTTCGGACGGTCGGCGTAAATCCAGTATCCCTTCCCGGCTTCAATGGTCAAAAGGGTATTATCGGGAGCCAAGGGCCTGTGCCTGAGCCAGACCTTGTTCCGGTTGTCATAGCCCCATACAAGAGGAATGTCTGCTGATGCGGCGGCAAGCACCGCTGTCACGATTGTGTTCACCGGCTGCCTGGGCAGGGAAACGAAGTTCCAGCCCTCCTTGAGAGACAGCGGGTACCGAAGATTTGCATCGACGTCGGTGAACCGCATGATGCCTTTGTCGGTGGCGAGAAAGATATACCTGTTCTGCCGGTAATTCGGCGGGAAGGCGATTGCCGAAACCTGGAATCCGGCCTGGGGAAAAACATCGCTCCAGGTGACCCCGTCGTCGAGGCTCCGGAGGAAGACCTTCTTCCAGGTGTTATTGTTGAGGATCCAGACCGTGGAGTAGACCGTCCTGTCCCTGGTATAGTCAGGAGTGAGGCTGATGGGGTAAGGCCATGCGCCCGTTGCGAGCCCGGCCCACGTGTTTCCCCCGTCGGCCGATTTCATCGTCCACTCCATGTCGCCCGGCCCGGCAACACCGAAGAATGCGGTCTTGTCATCCCTGAAATCGGGTGACGCCGCAAAGACGTGCTGCTCGTCGCAGAGAAAGCCGACGGAGTCGGGAAATTGCATGGGAGCAAAGGATTCCCCCCTGTTCTGCGACCTTAAGTTACAGACGAAAATTGTGCCGTCGTTCCCATAGTCGGGCGAGAAGGTGATGGTGTTGATGTCAATGTAATGGGAGACTCCTGCCGATATACCTGTCCAGGACGTCCCGGCGTCCACCGACCTGTAGAGAGCGGGCGCATCGTAAGCCTGCTTGTACACTCCTACCATCAGGGTGCGGTCGAAAGCGTAATTCGGCGAGATACCGAGGGATGTTATCCCGTAGACGTGCGGGGAAGCGATGGTGAGACTCTGCCAGTTGGCCCCGTCGTCAGATGTCCTGTACAGCAGGGGGTCGCGGCATGATGCGAGGTAGAGCGTCCGGTCAACTTTGTAGTTCGGCGAGATCCGGAGAGTCGTCGATTCCGTGCCGGAGTAACATTGGGTAAAGTTGGCCGTGGACGGGAGGTTCAACATGCGCCACGACACCCCCCCGTCTTCCGTTTTATAGAGGTGGTTGGTGGTGGTGAAGGCATATAACGTTCCGTCGCTTCCAAAATCAGGCGAAACCTCAAGCTGGTTTCCCACAATCTCCGGCGCCACCACCGGCGCCACAAGGTACGGGGAGGGCTCGAGCCAGACGCTCACGGACCGCGCTTCATCCATCTGCACCGTACAACTGTTCCCCGAAGCCGCGGAGCAGCCGGTCCATCCCATCAGGACCGAACCTGCGGCGGGAGTCGCAGTGAGCGTGACCGGGGCACCTGAGTTGAAAGTGTACGTGCAGGTGTTTCCACAGTCGATCCCCGGGGGGTTGCTGGCGATGGTGGCCGTTCCCGCACCTGACAGTGCCACGGAGAGCGTGTAGACGATGGTGTAACTCTGGGTCGACAGGGAAGATGGATTGCCTGCAGCATCAACGGCAAAGTATTTCAGCGTCGTGGCCCGCGTGATGTATATCGGCCCCGAATAGACCGACGACGACGTGGTGGGGTCAGTGCCGTCGAGGGTGTAATAAATTGTGCAGGGCTCGCTGGCCGTGAGGGTAATGGTTCTGGCTGCGGTGTAGCTGCCTCCCGGCTCGGAAGGCGTGGCAACAGGCGGCGCCGTGTCGCGGAAGATGGCCGTGACCTCTTTGTTCGCGTCCATCGTAACCACGCACGACCCGGTTCCCGGGCAGCCCGGAAGGGACCAGCCCGCAAAGGCGGAGCCGCTGTCTGCGACGGCTGTGAGGGTCACCGAAGCGTTCCTGAGGTACCCGCCGGTGCAGGTATTGCCGTCACAGAGCAGCCCGTTTCCGGCAACCCTTCCCGAGCCCGTGCCCGACTTCGAAACGGTGAGCGTAAAATCCGTCTTTTGAACGAATTTCTGGACGCGGTTGAGGTTGGTGTCTGTCACGTAGACGCTGCCCGAGGCATCGACGGCGGCGCCCTGGATGTAGCTGAACTGGCCGTCCCCTGATCCGCCGGATCCCCACTTGGTGATGTAGGTGCCGTCCGGAGAGAATTTGATGATTCGGGAATAATCAGCCACGTAGACTGCCCCTGTCCTGTCCACAGCTATGCCATGGGGACCGCTGAACCGGTCGGCGCCGGAAGACCAGGAACTCCACTGAGCCAGGTATGTCCCGCTGGTATTGAACTTCTGGACCCGGTTTACCATGATGGAATATGACTCTGCGGTAAAAAGGGTGCCCGAGGCGTCTATGGCAAGTCTCTGGAGGTCCATGAACTGACCCGCTCCTTCACCGTAGGAACCCCATTTCGCCAGGAAAGTGCCGTCGGAAGCAAATTTCTGTATTCTGGAATTCATGCCTTCAGCCACGTAGACGTTTCCCGAGGCATCGACGGCAACGTCCTGGACTGAGAGGAACTGGCCGTCCCCGGAGCCGGATGAACCCCACTTCGTCACAAAGGCGCCCTCTGAGGTGAACTTCTGTATCCGGCCGGAATCGGCAACATAGACATATCCCTGGGAATCCACGGCAACGCCTCTCATAAAGCTGAACTGGCCGTCCCCTGAACCGCTTGATCCCCACTTCGCGACAAAGACGCCATTGTTGGAAAATTTCTGTATCCGTGAATTGCCGTTGTCTGCAACGTAGACGTACCCCAATGAATCGACTGCCACGCCCATGGGTCCATTCAACTGGCCGTCCCCCGACCCTGGCGATCCCCACTTGGCATCCAACCGGTAGGTGGCGCTGTCGTAGGAGACCACCACCGTCTTCGCAGCGGACATGGTGACAACGCATCGGTTCGCATCCACGCTATCGCATCCTGTCCAGCCCGTAAAGGTCGCATCCGATTCGGCCGTAGCAGTCACCGTCACCACGGTACCCGAATCATATGTGCCAAAGCAGTTGAAACCGTAGCAGTTAAGGCCCGCGGCCGTCACCGTGCCGCTGCCCATCCCCTGCCTGTTGACGCTAAGGGTGTACTGAGCGGCACCGGCCTGAGAAACCAGCACCGCATGGGACATCAGCAAGAGAAGTATAACGAGAAGGGGAAGGGTGGAGAGCATCATAGAAGCAGTATGGTTGCGTGTGCGCACTGTTTCCTCCGTGGAATATGTGTTCGTTCAGTGCAGGGACCACTGGCCTTCGTTTGCGAGTCAGATTTGAGCGGACCGATTGGTAGTGCCCAGAGTCTTTCGAAGGGGTTTAACCCTGTATCAGTGTCGTATGCCTGCCATTATATCAGCATAGAAAGGACCCTTCAATGTTTTCTGCCAAGAGGCCAACGGCCCATCTTTTGTAGCTATGGGGACATCCTGTATTCCCCATGGCGATCGAGGAAGACGGCGTTTCTTTCGATGCCTCGAAGGATGACGCGGTGGAGAACACCTGGAGCATCGACACGGGCGTAACAGGGCATAGGAGTATGGTATCGGGGTGGCGGAGGATACGTCGAGAGTTATCCACTTGTTTATGGACATCCCTGTTTGGTCCTAGTTGGTCTCTAGAACATCCCTCTCTGGTCCCATTACGCGCGGGCTATCTGAGACAGCCCCCCTGAAGGAATTCTGGAAAGCAGTTGTTGTAGCGCCAAGACTGCATTCCCCGCTGCCGGCTGGCGCCAGTCGTCATTCTTTTCAATGTCAGCATGGTCAGAAATACCTCTAACAATGAGATATCCTTCAGGTTTGGCTCCATATTTCAATCGGTCTTCAGCAAACTGTCTGCAGAGGCCCGCTGATTCGGTGTCCAGTGCTAGCGTTTTATCGTTCACCTTTAACAGCCAGGCTCGCTCTTCAGCATCTCTGTACTTGATTACTGCTTCTCCTGTCCCGAGGGGTCCCATCAAGAGGCCGAAGCGGTCCCGGTATGACCCACTCACGGCGGGCAATCTGGGTTTGTCCCCAAAAGAATCGAAGAGCTTATTGATTTCATTGAGCAGTCGCATGTTGATATTATATTCTTGTAATCGGCGCGCCGCCCCATCAACGGTTTGAGCCCTCCTGTCGTAATATAGGACGCTATCCGCAAAAACAACGTCACACAATAGAGCGTCCTTATTCACTGATCCTCCTATTCCAATCAGTACTATAAGGACAGGGGAGAACTCTTCCCAAATGTCACGATAAGCGGCCATAACGGATTGGTTACCCTGCACCGTCGTCCTCATACAAATCACTCGATGATCACTGCCGCTGGCTGCCGATAGAACCCCCTCGTAATAGGAGCGAGTCGTTAACTTTCCTTTTCGTTCCTTGAGGGACAATACTTTCTTTATGCCCATTAATTCATCAGGAACCACAGTTATTAGTCCAACATCCATCTGACTTCGTGACTTACCGAGACCTCGCTTGTTAACCCCCTTAGTTGCCGCAGTCAGCCCATATGTTGTCACAACAATTTCCTGCGGCAAAGGCTCCTCCACCGAGTACTCAATTTTGTTAAAAGAAGGATGGATCGATCCCTTTGCTTCCGTCAAAATCTCTCTTCGTACCCCCTCAGGGTCACCCTGATACCTATCAGTCACCACATATATTTGACCTGATGCCCGATTATTTAGAACTGTTCTGTATAACTCTGTGACTCGACCCCAGAAAGTTGGGCCGTCAAACTCGGCAACACATTCGGGTTTTCTGAGGTGTGCATTCTCGGGAAGATCAGGAAAAAGAACTAGCCGTATCTCAGAGGACAGCGAAAACTCTTTCAGAAGTCGTACTGCGGTCCGTATTAACCACACTCTTGCCATAGATCCGCGTGAGCAGAGCCAGATCCCATAATGCAATGGAGTTTGTTCACGTGGAATTTCGCTAAGCATGGTTTTATTCCCATGGGCTTTCCCCCTGTATTCATGGAACACATGAAATAATCTCCGGAAAGTGCCTCCTCTATCGCGTTCCGCAGGGTGAAGGGCAATGTGTAGAACTTGATAGTAGTGAGATACGGCTTCCGCTCTCCCGATATTGGCCGCCAGACAATCGACTTCTGAAAGTATTTCCTTCGCCTCCGCCACTAGATACTTGAAACGTAATCGAAGGTCATCAAGCAGCTTGTCTGTCTGCAACTCATTACGTTTAAGGGCTTGAAGAATATTTTCAACGTAACGGGTTATCTCTGACTGAGCAGAAAAATATCCATGGATCTCTTCTACACTCTTTCTGATCTCCGTAATCACCATTCCAATACCTATATCAATTGATTCTCGATTAGAAGTGCCTACTTGCAGCCCGAGCATCATGGACAGGTCCAACAAGAAACAGTATATGCTCAACTTGTACAGCCAAAATCCTTCTCGGCTGATGAGTATCCTTAGCTCCTCTGAGATAGCGGTTTCACTTTGCCGTCCCTCAGGAGACCAAAAGGAATTCCATACATTCTGCTTGAGCTCGTCACTCGACATAAGGTTCGACACCCTATCTATTATTTCCCATGGCCCCTTTCTAAGACACTCTCGGAACTTCCAAGTCCCGTTGGCCGCACAGAAAAAGAATCGTCTTTTTCTTAATTTATTGGCATGTGCTTCAAGTTCGTGCAGATTCTCAGACCTTACAAGATCCGCGAAGAAGCCGAGATATAGTTGTTCTATATCCCGTCCGGCAATATCAATTTCAGCAGCCAGCGCGCCCGCTATGTCCTTTGGATACAATCCCGTGGCAATGAGCGTCAGATCCTGAGTGGAAAGGGTGCCATCGCCGAGAAGGCTCCCGAACACTAGACCCACATTTCTTGCCTTTGACGCTCTGTCGACGTGGAAGCCTCCTAGAGGTACGCTTACAACTTTCCAGGGATCTTCCTTTTTCATCCGAGTGATATGACCTTGACTTTCCATGATTTCCGTCAGACCCATGCTTTCAGAAGTATGATAGAGCTTAGATGACCCAGTCGCTACCACCGCTCCATGAAGAGAATATCTTATTCCCATTGATTGATAGTCGCCTAACCTTCCATTCCAATAATTGAAAAAGCCTTGCTCCAACCCCACCCTTATTAGAAGCACCAACCCTTTCTCAACCCACATGTGGGGCAATAGAGTACTCCCGCTGGAACGTGCCAATGCGTCTAACATTAGGACACACATTCGCTCTTCAGCTTCTCCGAATTCGACGTCCTCTCCATGACGATAACCTCTCGCTATAATTCCGTTGTTACGATAGGTGATAGGTACTACACACCCCCGGTCGATAAGCCTGTCGAGGAATAGAGAAACAAACTGCGTCGTGTCGAGGTAAGAGTCGCAATCACCAAGCCAACTGTCTATCTCAGAAATGGAATATCCAGTGTTCAGTCGATTGATAATATCCCTCCATTCCGAGAGATCGAACACATTCTTTCCATGTTCAAGCACTAATTCCCGAGCACGTAATTCCTTCTTGTTGTAAAGATCAATAAAGGGTTTCATCAAACGGCTTTCCAAAATTGATTCATCTGCTACTGGAAGTTGTCCAGAGCCCAGCCCCTCATGGTTCTCCGGCACCGTCTCTTCGTCCATCCTGAAAGACGGTCCATCCCGAAACAGTATTAAACCATCTTGGCTAGCCAGGCGCCTGACCGTAGCCGCGAATGGCGCCGGAAAAAGACAGGCCAGATCGCTCTCATCATCGGTGAACCGTGTCTGGTTTTGTATCTCCTGTTTTACCATCGAGTACCAAACTTTTCCGAATCGGTAAGATGCGAGAAAACAAATGAATCTGAGCTTCGCACATAGTTCGGCTGTGGTCCTTTCCTCTCCCCTCAGGTGGTCAGCATTGAAGAAGCCGTCAAATGGGATCTCGCTAAAGCTCCCAGAACGGAGGCTCTCGAAGAGCTGTATTACGATGTTCGTTGGCAAGGGTTTCGCGGCGATCATTGGAACCGCGCTACACCAGAACGCCGGTCTAACTCCATCGGTAAGTCGGCCGTATAACCTTATCTTCATTAAAGCGTTTGACGAAAAATTCCATCCAAGACTCTCATCAAGTTCCACACAGAGACGTTCGATAGGTGTAAATGTGATAGAAAATATGCCATGTTTGGTCTGAAGCGGGGACGTTACTTCGTCCACTGCCCATCCGGGCATTGTACTCAAAAACTCAACTTGGCCAGCAGGAATTCGAAGCCTCCGAAACACGGGATAATCAACAGAATATGGCCGGGGGAAAATCGAAAATGCTTCAACAATGCTAGCACATAGCGAAGCCGTTTCGTTTTCATCCAGTTCAAGATAAGGGGTCAAAGGCGTTACCAATTCCTTGGACCACCATTTTGTGTTTACACATAAGACTAAGGGCTTGATATCATTTCTATCTATTCCGCTCGCTACCAGCTTCCTGGTCGTATGGTAGAGTGTGGTCCCGCTTATCAGGGCATCGTCGACTAGAAACACCTTCCTCCCTTTTAGCCATGAGGTGTTCATATCGAGCACACGATCAGAAGTTATTGGGCAATGCAAAGAGACTAGGTTTAGCCGTCTAAGGCAGTCTATCAAGCATACAGCTTTGCGTGACATAATCATCATCACAGCATCTTCAGACCTAGAAGCTGCAGTAATCTTCTTGCCATATTCGATGATCTGCGGCCGTAAGGATGAATTGAATCTTCCCAAAAAAGCTTCGCGTAACCCTTTCATAATGGCTACCCCCTTCCTTATTCATCTTGTAACGTTGGGCGCTACATCTTTCACCTGAGTGCGTCTATCGCACATTTGAACATCGAACGGAAATTCACTAAAAGTGTTGCCCGCTGTCAGCCCGACGTGTTCCTAGCGGGGGGTAATGACTGTGCATCTTCCTTTCGCCTCAATGTCTCGTTTGAAATCGGTGTCGCTTATTATTGCGTGGTTAGGATCATAAACGATAAACAATATGTGTTTGCCTTCCGGATACTTAGTCAAATCGCTGGCTATTCCATCGGTGGCCTTCGACGGCGTGGTTCCCTTGCGGATGTATTCTGATTCTATCAGCACATCACCAGACTGCAGTTCATGGTCAGGGACTACCTTAGCACAAGCAAACGATACCGTAGGGTGCTCACTTCGGAGTTTTGGCTCATGCGTCTTCAGTAAAGCAGATATCTTAGCATTAAGGTCCGGTTCGTCTTTTGGCTTGTTGATTCTGAACATTTCTGGTACAGATGCACCAAGGATCCCCACCAGAGTTGATACCAACCGCTGGGCTTCAGGTCTCAGATACTCTCGGTTAGCAATAACAGCGAGCAACGACTCTCGTTGAATTGGAGTCTTGAGGTCATCATATTTTCGTCTCATTTCATCTACCCCTCTCAGCACAGCGTCAGCATGCCTCCGGTGCAGATTCCACACAAATTCCACTTTGTCCATCTCGTCGCCATCGATAGGAAGGTAGGGAGTTATTTCCGCCAGTTGGGGCAGATACGATTCGTAGAACCAATCGATATCGCATCCATCAAAGTTTACGGCTTGCCTAACATAGTCCACAACCGTAGTCCTTGCCTCAGCTGGTATTGGACCATTAATGAAATCAGTAAAGTACAACCCATTGTGGTCAAATCGTTGGGCCCGAGAACTGAAAGAGGCTACTCTTCGATCCACACATTGATAGCAGCAACCACAGTGCGTGGTCGTTCCAGGGTGGGAGATAGCCTTGCTACAAGAAACGGAGCTTGAGATAAGCTCGGGATGCTGGCTGTGAACTAATTGCCCCAATACCTCAGCCTTTGTTCTATCGAGGTATGGGGTCTTAATTTCGAAAGGTCTACCGAGAATCTCTGAGTAGAGCCCTCTGAGATGATGAATAGTTTGCGGGTGAGTAGTGCGGCTCGCTCTTGCGTTAATGAGGTCTTGGCGACGAGACAGGTTCATCCCTGTCACCCCGTTTTCAAAAACCTGGATATTATCAACATGCGATGCAGTGGCCACTGCGACGGCAATTGAGGCAAAAAGGAAGAATCTCGACCTCTGAGATTCCTCTATCCCTCTACCCCCTGTCAAGTTACATTCAAAAGGATAGTGCGAGACCCGATTTTGATAATGCGCATTAAGGGATCCAGCAAGGGCTTTTTGGGTTCTCTTAACTCCCGGTTGAGATTGATGGCTGACCAGCACTATAGGTGACGTGGAGGTTTCAAGGAGCATCATAGCACCGGCAAGAGAATCGATTCCTCCCGAGAAGAGAACGACAGTCGACGGAGGTTGAGTAGGTATGGGGGAATACCCTGGTCTGTCAAAAAGACTCTCCGGCGGTGTTGCATGGCCAGGGTAGAAGGTAAAGTTGATGGAGGCATCACCGGTAAGAAACAATAGGGCCTGAGTGAGTAAAGACATTGTAATCCGACTGTTCCAAAAGTCGTGGTCCCGAACACGTACATGAAAGTCGAAGTGCCGAGACCAACTATGATACTCCACAGCGTCCCGTGGTCCCCGAGAAGCGTACCTATCTGCGGCATAGATGTAAGCTGAGAGTTCCAGCAGATCCAGGATGCGATCGTCCAGGTGAAAAAGTCCTTGAATAAAACCAGGAAGCCCGATCCGAACATTTGGCTTCAGGCTCTTGTTCCTGTAATCAAGCGACAATACGTTGTCGAAAGGGTCGATCCGCCCGTCCGGCGAGTTGCATAGGACCCTCACTATGTTTCCCGAGCTCATCAAAGAGTTTCCCTTACTAGCTCTTCGTGGAGTTTTGAAAAGCACAGGCCAAGGAAGCCTTTGATTTCCGTATCCCGTGGGATTTGGTTCTTGACATGCCTGTTGAACCATCCGGCAGCAAAAGACTGGGCTATCTTGGCGGTTTCAAACGCATGGAGTGAAACATTTTGGACATGGTCTCGCACGTGGGCCGAGAATGAGTTGCGCTCGCCCAAGGACCGGAGTGCAGCAGAAGCCTCTCGTTCAAGGAAATAATTCAAGTAGCGCTCCGTAAACTTGGCAAGGAATAGACGCGTAACTTCGGAGAACCCGCCACCCGAAGACGCCCTGTTCCAAATCTCACTTGCGGTATCTCGGTCCCGAAAAAGGGATGGCTTAGCTTGGGTCTGCTTAGTCCATATCGCTATCGCATCAGAGGCGGCAGCAACAGCCAAGCTGCTATATTCCTGGGACTGTCTACTCCCATCAACCCACCTCTGAAGGTCAGCAACCAATTGTAAAGGGGATGGATCATTGTCGAGATCTACTTCAGGAACACATCCGGATTTCTCTCCTCGGATTCCAAGGGGAGCCACAAGCCCTATTAGGAACCCAAAGGCCGCCTGAACACCCGAGTCCGAGGCTATATTTAAAAACCTTGAGCTGACATTCTTAAGAACCTTCGCGGCAAGGACTTCGGTCTCTTCTCTCGAGAGCGCCGCGGCTGCCATACCCTCCACCACTTTGCTCCAACGCCGCCTCCTCGGTAAAATCCCTATTCTCTCATGGCCCATTATTGAATCCTTTCAAAGTTGAGGCTTAGGCTCCCCAGTTCGCACTCTAGCGCGTCCAACCCGTGGAATACTCCGTACAACCTAAGATCTGTTCACGCTATCCTCTGATTTGCCGTGCTGAAAACCCCCCAGGATCAGCTGTGTCCTAACCGGGGAACTCCCGCTCCTGATATAGCAAGCCAAGGTACCCCCGCCCAAGAAGAGAGATACAACAAGCAAAACACAACAGAAGATCAAGGCAACCTGATACCAACCTTTTAGGTCCCAAATTTGGATTCCAAATATGCTCAATAAGACCGGATTGAAGAACAAAGAAGGTAAAAATATGATACCGGCGAATATTACCTCGGAATATTTCAATAGTAGCGAAACCATTCCTCCATATTCCTTCCCTATATGATCTTTGCTCCTTAAAAGGGATTCCCAATGCCAAACCTCTGGATTAGGAAACGCACCGCTACTCAAGATGCTGTTTACCTTTGGGGTTAGGGAATCCTTGACGTAGATCGCGACCCGCACAATTGAGAGTGATAGGCTTGAGGCAATAATATTGTAAAGCGAGTTTATGAACAAAAGGAGCAGAATCAAAGCATAGAATAACTCTGTTTGTTTCATGAATGCTTCGGAGTACACCTTTACTGAAATACTCGTCAGAGCCCCAAAGAAACCCAGATATGCAGCGGACAGTGTGTAAAGCCTTCTCTCGAAAACTTTTATTTCCTCTCTCATCTGGTCATATTCGGCAATATGACAGTCAATGATGAGTTTCCTAGAGTCATTGGTAACGACAGTGTCTTCTTTCTCCGCAGTGACTTGCATCATAACCCTCACCTAAAACACCCCTGGACGATAAAATAGGGGCCCGCAGACAAGTAATAACTGCCTCGCCAGTCTCCTATCTCCCACTTGCAAGAATTTTCTCGCTCTGACGCTCTGCCAACCTTTCCCTCGTTAATCTAATAATCCCACCTTCCCCTCCACTACCTCCACCAATCCTTTCAGCTCATCCAGTAGCCTCTGCAATTCCTCCTGCCCGTATTTGGCGGCATCCTTGTCAATGACGGTGCGCCAGTTCTGGAGGGTCTGGCACTGGCGGGTAAAGTTGGCAGCGGGGGGTTTCTTCTGGGTGGCAGCAGGCTTAGCTGAGGCAAAGAGTTTTTGCAAGGCTGCGATAGTCGTATCACCCGACATAGCCAGGTCACAGGCCCTCTTGAAGGCAGGGGAATCGACGTTGGCGGCGAGGACATAGGCGTGGGAAATGGATATGGTTTTTGCCCTTACGGCCTCTCTGATTTCATTCCCGAGTTTTAATATCGACAATGCGCGATAGAGCTTCTGTATTGAGTTTCCGGTGATTTGGGACAACTTTCTCACTGTGAGAATGACCTGACTGGAGAGATGGTCCGGGGCTGTATCGACGGTTTCCAACACCCCCAGGGCTCCCCGTAGCTCCTGGTTCAGATCGGCATGGGTCAGGTGCAGGTAATCCTGTATCGTTTCCGCCAGATCCAGGGGATTCAGCTCTTCCCTCTGCATGTTCTCGGTAAGCTGGAAGGCTTTGATCTCCACTTTCTGGCCGATAGGGTCCATGACGATGGCGGGGATGGTAGCGAGACCTGCTGCCCTTGCAGCCAGGAGGCGTCTTTCACCGCAGATAAGGATATAGGTATTCGGGTCCTCCTCGTTCTTCATGACCCGGATCGGCTGCTGGACGCCATAAAGACTGATGGATGCCTGGAGGGCCTTGTTCGATTCACTGTTCACGTCGATTGCGGAACGGATCTGCTGGCGGACGATGATGCGGTCGATGGGAATGTACTGGAGCTGTTCCTGGGTATCGGTCATTCTTCCCTCCGCGAAAGATTGGTTCAAACCGTTTAAGCTGCTTCAGCCGTTCAAGCCGTTTAACCCTTAAACTCCTTGGACCCTTTGAACTCCACGAACGGTCTAATCTTTACTAAATCAGGGTGCCCAATTCGTTTTCGGCACTGGTTTCATCAGTATCCAGTAAGCCTTGTCCAGGGAAAAACCCGTCAACTGAGGAACGGGCAACGTCTGCAGGGTAGAATGTTTGGCCTTCCATGTGCCGGCCTGCCAACTCCAGATTATGGTCCACTTATCGGAGAGCTTCTCCAATGCTCTTGTCAGGTCAGTGTCGTTCTGGGAACCGAGTCCTACCAGGTTCCAGCCCTGGTAAAGCGGAATCATATTGCGGATCGCAAATCCCTGCGGGAGCGCCCACCCGGTCGTATTGAGGGAGGAGGCCTCTTTCATTAAAACCCAGTAGCCTCTGCACGACTCAATGGTAAATAGTGAGTTGTTCGATTCAGAAGGTATGTATTTGAGCCATCTCTGGGCTATGTTGTCCCAGCTCCATACTACCCATATGTTTGCAGATATGTCCTGGAATACTGATTCTATGGCGGTGTCGGGCGGCTCCTCCCTCATGGAGATAAAGTTCCAGCCCTCTGAAAGCGGAAAAAAGGTCTCAGTTCCCGCCGGAGACATAAACAATGTAATCGACGCCGTCTTCTCCCAGTTCGACAGCTCAATGGGCCTTTCCGGCGCGGAAAACTGCTCAAGGCCCGTCTTCGCCACCCAGATAACATAATACCCAGGGTTCACGATATTTATCACGTAATGTCCCGTGGAGTCTGTCTTTACCGCCGCAACGAGATTGTTGCTCTCGTCCCTGACCTTGACTGTTGCGCCTGAAATGCCCTGCCACGAGTAGATATCCAGTATTGTCCCGGAAATGGAATAGGGAGCATCGGGGCTGGACTGGGGAGTGATGATGCCGCTGCCCAATACGTTTAGAGGATGGAACAAGATCAAGGCGAAGATGGCCAGGAGCAGCCGGCGTGTGATTGGGTTTCCCTTCATGACACCCCCGTAGAGTCCTCACAAGAGCTTCTTTCCGCATGAATGCTATGCGCTAAGCCTTTGAAACCCTTTGCTTCTTATCCTGTAGTGCCTGAATCCTTAAAGTAGTGCGGTAGCGCGGTGTAACCTGTGAATCCGATGGTGCTAAATGGAACGGAATGGATAAATTATTACCGGATCGCCGCCCGGAGTCAAGAATAAATATCAAGAATCAGTGAAAGTATCCGGGCCGTTCTTTCGCGCCCTCGTTGGTCGGGTGGCGGCCGTCCGAATCTCGCCGTTCGCTTCCTGCTCCGGGCGACCGACCCTAGTTACGATTCGCCTCCGTTCACTTCTCGAACTTGCTCTGAGCTTCGGACACCGAGAAGTGGCCTAAACGCGGCCTGGCCGCAGGCACACTACGGCTCATCGTACTGGGTTACCCCGGTCGTCCTCGACGTCCGCTCAGGCGAGAATTCTCCCGACCGCCCCAAGATTCGCGTTTCATTGATACCACAACGCTATGATTCGCGGCTAAGCGACCCCATGGTTGCCGAGGCAGGATAGGCGAGGCAACCATGCCTCTTTAAGCCTGAAGCGCGTCAGCGCCAATCCAATTGTATTCTCCGCGACTACTTCGTGGCTTTCGCATAGGCATGCGATAGCCACGATGCGAGTGGACGCAGGCGTGGAGTGGGAAGATGAATACGCGATGGACTCTCGTGTTTCGCTGACCGGAGGCGTACTGAATGTACGTCGGAGGGCG
>CAYOYU010000112.1:0-15966 GCA_964408265.1 uncultured Syntrophorhabdaceae bacterium
TGGAAAAAAAAGACAAGCATTTTCCATGTGTATTTTATCGAAATAATTAGTATCCGAGGCATTTGTCGGTGGTAAAAAACGTCTCGCGATAATTCTCAGATTTGTTCGAAAATGCGTGTCATCGTAAGTACCTGAAAATATTGCTAAATTAAAACCTGCTATATTCTCCTTGTCAAAATAATCAAGCACCTTGCCAAATCCCTCGCCGAACCCCGACAAGTCTTCACAATCAAGATCAAAGATAGTCATTTTTTCAAAAATGCAACCTATATCTATGTTTCCCTTCGGGGCAAACGGTCCATACCAGTATGTTGGACCGGCATATCCTATAAATCTCGCCCCAATCCGCTCCTCCTCCCCCATAAGAGTTTTCCAGAACGATTGTCCTTCATTCAGCCAGAAATTGTGACTCTCTCTAAGAATAAGGGAATGGTAGTTTGTGGGATGTTCCCCGGCTATAGCCTGTATGTGAGGATGAAGGATGCTACTCCCTGACATGGGCATATAGTTGCAATTTATAGAAAAGTATTTCGCATTCTCGTCTTTCTCTTTGATTAGACGCAGTAATTCAATAAGAGTCCCTATCCCCTTTGTGAGATATTCTTTTTCTCTAAGGGTCTTCATATCAACAAAATGGTCCTCAGACATAATCGCAACAAAACAATACTTGTCGAAAGTGAGGAGATTCGGAATTACCGTGATACCATCCTTTTCGAATCTGTCAAAACCATAACTATCTTTATCAAACCTTGATGTCATAGCATCTATATTTTCGGGGCAGAACGGACATTTGGCATCGAGTGATGCTTTGATTGCATTTTCGTAACTGAAGCGCCCGAAACTTCTTGTCGGAAAATGCACGATTCTTGACGTCAATTTGGTAAGAGGATCCCATCGGATTTCCACCTTCCCCCGGTAACGCCTGAAGTTGTCAAAAGGATTGAGGTATGTGCTTTCCTGGATTACGCGCCTGAATTCAATCATTGAATGAACTCTAACAAAAAGGTTGTTTTTATGTCAACTTTTTTGTTACTACTACATTCAATTTTTTCAGTATGCGCCCTTGCCGCCAACTATTGTACTGATTGTTTTGACAATTATCACAAAATCAAGCCAGACAGACCAGTTGAGAACGTAAAGATGGTCCAACTTCACCCTCTTCTTATACTCCACGTCGCTTCTTCCGCTTACCTGCCAGAGGCCTGTAATACCAGGTTTTACGCTTGAATAGATCTCGCTGTACTGATCATAAAAACCACTCAGAGCTTCCTTCGTGTCAGGCCGCGGACCGACAAGAGACATGTCTCCCCTTATGACATTCAGAAGTTGGGGTACTTCGTCAAAGGAGGTCTTTCTGAGAACCCTTCCGAATCTGGTCACCCTGGGGTCATTCTTCACCTTGTTTCTTTCCAGAAGATCCTGCCGGGCGTCCTTGTTTTCGCTCACATACTTTTCCAGAACTCCTTCACTGTCAGAGTACATTGTTCTGAATTTGAGCATCTCGAATTCAGTTAGGTTCTTGCCGCATCACCTGTGTCTGAATAATGCGGGCCCTTTGGATTCGAGACGTATAATTAGAGAAACACAGAGAAAAACCGGAAGGATCAGTATGAACAGAAAGAGCGAGATGACAATATCAAGGACTCTTTTCAGAAGAACTTTCTCCGGAGATAGCAAACCGTTGCTGGAGGTGATAACCGCAACATTTTCGCTCAAATAAGTCTTAATCTGACTATTCATGAACGAAAGGCCTGTCACGTCAGTGAACAGCACAATGTTCTTGACCCTCATTTTCAGCCGTTTCATGGTATTATCGTGAGCATTCCAGACAGGCATAAAACACGTATCAGCGGTCACTGCCGAGTCCGAGTCCGTGCACATGGATCCTTTAATTCTGCAACCCGAGTACCACTCCCCGTTGAAGAGCCGAACAAGTTCATTCTCGCGCTCTCCCTGCGGTCCGACAAGCAGAGCTTCGCGTCTCTTATCGAGGATCTTGTAAAGGATGAATTTTAGAAAATAGCGGCCGACGGGTATCAGTACACCGGCGTATGCAAATGCTAGAACTACTATGATCCTTGAAACGCTTTCTGCCTCCTTCTGCAACGACAAGACCATCCAGGTGAGCAGGAAGGATGTGCAGAGGGCCCTCATTACGATCAGGACATCATCCCAAAGATTGATGACGATCCCATAGCCACCGTAATATGCGATGGTAGCAGCCACACAGACCGGTATCCAGACCTTACGTATGTAGACCCCCACAGAATGGCCGAGAGGAACCAGGTGCAGGAGATCTCCTATCAGAACTCTTGAGTAATAAGCAAAGACAAAAGAGATGAGGACCGCCAGAAGATCCCATAAGATAAGGGGGAATATGTCAACGTGAGATTGCCAGTTGGAAGATCTGAAAACCCCGCCCTTCACTGTCCCCCCAATTCCAGCCGTTTCCTTACAAACCTAGGTACCCTATGGTAATTCAACCCCAACATGTAGCCAGCATACTTGCAGAGAGCCTCAGCGAGGATTTCGGGAAGAGAGAGAAGGGCGCCGTTCTGATGGAAATAGCGAATCTCCCCTATGACATAACTGAGACCCGATTTCCGGCTCTTGGCATAGTCGAGAAACCATTGATTCTTCCTGAAAGAGACTCCGGCACTGACATAACGCCGGAAATACTGGGCCAATGTGTATGAATGGGAATGAATAACCTCCGCTTCAGGAACATATGCAATGCGATATCCACTGAGCATAAGGCGTGCGGCAAAAAGCATGTCTTCAAACATCATAAGATCTTCCGCGAAACCCCCCAGTTCTGCAAATTCCTTTTTGCGAATCGCTGAACAGACATTACTGAAGAAGAAGTTCTTGATTCCAAATGCAGCGGTGGATTCCATCCCCCTTATTGCTGGAGTTTTGGGATAATTGCATATCCGCGAATAGCGTTCTGCAAGGGAAGCGTCCTCACGCGGGACGTGTCTTCCAAAAGCTGCAGCTATGGAAGGGTCTTCCAGCGGCTCTATCAAGGTTGCAATACAATCATTTCTCGTTGGAAGGCAATCCTGTGTTAGGAACACGAGTTTATCACCTCGTGCCCTGGCGGCCGCACTGTTGCGCGTTCTGCCATGATTGAAATCTTCCTTATCAATTCGAATGGGCTCTATTCCATGGGAAAGTGCAATTTCAGCCGTCCCGTCCGTGGAGGATGAGTCTATAACGATTATCTCGCTGATTGCCAGCTGGACTTCCAGGCTGGAAAGGAGTCTGTGGAATTGACTTCCGGCGTTATAGGTGGGAATGATCACGCTAACCATAGAAAAGCTTCCTGGCTTTGCTTCGAAACAAGCCGGGTTCCCGGAGGCCTGTCAGCATACCTATCAAATACTCCGTGTCCACTCTCTTTGTTTTCGAGATATCACGCCTCTTCTTAAGCATCATCGGAAACATCTTGAGGGCATCGTACTTGGCCTTCACGTACAGCCGAAAATGTCCATGCCTCAACACGAAATAGAATACCTCCACAACCGAGCCGATAAAATAGGAGGGTAGGCATCGGAGAAACAGCATCAATGGGACATTCTTAATCCGAACCAATTCGCTGTTCCTCAAGGTATAATAGACGGCCATGGGACTCATTGAGCCAATGGACGAGCGGACTTTGTGATAGACTGTTGCCCGAGCCACGTATACAACTTTCCAGCCCGCAATCTGCGCCCTGAAATTTAGGTCCGTGTCCTCATGAATAAGAAAAAAGTCTTCATCGAGAAAACCGATTTCCTCCAGCATAGTCCGACGATACAAGGCTGCACCGGCGCATGCGCCAAAGAGAAACTTATCGTCCCCGAACTCCGGCCCATCCGTCTGCCCTTCCCCTCGCTTAAAACCCTTTAAGGTCGTGAGGAAACCGTCCCCGGCACTATCGACGACTGGCGAACCGTGGCAAATAAGCTTTGATGCGCATATGCCTATTGCAGGGTCATTCTCCATGGCCGGCACCAAAGCAGCCAGCCAGCCAGCTTCTGCCTCGGTATCATTGTTTAACAGGGCAATAAACTCTCCGCGAGCTTCCTGGAGCCCCCTGATATTCCCGCCTGCAAACCCAAGGTTCGCTTTCAGGGGTACCAGCTTGGTTGAAGTACCGATGGAAAGGTCGGCAAGAACTCTTTCCGCCTCCTCTAAAGACCCGTCACTCGATCCGTTGTCTACAAGGACAAGCTCGAAATCTTTATAGATCTGACGGTCCACAGACCTGAGACAGTCGGCTAGGACTCCTCGACCATTGTAATTGACAATTATGACACTTACCAACCTATCTACCTGTACAATAATTATATCCGACTGAATGTCAATTTACCAACGGTACCATCTACGTTTGGGGGTGGATAAAGTATAGCTTGTCGATGTAGAATATGGATAACGATGAGCGCAAAATCCGGACCTGTAAGGACAAAGGACAGATTCCTCGTCTTCGGCTCACCTGTAATGGAAGATGAAGAGATAGAGGAAGTGGTGGCTTGCATGAAGAGCGGCTGGGTCGGCACCGGTCCGAAAGTCGCCCAATTTGAAGAAGATTTCAGGCTGTTCAAATCGGCCAAACACGCAGTCGCGGTAGGGTCCTGCACCGCGGCCCTTCAGTTGAGCATGATTGCTGCCGGTCTTCAACCAGGGGATGAAGTGATCACCACTCCCATGACCTTTTGCGCCACCGTAAACGCCATAATTCATGCCGGTGCGACGCCTGTTCTGGTAGATATCGATCCCGCCACAATGAATATCGATCCCGAAGGCATTGAAGACGCTGTGACTGACAGAACAAGAGCAATACTCCCTGTGCACTTTGCCGGTCGCCCATGCGAGATGGATAGAATCATGGGTATCGCCCATAAACATGGGTTGAGGGTTATTGAGGACTGCGCCCATGCGATTGAAGCCGAATTTAGAGGAAGAAAAACGGGCACTTTCGGAGATTTCGGATGTTTCAGCTTCTACGTGACCAAGAACATAGTCACCGGCGAAGGCGGTATGGTCCTCACTCCCTCTGAGGAAACGGCATCGAGAATAAAAGTCCTCGCGCTGCATGGCATGAGCAGGGATGCTTGGAAGCGATTCGGAGACGAGGGGTTTAAGCACTATTACGTAATCGAGTGCGGTTACAAGTCAAATATGATGGACATGCAGGCAGCTATAGGATTGCATCAGCTCAAGAGGGTGGAGGACTACTCGGCAAGGCGGCAAGAGATATGGCAACGCTACGACTTTGCGTTCAAAGACTTGCCCATAGTTCTTCCCAAAAACCCCGAACCAGACACACGCCATGCCCGGCATCTTTATACGATACTAGTTGAAGAAAAGGAATCGGGCATTACTCGAGACGGCTTTCTTGACGCAATGACCAGGGAGAATATCGGTGTGGGGGTTCACTATCTCAGCATCCCGGAACATCCTTACTACAGGGAAAGATTCGGATGGAGACCCGAAGAATATCCGAATGCCATGCACGTGGGTAGACAGACGGTAAGCCTGCCGTTATCGGCCAAGTTAACCGATGAAGACGTAAACGACGTCATAGAAGCGGTCTCCAAAGTCATCAGGCGTCAGGAGTTACATGTCTGACACTATCATCACAGTCTATGAACCCGACAAGACTTCCAGAAAAGGGTATTTCGCCGTCTGCCTAGATATTTACAGAGAGATAACGCGAAACTACTGGCTTATCTATCAGCTCTTCAAGAGGGACTTTCTTGCAGCATACAAACAGACCGTTCTCGGCGTTTTTTGGACACTTATCCTTCCTTTAATGGGCGTCGGGGCCTTTATGCTCCTCAGCGGATCGGGATTGTTTCGATTGAGAGAGGTTTCCGTGCCCTACCCTCTTTATGCTGTGGTAGGCCTCACCTTCTGGCAACTCTTTTCCTCAGGGCTGGTTGCAGCGTCGAATTCGCTGGTCAACGCCGGCCCAATGATCGTAAAAGTCAATTTTTCAAAGAAAGCTATCGTCATCGCGTCGTTGGGCCATTCGTTATTCTCCTTCCTTGTCCAGATGTTTCTGGCAATACTGCTATTCTTCTATTACGGCATTGTACCGAGTCTCGGCATCATCGCTGCCCCCTTTTTGGCGCTGCCGCTTCTTATCTTTACACTTGGACTCGGCTTCATTACATCCATCCTTAACGGCATAGTGAGAGATGTGGGAAATGTCCTTGCCTCAGCGATGACTTTTCTTCTATTCCTGACGCCTGTGCTCTATCCTCCCCCTTCCGGCGGGTTGCTCCTTACCATCACACGATATAACCCTCTATATTACCTGGTAAATACCCCGCGAAATTTCATAACCTCCGGGCAACTCGAAGATCCGGGCATGTACCTGGCCTCAGTGGGGCTGTCGGCCTTCATATTCCTGGTATGCATATTCGTCTTTCATCTGGCCGAAACAAGGATTACGGAGAGGATGTAGGACTGTGGCGGAAGACGGAGTCATAGTGGATGTGGAACAGGTTTCCAAGAAATACTGTAGATCCCTTAAACGATCCATGCTGTACGGAGTGTACGATATCGGCAGGAACGTGGTTGGGTTGAGTTCCGGATCGGGTTCCCTGAGGAAAGATGAATTCTGGGCGGTAAATGATGTCTCCTTCCGTCTGGCCAAGGGTGAAACGCTGGGCGTCATAGGCCGTAACGGCTCCGGAAAGACAACGCTTCTAAAGATGCTGAACGGCATCTTCTGGCCCGATAAAGGAAGGATAACGATCAAGGGAAGGGTTGGCTCCCTCATCGAGGTAGGCGCCGGCTTCCACCCATCATTAACAGGCCGGGAGAATATCTACATCAACTCTGCCATACTGGGTATGACCAGGAAGGAAGTGGACCGTAAATTGGAGGATATCATTGAGTTCGCCGATATCGGCGACTTTATTGACGTCCCCGTAAAATATTACTCCACAGGCATGTTCATAAGGTTAGGCTTTTCCATCGCCATACACAGCGACCCTGACCTCCTCTTGATTGATGAAATTCTGGCCGTGGGCGACGTTGCCTTCCGCGTTAAATGCTACAACAGGATTGCCGAGTTGACAAAGCAATGTGCGGTGGTTCTCGTATCTCACGACATGACGGCAATCTCCCGGATATCTTCAAGATGCCTGGTTCTCAATAAGGGCAACAACATGTTTTTGGGATCCCCTGAAGAGGCGGTGCTCTTCTACTCATCTATTTACGAGGAAGGAGAGACCACCGTCTCCGGTCATGACATCCGGGTAATCAGATGCGAGACAAAAGCGCCCAGGGAAGGCCGCTATCATGTCCTGCCGGCAGGCGATGTCTTTGACCTGGATCTTGAAGTCGACTCCGCTGTTGAGGAGGAATCCATCATAGTGATGGTTACCTTCCTGCATTCTTCCGGGGAATTCGTTGCGGAGCTGAATAGCTGGTACCAGGGCCAGGACCTTGCTCTCAAAAAGGGGCCCCAACGATTTGCAATCACTGTGGGTCCTTTGTGGCTCAATCCGGGCATTTACCATCTGTCCCTGGTCGTTACATCAAAGAACAAAATGGAACATTTACTCTTCATGTATAAGGGCTGGTCACTGAAAATGGTCGGGGAAAGACTTGGGAATGTTCAGTGCCAAATGGGGGGATCCATTGTCCACAAGGTATAGAAGGACACAACGAATCTGTCGATGAATTCATCTACTATGCAATACAAGGAAAACAAGACAAAGATCGCATTCTATGTCTCCCATTACCCTTCTGAGGATTTGGCCCAGTACCCTCTAAATGTGGGGTATCTTGCAGCAATGGCCCATGAAAGGCTTAAGGTACCTTTGAACAATATGATCTTTGCAAGAACTTTGGCAGAGATAGCGGCCTTCAAGCCTGATATCCTGGCAGTAAGCTCAGTTTCCCAAGTATTTGACGATGCCCTGTACGTTGCCTCGGAGAGCAAGAAACGCACCGGTTGTCTCACGGTACTTGGCGGCTACCACATATCCGCTCTGCCCCAGTCCCTGCCGGAGGCCTTCGACCTGGGCGTCATCGGGGAAGGCGAAGAGACTTTTCAGCAGATAGTAGACCGGTTCTCAGCCCATACACATGGGACCCACCCGGACTTCAGCGCGATAGAGGGCATCTGTTACCACTCGTCAGGCGCGGTTGTATGCACACCTCCCAAGACGCCTGTCAGGAACATTGACGCGTTCCCGCATCCCCTAAGAGACGGTGACTTTCGTGAGGGGGCGTATGTTTTCACGTCAAGAGGTTGTCCCTATCGATGCATATTCTGCGCAAGCTGCAAGTTCTGGGGCTCTGTGCGGTATCATTCCGCCGAATACGTGCTGGACGAGTTTCGCGCTCTCATCAGGGATCACAGGGTCAGGACCATCAACATTCTCGATGACATCTTCATCGCCGACCGCAAACGCTTCTTTTCAATTGTAGAGGGTGTCCTGAAGGAAGGGATTCACAAGTCTGTGGCTTTCCACGGTTTCGTCCGGGCGAATCTCGTGGATGAAGATATAGTGATGGCCCTTAAAGCGATGAATTTCAGTTCCATCCGTTTTGGAGCGGAAACAGGTTCAAACAGGGTACTTCGCTATCTCAAGAAAGGAAGCGTCACTACTGATCAGAATCAGAAATTGATAGATTTGTGCCACATCCATGGACTTCCCGTGGGAGCTTCCTTTGTCTTCGGAACCCCGGGGGAAACAGAAGCAGACATCAATGAAACGCGGGCGTTCCTGGAACGCAATAGAGGCCTCCTGGAGATAATGGGGTTCTATCTGCTGCAAGCGGTGCCGGGTACCGAACTATGGCACTGGGCACAGGAAAAAGGGCTCGTATCGGAGAGTATCGATTGGTCAGCCCTTGGCCTGGACCTGCAAAAACCGGAGTTCAATTGGGACGATGCCAGGTACCTGAACAATGGTACCCTGCCCCTAGGCCAGTTTCGAACAATGGTGGAGGAAATAAGGAGCACCTACCTCCTCCCTGCAAGGGGGAAAGCCTTTCATCGCCTGCGGGAAAAGTATTACCAGTACTATCCCTATAGATCCGCCGGGAAACCCATCCGCCTCGAAGTGGGTTCCGGGGGAGCCCCCAGGGCCGGCTTTATTCATTGCGACGTAGTGGACGGCCAGGATGTGGAGTATATCTGTCAGGCCTTTGAACTCCCCTTCAAGGAGAATTCCGTTGACGAGGTCTACGCGAGGCATGTCATCGAACATCTGACCCTGGAAGAAGCGCGGCGCACCTTCCGTCACTGGTTTCGTATCCTCAGGGAAGGAGGCTACATCGACATCAATGTGCCCGATTTCGAAAGACACCTTGAGCAGCTTACAACCCCCGGGTTGAGCCCCTATGCAGATTCAGATATCAGCAACGCTGAGCATGCCATGGCGGGATTTTACGGATGGCAGAGAAACGGATTCGACATTCATAAGTGGGGATACACCTTTGAAAGTCTCAGGGAACTCCTGGCAGATACGGGGTTTACCTCAATACGGAGGATCCCCGATACTTCCCGATCGGGTCCTCTGAACCTGAGAGTCGTAGCATACAAAGAGGCACCTTCAGCGGCTGCCGGTGCCGGTTTATATTCTCCGGGACCAAGATGGACCTACTTCAATTGGAAGGGCATCTTCCGCGCTGCCTTAAGGAAAGCAAGGTCTTCAGCAAAACGCGCCACAAAGCTGCCCCACCGCGCACGAACTTTGATTGACAAAGACTATGGCGACGGCGGAGAGCGTCAGGCCAGCCGCCATCTGAACGGAATCAGGGCCGACCACAGGGGACGCTACGTATTTGCGGCTTCTTCCATTAAGCCGGGAGATGCGGTCCTTGACTGCGCCTGCGGTGTGGGGTACGGATCGGCCATTCTTTCACGAAGGAGTGACCCTTCAAAAATCATCGCCATCGACAGGTCAAAGAAAGCTATCTCCTACGCCAACAAGTTCTACGCAGACAAGAAGATAGAGTACCAATGCGGCGACGCTTTTGCCGTCGGTTTGCCCGACAACAACTTCGATTGCATAGTCTCACTGGAAACGCTGGAACACGTGGACGGCAGCCGGCTGGTACACCTCTTCCGCGAGAAGTTGAAAGTAGGCGGAAGGCTTATCGTCTCTACACCCAATGAAGAAAAACAGCCCTTCAACAAGAGAGATTTTCCGTCCCATCTGAGGCATTACACACCTCATGAATTGGATGCGTTGCTGAATACCGCCGGTTTCATTGTCACTGCACGGCTTACACAGCACCACCGGGATAGAGAAGATGTCACAGAGGGCTGGGACGGGCTTTTCAACATCGCCGTAGCTGAGAAGCTCCCCGTCGGAGGCCCACGACAATGAAGAGCCTGAACCAGCGCACCAGGAGGATCTATTCGGTCCTTATGAGGGACCTCATGGCGCTCTCACGCATTACCCGCGACTCTTCGAAGGCACTTTTTCTCGATATGAATTGGTACCGGTTCTGTTTGAATGAGGAGGAGGTACAAGAGCATCTTTACAACAATGAAACCCTGAAGCGCCACATCAATTTCGTCCGGATCGAAAGGCATCAGATCTTCAACGGGAGTTCTTTCCTCACCGAGGATATCACGGGCAACAATTATAAGCAGGTCTCCTTCATGGGTCTGAACCTCTGGGGGCTCTGCAAGGCCACTATCGCCTCCAACCTGTCCGTGATCGAACCTGACCTGTCCAATACCGAACATTCAGAAGAGGTACGGAGAATTTACGGCGAGGCCTCCACCGGTTTGAAAACCCTGGATGAGCTGTTTTCGAAGCTGAAACCGGACGGCGTTTTCATCTTCCAGGGGGGTGTTTTTGACAGCAGATGCGTAGTCGAAGTGGCGAGGCGGCTCGGCATCAACGTCGTCGGCATCGAGAACTCCATGGTGGGCGGAATGGTCATCCTGGATAACCTGAGCGGACAGATCCTCAACCGTCATTCTATGGCACGAATGGGCTTGGAACTGCTGGAGACGTGCGAGATAAAGGACAAGCAGAGAGATGAGGCTTTCAGGATCTGGAAAGAAGCAATACAGCAAAAAGCGGAAGAGCATCGCACAGGAGGTATAGATAACCCGACAGATATACGTGACGTTCTTTCACTTGAGGCCAACGGGAAGATTCTTTTACTCCTGGGCCAGGTCCGGACCGATGCTTCTATCATCCTTGACTCCAGAATCTATCCCGATCCCGTCGACATGATCGAGGCAGTGGCAGAATGCGTGGGGGAGATGAAAGATGTAACACTTCTGGTCCGATTGCACCCAAAAGAGTTGGTTGGACAGTCTCTGAACCGGACACCCTACGAACGCATGACATACAAGGCCCTGAGAGCACGGGCAATAGACAGGCTCCCCTGGGTCAGGATCGTTGAAGACAGCCGTTTCAGCACCTACGCGCTGATGGAGATGGCAACGGCGGGCATCACGATAACCTCTCAATCCGGTTTTGAGATGTGCCTCTTAGGTAAACCCGTTATGGTCTGTGGCGATGCCTTCTACGGCAATAAAGGTTTCACCCTAGATCTCGGCCACCGAAAAGGGCTCAAATCTATGGTCAAGTTCCTGATTAAAGAAGCGAGATTGACTGAGGAACAACATAGGCGCGCCCTTGACTATCTCTCCCTTTTAATGGAACGCCACTTGTTCGACAGACAGTTATCCTTGAGGCAGGACCGTTTACTTCGTCTATTCCTCTCGAACAGCCGGCGCATTGCCCACTGATGCTGTCAGCTTCAACCACATCGAGGTGCGGACCGGGATGCCCAAAGTAAGCGTGGTTATGGCAGTTTACAACGGAGAAAGATACCTCAGGGAGACCGTCGAAAGCCTCTTAGGGCAAAGTTATGCCGATTTCGAGCTGATCATTGTAGATGATGCCTCGACGGACAATACCGGCAGCATCCTGGATGAGTTCAAGAAGATCGATCCCAGGGTTAGAGTGATACGGAACGAAGTTAATAGTGAAAGATCTGCGTCCCGTAATAAGGGGATCGCACTGGCTTCAGGGGAATATGTTGCCATGTCGGACGCCGACGACATATCCGTTGCCACAAGACTGGAAACACAAGTCCGATTCCTCGATCAGAACAACGATATCAGTCTCGTGGGGACGGGGTTCGTATACATAGACGCTACAGGAAAGGAAATATCTCTCTTTGAACCACCCTCAGGAAATACCGGCGACATCGTTCATTTCCTCTGCAACCCGTCCATCATGTTCAGAAAAAACTGTGCCGATACGGTCGGATTATTTCGCGAAGCCCTTGTACCGGCCGAAGATTACGACTTCTCGCTGCGAGTTGCAGATCGATTCGGGATATCCACCATTAGGGAACCTCTTTACAAGTATAGGGTCCATGATCACTCCTCCACTTCGAGAGAGTCGGAGGAAATGAATCTGTCCGGATGCCTGGCAATTGAGCTTCAGGAAGAGAGACGCCGCTTAGGGAAGGACAGCTTGGATGGGCAGGACAAAGAAGCAGCCATTGCTTTGCGCCAAAAGAAAAGTGAACTCACGGAGACCTCCAAAAAGCGGGCCCTCTCCCGGTTGTATACGGTCTGGGGCAGAGCGGCATGCAACCTGAGATCATACAGTTTGGCAACCACATACGCAGTACGAGCAGCAAGGAAACAGCCATCTAACCTGTGGGCCTATTTTCTTCTGATAAGGATATTATTTTCCAATTTTACCTATCGGGTCATACAATGGTCCTACCCTTCCCGGTACATCCGGGAACATTGCCGGAATGGAAGAACGCAGGACATAGATGAGAACCGGGGGGAATGCAGCATAGAATCCCAAGTCCTGGCTAACATAATATCAACTCTCAAGCCTCGTTCACTCCTGGATGTCGGCTGTGGCAGCGGCAGTCTCTTCCCCCTCTATAAGGATATTCGGGAGGTTGTAATCCAGCATGCCTCTGCCAGAATTCTGGAGATTGCCCGCGGCTGGGGTCCATCGCGGAAAACAGCCTTTGTCTGCTGCCCTGCAACCAATTTGGCTTATCCTCCTGAGCACTTTGATCTTATAGTCTCCAACCGGGTCTTACAGTATTTGCCTGCGAAGGATGTGGATGAGACAATCCGGAAACTAACAGAGATAGGAAGACGCGTCTATCTCAATGAAATGACGGAAACGGACTGTTCCAACAAAATATCTTTCCAGTACAGGCACGATTACCCTGCCCTCCTTGCCAGATATGGTTTCCGGGTTGAGAAGACCGGTATGATAGGCACTCAGACCTGGCGGCTCTTTTGCAAGGATACCGGCAAGGCGGCAGGCCATGCCTAGCGAACCATCCGTCACCATCATCATAACCGTCCGTGACCGTCTGGACTATATCGGCCAGGCCATAGAAAGCGTATTATCCCAGACCTATAGAGACTACGAAATCATAGTGGTGGACGATGGTTCAGTCATGCCTGCTGAGAGCACGATTATGGGCTTTGACAACCGGATCCGTTACATCTACCAGGAAAATAAGGGATTAGCCGCGGCCAGAAACAGGGGGATACAGACCTCCCGGGGTCGGTACATAGGATTTCTTGATGATGACGACCTCTACGAAGAAAAGAAACTTGAAACCCAGGTAGCCATTCTCGAAAAGGACCCGGAGATAGGTTTCGTCTATTCGGACAGTTGGGAATTTTCAGAGCATGACATGGAGAAGTGCAGAATAAACCACGCCACGGGGAGGGAAGCATCAATATACTCCTTCGCCCACCGTTTCTTTCTGGAACCCAACGTGAGGATCCCTACCGTTCTGTTCCGCAAAACCAGCCTCAAAGAGGCAGGTCTTTTTGACGAACATCTGCTCCAGCATGAAGATGGCGACATTCTGCTAAAGATTGCCCTCAGCCACAAAACGGTCCATTCCCCCTACCCCTCTGCAAGGATACGGTCCCATACCTCCAATATGAGCAAAGACCGCGCCACCATGTACAAATCGATAATAGACAGTTCGCGGAATATCCTGGAACAGAACAGTGAATTCAGGCAATCCCTGGGGCCGGTCGCGGAAGACAGACTCGCCGGATTGTACTGCCAACTTGCAGGAGCCTATCTCCTGAGATCAGAAGTAGGCCGGGCGTTGCAGAGCTTCAAATCATGCTGGGAACTGTCAAGAAGCTATGAAACATTCTGCGGCATAGCAAAAGTGACCTTCCGCTCGCTCTTCCAAAAAATGAGGCACCAGTGACGAAGAAGAATCTGGTCTTGCACTTCAAGACCGGGGCTTACCTCCCGGTAACCGAAAACTGGATACACGGGCAATTGACCAATCTGCACAGGTACAAGCCGATTGTATATGCCTGTGATCGAATGAATGATGGCCTGTTCCCTGTAGATACAGTCAGAACCCTCTCCGTTGAACCGGGCGGCAGACAGGCAGGGACTTTCAGAAAGGGCCTCTTCTATACCTACTTTCTCTATTGGCTCCTGAAGGATAAACCAAGTCTCGTACACGCTCACTTCGGCCCCTCAGGACAGCGATTTCTGCTTCTCAATACAATTGCTACGATACCCCTGATTACAGCCTTTTACGGCTATGATATAAACCAGTTAGTCCGCGAGCACCCCATCTGGACCGAAAGATACCTCACTCTTTTCCGCAAAGGAACGGCCTTCCTTGTGGAGGGATCGAATATGAAGCGGTCGCTCGTCAACCTGGGATGCCCAAGCGAAAAGATCCTGATCCACCACCTTGGCGCCGACTTGGGGAAGATACCCTTCTTGCCCAGACAAATCGCCGAAGACAGAGAGATAAGGGTATTGATGTCAGCGAGTTTCCGGGAAAAGAAAGGGCTCCCTTACGGGGTGGAAGCCTTCGCCCGCTTCAGAAAGGCTAACCCCGGGCTTAAAGCAACTCTCACTATCCTGGGGGATTCATCAGGCAAAACCAGGGAGGAAGAACAGAAGCACGAGATTCTGAATCTCATTGAGTACCATAACATGGCCTCATCCGTTCGTTTGCTCGGCTATCAGCCTCACGAAATCTTTGTCCGGGAACTTTACAGAAACCACATTTTTCTCGCGCCCAGCGTGCAAGCATCTGACGGTGACAATGAAGGCGGGGCTCCAGTTTCCATCATTGAAGCATCGGCCTCGGGCATGCCCGTTCTTTCCACGAGGCACTGTGATATCCCTGAGGTCATCATAGATGAAAGAAGTGGCTACCTTGTGCCGGAGAGGGATCCGGCCACTCTTGCAGACAGGCTCCAGCACCTGGCTAACAATAGCGGGCAATGGAAAGAGTTGGGATCTTTCGGCAGAAACCACGTGGAACGTGAATACGACATACGACGTCAGGCGGCCTCACTGGAGGACATCTACGACACTCTTCTTGGACGTTATGAGGTAAAATGAGTGTATCTGCCCCTTTATTGAAGAGATTGATCCAGAAGTCGCCCTTCTCGGTGAGACATATAGGCGACTACATAAGAAGACTCTGGTTTTTCGACGTCCTTCAGTCCTTACCTTTTGAGACTATCGCATCAATTCTTGACGCAGGTTGCGGAGGGGCTCAGTATGCCTTGACGCTGGCTGCTATGTATCCTCACATCAATGTGTCAGCCATCGACATCAAAGCCCCTTATCTATCGGAGTCTACTCCCCAAAACTTCTCTTTCCGCTGCCTCAACATACTGGACCTTGACGACGTTAATACCTTCGATTTCGTTTACTCTATCGACGTTCTTGAACACATTCCCCATAATCAAGCTGCCATCAACAGACTCGCGGCTTGCCTCCGGCCCGGAGGCTATCTCTACATCCATATGCCTGGCAAAGATTCGTCATCCAATGCCATCTTTCCTGAAAAGTGGTTCGTCAATTTTCAAACCTGGGCAAAGACCGAGCACATTGGCGAGACCTATAGCCTTCCGGAAATGATGAACCTGCTCGGCCAAAAGGGGTTTACCGTTCTCCGGGCTCAGCATACCTTCGGGCCCATGGGGCAATT
>CAYOYU010000113.1:0-8252 GCA_964408265.1 uncultured Syntrophorhabdaceae bacterium
AGGGGCCACTCGACGTACGCGCGCACGAGTTCGGATTCCCAGCGATCCTTCTCGGCCCGGAACGACTCACCGGGCGCGAACGAGCGCCGCGCCGGGCCTGCCCCGAAGGGCAGCGCCCCTCCCACGAGGGCGCGCGTGACGACCGCCGCGAGCTCGGGGACGTTGCCCGGCCAGTCGTGCTCCGCCAGCGCCCGCAGCACGGGCTCGGGCAAGGCCGCCCGCGGGCCGCCACCGGGCAGCCGCGACGCGAGGTGCAGGGCGAGGTGCGGGACGTCGTCGAGGCGGTCAGGGAGCACCACGCGGCCTCCCGGAACCAGTTCACCGCTGAACTGAAGGCGGCGGACAGGCGGGCCCGGGAGATGGAACTCGTGCAGTTCGCGAAAGGGTACCGGATTATGCCGTTTGCATCGTGGTTCGTCGCCGGGGAGTTTCTGACCATGCTCCAGCCCCACGTCAACATCTCAAAGAATGAGCGGTACCAGGCCTTCTCCTTCAAGGGAGTCGTCTACGTGCGGCCCGACTACCTGTACGAGCTCGCCAGGGCGCTGTGCAACGAGAAGAAGGTCCTCGACCTCACCTTCATCTACGAGTCGGAGAAGGAGACGGCCATGCGGATCGTGGCGAATGCGCTGCGGGACGCGGGGGCAATCATGGAAACGCTGCCGCCCAACAGGTACGCCCAGCGGTTCGAAGTGAAGACGACCGCGGGCAGGAAGACGAAGGCAATGTTCACCCCCGTGAGGATGGGCGGGAAATTCGACGCCGCCGCGATCGAGGCGCGCAAGATGGGATACCTTGAGACCATCGAGGCCGTATCGCCGGCATAAAGGAGAGACGTTTATGGGCGGAATGGATATCCTCTGGGATATGAACACGCGGGGAAAGGCGCAGAAGAACACGAAGGGGCTCCACCTGGGTGAGGTCGTGAAGCTCCCCTTACACCGCCAGATGAGCAAAATCACCGACTACTACCTCCCCTACGGCCAGCGGGGCGGACACCTGGGGTGCTTCGGCACCACCGGCATCGGCAAATCCCGCATGATGTCGCACATGGTCTACCAGGACATCCTCGCGGGCCTGAACGTGATGCTCTTCGACCCCAAGGGGGACGACGCCCTGCTGCCCCGGGTGATCCAGGCGGCGGCGGAAGCGGGGCGGCTTGACGAGATCCTCTACGTCTCCCCGATCTACCCGGACTGCTCGGTGAAGGTGAATCCGCTCGCCTACTACTACATGCCCGACGAACTGGTCCACCACATCGTCTCGGGCATACGCTCCCGAGAGGAGTTTTTTGAAAACATAGCCACGAACATCACGACGGTCATCATCATGGGGCTCATCGCCCTAGGCGCGTCGCGGGGGGAGCAGCCGAAGATCAACCTCATGCGGGTGAAGGAGCGCATCACCCACAAGGCCATGATGGAGTTTGTCGACGAATTGAAGAAGATACGCGACAACCCCGACAAGAAGGTGCGGGAACTCGTGGAGGACGCGCTCCTCGCCGTTTCGCACATCGCCCAGTATCCGACAGAGTTCTTCTCGAAGGTGTCGGCGTCGCTCGGTACCGTCCTGGCGCAACTCACCTCGTCCACCACGGGGCAGATCATCGGGAGGGCCTACAACAACGAGTTTATCAGGCGGCTGGAGGAGGGGAAGGGGGTGATCCTCGTGCTGAACGCCGGGAGCCTCCTAACGGCGGGGACTGCGAGGATCATTGCCCGCATGTTCATGTCCACGGTGCAGAGCACGGTTGGCCGCGTCCTCGGCTCGGGGAGGGTCTTCAACCCGGCCCTTTCGATTTATATGGACGAGGGGCACAGCATCCTCTACAACGGGATCGAGGAGATGTTCAGCAAGGGCAGGGCGGCCAACGTCTACCTCCACTTCTTTACCCAGTCCATGTCGTACATGGAGGCGGAGGTAGGACCCGAGATCACGCAGAGCATCATGGACAACATCAATACCTGGATATTCATGCGGGGCAACCACGAGAAGACGGCGAAGTACATCGAGGACTCGACCCCGGTGGTCACGGTCTGGAGGAAGGTGGTCTCCACAGGGGGCGGCAGCATGAGCATCACCACGCGGGAGGACGAGGAGCGGATGATCCTCAAGGAACGGGTCATGCGGCTCAAACCCCGCCACTTCTATCTCAGGGTAGCCGGGGAATACTACACGGGGCGGGTGCCTGACGTGAAGGACGCGAGGGTGAAGATCATCTTCCCGAAAGTGTCGTACCAGAGAAAGGAGGCGGCTGGTGAAACAGTTTCTTGAGTACTTCAATCCCGAGAACATCAAAAGTTATGACGGCTTCGTGAAGGCGCTCACCGAAGGCATTCTCTTCGGGGCGCTCCCGAAGATATTCGCGGCCATCTCCCTGGGCATCTTCATCTACCTCGTATCGCGAAGACGGACGAACCTGGGCACAGCGATACTGTTCTACGCTCTGGCTTTTGCGCTCACGTACCTGACGCAATTCTTCCGGTTTCTCATGTGATAGGAGGAAGTACCGTGCGAAGTGATTCTTCAGTGCGGGCTCTACCGCTCTAGCTGAATGCCTCCGCGCGATCTGGCACGAAGGCCTTCTGCTTCTCCATCAAGTAAGAGCTGATCCATAATCTTGACGACAGGCCATCGTGATATGCTGTCTCTTGAAGAAATACGGGAAAATGGTGTACAGGTCACGCCAATCAAACTCATCGGGAAGGAGGACCTTCGGTTCGTTCTGTCACGTTGGTTGGGATAGGCACAACGAGTGAGGCCCAAGTTCCCCTCACACAATCCGATTGGTCACCCTGCTTTTTCGGGCAGTACGCGATTGGCGATCTGCGAGAATCGTACCTGGCTACTACCCTCATTGTCCAATTGGATCTCACGGCCCGTTCTGCCCGCGTTCGGTTCCATTTTGTATAATGAGGCTACCCCCTTGTCCTTTCCTACTTCATTATATACCGTCAATCATAACGTTAGTAGATGGAGGGATTGGGGAAATGGTGTTTGCCGGCCTTTTTGTCAGACCATGTATTCTGCGGCCTGGCTTTCGGGGATGGAACGGAATACGTCGAGTCCCACTGTAAGCAGTCCTTCGAGAAGGACGTGCAGTTTCGAGTTGTCGGCGGCTTTGGAGTAGCGATGTATGATGGATAGGCAGATTTCAATATCCGGCTCCATGCCCTGCCGGTTCGCATCTTTGAGCAGCGCCTCAGGGCCGGCCGGGTTGGTGCACCGGAAAAAAAGATCATTGGCGGAACGGAAGAAGCCGCCCAGCATGAGGCCCTCTCTTTGGGACCGCGAGAGCACCAGTTTACGGCCGGAAGGAAGGCGAAAATGACGGCCGTACTTGAGCAGCGTGATATCAGTGAGATCATAATCGGGTTTTCTCGCGAAGAGATCGCGGAGACGATCCGCTACTACGTGGTCCGTGAGAAGACAGCCTCCTGCAGGACAGGGATAGTCCACGATTCCGAAGGCATCGGCCAGTGCTATCTGGGGCCTGCGCCCCCTTCCGGATATATTCAGCAGTCTCTGCCTGTCGAGCCAGCCCATTTTCTCTGGAATAGTGGCGGGAAGGAGGGCGGCGGAGAGCGGACGGACGAGGAGTCCCTCCAGGGAGGCCTGTTTCTCGATGAGGCGAAGGGTGTCACGTTTTTGGGATTTGGGGCGTTGCCCTACCACTTCGCCGGTGATCAGAAAAGAGGCGCCTTCCTCTTCCATGAAAGCACGAGCCTTCCTCAGAATGTAGATGCGGCAGTCGATGCAGGGATTCATGGCTGATGCGTAGCCGAACTCCGGATTTTCCACAACCTTAAAGTAGTCAAGCCCTTTTGGAATAACCTTCAGAGGTACTCCCAGTTTCACCGCTGCTGAAGCGGCGGCACTGCAGGAAGATCCTTTCTTGGTGCAGGTGCAGAAAGGAGAAGTGAAGTTAAGCGCCGTTACCTCTATACCCTGTTCGCGGACGAGCTTGATGGCCAGCGTGCTGTCGAGGCCGCCGGAAAGTAATGCGATGGCCTTCATGGCAGGTTACCCCGGCTCCGGGGCCAGGCCGAGGTCCAGGATCATCTCGATGTCGAGCGCGGCACTCCGGCCCGTCGTGGTGAGATAGTTGCCTGTCATGAGTGAATTGCATCCCGCGAGAATTCCCAGGGGAAGGAGCTGTCTCAGATTCTTCTCCTTGCCGCCACAGAGTTTTATGTCTTTATCTGGAAGGATGAACCGAAAGAGGGCGATGGTTACGAGAATCTCCAGAGGGGTAAGTGGTTCTGTCCCTTCAAGCCGGGTGCCTGGTCTGGGATCGAGGATATTAACAGGGACGCAATCAACACCAAGGTCGCGCAAAGTGAAGGCAAGCTCGAGGCGCTGTTCCTGTGACTCGCCCATTCCGATAATTCCGCCACAGCAGACCGACAGGCCCGCCTCTCTGGCTGCCCCAATCGTAGCGATATCCTCGTCGTAGTCATGGGTTGTACAGATATTTCTAAAGAAACTGCGAGCCGTCTCGAGATTGTGGTGATAGCGGAAGAGCCCGGCATCCTTCATTCTTTTAGCCCCGTTCACGTCGAGCATGCCCAGTGAGGCACAAGCCTTGATGCCTGAAGCTTTTATGCCGGTGATGGCGCCGAGGATTTCGGCCCATTCTTCTTCTGTGGTGATCGCGGTCCCGCTGGTGACGATCCCGAACATGTGGGCACCTTCATCTCTCGCCGATATGGCACTGCCTATGATTGCATCCTTCTTGATGAGGGGATATGACGGGGCGTCGGTGCAATGGTGGGCCGATTGGGAACAAAAGGCGCAATCCTCCGGGCATCTGCCGGATTTTGCGTTGATGATGCCACAGAGCACGATGGATTTGCCCTTGAAGGACTCCCGTATTTCGGAAGCTGCAGCAATGAGACGGAAGGGATTTGCCATGCCGGCCACGGCCAGTGTCCGACCTTGATCTTCAGTGATCGTCTTTCGGTCCAGAACGTAGTCGCGAAGTTGGTCAATGAGACTGTACAATAAGTCCTCCAGATCGCGGGAAGTCTCCGGGCCTCAGATTGCTCTTTTGAGGCTGCCCCGTGCCTTTCCTGTATTGTTTCTATTCTTAAATACCAGTTTCGGTTTCTCGAGGAAGACCTCCGTGCCGGGAGGGACAGATTCCGTGAGCCAGACGTTTCCTCCGATCACCGACCCGGCGCCAATGATTGTGTTTCCCCCAAGTATGGTCGCATTGGCATAGATGATGACATCGTCTTCGATAGTGGGATGACGTTTCTGATTCCGCAATGACTCGCATTCCTCTTTACTCAGGGAGAGGGCGCCCAACGTGACTCCCTGGTAGATGCGCACGCGATTGCCGATCCGGGTGGTCTCGCCGATGACTATGCCTGTTCCATGGTCCATGAAGAAGTTGTCCCCAATAACTACTCCGGGATGGATGTCTATGCCCGTACGACTGTGGGCGTATTCGGTCATGATGCGAGGTATCAGGGGGACGCCCTGTGTATGGAGCCAGTGAGCGATCCGGTATACTGTAATTGCGTAAAGGCCCGGATAACTGAAGATTACCTCGTCGAAGTGTCGGGCCGCAGGGTCGCCTTCGTAGGCTGTAGAGACATCTTTCGAGAGTTTCTGCTGAAGAGTGGGGATATAGGAGAGAAACCCCAGTCCGATCTGATAGCCTTGTTCCTCACAGTGGATACAGGGCCGGCCGAAACGGATACAGTCGTGTCTGATAGCATGGGCGATCTGCATCGAGAGTACGCTGAGTAGTTCTGTGGATTCCCGCGTGAGGTAGCGGAAAAGTTCTTCTTCATCAATGGGAATAGGAGAAAAGTAGCCGGGATAGATCAGCTCAAAAGCCCGGCCAATGAGACCTATCACCGCTTTCCTTGACGGGATTGGCTCCTGGCCGATATGGTGAAAAAGATCGCTTTGTTTTTGAGAAGCCACGAGCCGGTCTACTTGGGCCGAGACCTCTTTGCCGGAACCGGCGGGAGCGAAAATGGTTCTTTCGCACGAGTCCTGCGGGTGTCTTCTTTTCTCTGCTCTCATACCTTACTCCTGGAGTTGCTGTCACTTCCTATCGCCCCGGCGGCGGGGGCAGGTAGAAAATGTTAGCATGTCTCCCGCTGAAAGACAAGTAAATAGATAGAAGTAGTATGATATAGATAAGCTCCTTTGACCCTTAAGATCAACTTCATAGCCAATACGGATTCACAGAAGCACCCCGTCCGAAACGTGCAGCACCCTCTGTGCGTGCTGTGCATAATCTGCATTGTGTGTCACCATGATGATCGTCATGCCCTCCCTGTTCAGAGCTCCCATAAGATCCATGATTTCTCTTCCCGTTCCTGAGTCCAGGTTCCCTGTCGGTTCGTCTGCAAGGAGTATGGGAGGCTGGTTGACGATCGCCCGTGCTATGGCGACCCGTTCCTGTTCGCCTCCGGATATCTGCCCGGGCAGCCGACCTCCCTTCGCGCCGAGTCCCACCCGATGGAGGGCTTGAATAGCCTTAGCCTGTTTCTTCTTTTTAGCCTCCTTCATGACCGCAAGGGGAAGCATCACATTCTCGGTCAGCGTGAGGTAGGGAATGAGGTGGAAATTCTGGAACACAAAACCGATCGACTCCCTTCTGAAGTCGGCCCTTTGGTCCTGTCCGAGTTTGTACACGTCTACGGCATCCACGACCAACTTGCCTGAGGTGGGCCTGTTGAGGGCTCCTACTATGGAAAGGAGCGTTGATTTTCCCGAACCAGATTCGCCCATGACCGCAATAAACTCGCCTGCTTCTATAACAAAACTGGCCTCTTTGACCGCAGTTACCGCTGCTTCACCTTTCCCATACTGTTTTGCTATCTTTAGTGCTTCAATCTTCTTCATGTTCTTCCTCCTACAACGCCCGTAGGGCCTCATTCGGATCCAGCCGGGACGCCATGAGCGCAGGGTAAGTACTGGACACGAGTCCCACAGAGAGGGCGAGCAAAAAAGCCCCGACTGCAAGAGCCGGGTTGAAAGGAACCATAGCCCCGTGGCCTTCAGCAAAAAATGGGATCAGCACCTTCGTTGCCGAGAACCCTGCAGCATATCCAAGGATGCCGGCCACGCCCGAAATAATCGCTGCTTCAAGCAAAATGATCTTCATCACGTGACTCCTTCTGAAGCCCATTGCCCTGAAGATTCCTATCTCCACAGTGCGTTCCCTCACGCTCGCCATCATCGTCACGAGAACCATAAGACTGCCCACGAGAAGCACAAGCCCGGACACTCCGTATGAAAATTTCTGAAAGTGGTTCAGTGTCTCCATCCTGCCCTTAACGACCTGCTGAATTGCCATTACATTTGCCCCCGGGAGAACATCAGAGATTTGCTTCACCATCTCGGCGATAGGGCAACCCGAGCAGAGAGCAGCCACCTCAGCCATCGATATGCGTCCTTTCTTGCCAAGAACATTCTGTGCAAGAGATAGTGGTGCGAAGATCAGGCCATCATCCTGGGAACCCGTTGACTCCAGAACACCCGACACGGGAAGATCCTTATTATTGATTGTTATCTTTCCGCCAACGGTGACTCCTAATACCCGGGCCGCTTCACCGCCCATAACGACCTCGTTCTCTTCGGGCAGCTTTCCTTTCACACTCCACCATGGCCTTAGAATCTGAAACGCCTCAAAGTCCACGCCAGCCATGAGTATCTTTTGTTTATCCACCGTAACAGGGCCAAGCACCATAGGGCCCACAGCGGCCACGTTCCCCGCGTTCCGGATGGAGCTGATCCGATCCAGATCACCTTCACGGATTTCCTCTATCTCGAAGGAGACCCCGCCGAGCGACATGCCGCCATAAGTGAGCGACAAGTTCTCCGTCTTCGGTACAATGAGGATATTCGCACCATACATCTCCAGCTTATGGTTGATATCCATCTTCATGGCTTCCACTAGACTCAGCAGGAGTACCACCGTGGTGACGCCGATGAAGAGCCCGGCGAGTACAAAGAGCGCTTTGGCTTTCCTCCTTCTCAGGTTGCCTATGGCGATGTCTCTGATCCTCATTATCTACCCCCTCTCAAAGAGAAGAACCGCTTCCCCTCTTCCAGGCTCAGGGCCGTGATCAGCACTTTGCCGCTTTCTTCCTTTCTCACAAGCGCAGCCGGATTACACCCCCCGGTTACTTCGTTCACCTTGGTCGACTTGAAACGCCTACCGCAATTCTTACAAACCATAAAGTCACCATCCTGAACATACCCCTTGCCTTCTCTCCAGCAGACGT
>CAYOYU010000113.1:8262-13534 GCA_964408265.1 uncultured Syntrophorhabdaceae bacterium
ACGTCGCAGGCATCAAATGCCGCGCGTATAACACCATAGGAGCTTTTTATCACGAAATACTTTACCGTAACACCATCGGCGGTCTTGTACTGATAGTGGCGCGCCTTTCCGTCGCTGAACAAGCTCGCGGCGTACACAACATCCTTGGCGGTTTGGGATACCGGCTCTCGCGCCGCAACGTTAATTGCAAGGCCGAGTAAAACAAACAGCATGCCCAGCGTAATCAATCTGACCGGAGCCCTACCGTTATAGCTCCCCGGTCCCCTCTTGCTATCACCTTTCTCACTCACAACACCCTCCTATTCTCATTGTCTATGAATCGTTTGCAGACTGTGACGATATACCGCTACCCTACGGTGACGTAGAATTTTGCAGTACCCGACACTCCGTTTGTGTCCGTAACCTTCACCTGAATATGCCACGACCCGGTCATGTGCAGATCGATCTTTGCACTGTAAGTCGAATCTGACAGCAGGGCACCGACGGTGGAGCCCATATAGGGCATTTCCACGGACTTGGCGGTGGGCGAAAGACGCTGGCTCATGAAATACCTCACCTCTACCTTGACATCGGTTACCTTATTACCCGATTCATCATTTACAACAATTGTGAGGTCATTCTGACCCTTCACGGGTGCGCCTTTATCAAAGACAATTTGAACCACATATTTGCCCGCTTTCTCCTCCAGAATTCCGGCATGGGCTTGCCCGAAAATCCCGAAAGACATCGAGAGCGTAGCGATAACCGCCAAAATGGCTGCACATATTGTCTTCATGGTAAATCCTCCTTGTTTCATTCTTCTGTTTGTTGGTTGGAGGGCCCGCATGAGCGGACCCCCCTGGTTGTCCCGGTGCTCATCAGCCTGCCAGTCCTACGGTGCTTGGATGTGCCCAGGTCGCATGGTCGGGAAATGATCCGCAAATCCTGCTACCCTGTGCAGGCGACGATGTAACCTTACTAAGCGCCGGGTTCTCCGGATGTGCCCAGGCCGCGTACTCGGGGAACGTGCTGCCCTGTGCAGGCGTGCTGCTTGACACCTTCACCTGTGCGGCATATGTCCCTGCCCAGCTTGCGTAATCGGGAAAGTACTGGTCGCTTGCGTATGAAGTGCCTCCGATCAGTATCGAAATGGTGGCGATGATCGCTAATATTGTTATGTATGTGGTCTTCATGGTAAATCCTCCTTGTTTCATTCTTCTGTTTGTTGGTTGGAGGGCCCGCATGAGCGGACCCCCCTGGTTGTCCCGGTGCTCATCAGCCTGCCAGTCCTACGGTGCTTGGATGTGCCCAGGTCGCATGGTCGGGAAATGATCCGCAAATCCTGCTACCCTGTGCAGGCGACGATGTAACCTTACTAAGCGCCGGGTTCTCCGGATGTGCCCAGGCCGCGTACTCGGGGAACGTGCTGCCCTGTGCAGGCGTGCTGCTTGACACCTTCACCTGTGCGGCATATGTCCCTGCCCAGCTTGCGTAATCGGGAAAGTACTGGTCGCTTGCGTATGAAGTGCCTCCGATCAGTATCGAAATGGTGGCGATGATCGCTAATATTGTTATGTATGTGGTCTTCATGGTAAATCCTCCTTGTTTCGTCTCTTTAATTGGTTACACATACCAGCCCCTTGAATCGGGGACGGTTCGAGGTGGGCAGACAAACCTGCCAAACCCCGGTGCAGAGGAGTCAGGTTAGCAGCGGAGGGTCTGGGTTTGGAGATAGACCGTTATCTTCGGCGCACGGGGGAAAACCCCTGTTTCAAAGAGTGCGGCCCCTCTCTCTAAAGGAAGGGAATCCGTTAAAGGGGAAATGATAGCCATTTTGCTCAGACCATCTCCCAGCCCTGAAGGCCTGTTGATGAGAGATTGCCCGGGCGCGGCTGCTCCATTATCTTCTCCGATGCAGCCGCATGATGAGCTTTGTCCGCAGCAGTTGTGCGGAACCGCCTCATACATGGCATTCGAAGGACCCGACATGCAGGCAGCAGTCCGTTCCGCGAAACAGACAGCCTGGACCTGGCCGACAAGCCCGAAGAACAAGGCGACGATCATCAAGGTCCTGAACCACGTCTTTTTTCGGGTCCCTAAGAAAAATGAGTAACAGCCTAATGGGTTGCGTCTTTTCATTTCGCCTTACATTAAAGCAACAGTTGTGCCAAAGGTATTCCCATCCATCTGACGTATTCCAACATGTTGATATAACTACCTATAAGCGCCAGGCACACAAAGCCAGCCTCCCAAGGACCCGAAAAGAAATTTCGCACCAAACGCTCTTTTGATCTGTGGGGTGCGTACATTTTGCGCGCCGCCCGGGTCCCTCTCATCCTGCCCTCACGAGCCGAGCCGTTAGCCGGATCGGTCCTTGACTTTCATGGCAAACAGACAACATTATATTGAAACAGCCTGAGAAACAAACCGGGGACCGGACGGCCTGGTTTGGTCCACGAAAGGTGTACCATTGAAAACGCTCGGAAGAAAACGCCTCTACGTTCCCGCCATCACGTTGGTGATGATTATCGTCACCCTTGTGGTGATGCACGCCATTTCAACATTCCGCACCCTCGACAGGGAGTGGAGCCACTGGGAAGGTTTCCTCGAAAGGAATGCCCATGATGTAATCTCTACTGCCCTAATCGCCCTTGCGCCCGACCTGGATGCAAGAGTAGGGGACTTCGAAACGGTCATGGAACGAATCGTTCAGAATCCGGATATCGCCTATTTCGGCATCCTTGACGACAAGGGCCGATGGATCTTCAAAAGTAGGCTTCCATCGCTACGCCAACTTCCAGAAGAAGGGGAGAGAGGTTGGATCAAGGGACACGAAAAGACCTCATACCGGAAGACCGGCACCTTACAGGATGGTCATCAGATTTTTCAGTATCGTAAAGATCTGCCTCTCCTTGGGTTCCGATCAGTCCAGGTTGCCCTGTGGATGACCCCACTCGAAGAGGCGCGTAAACATGATATCAGCCACGCCCTGATGATGGCAGCAATCCTCCTCGTCCTCGGTTCAGCGGCCATCTACTTCATTTTTGTTATACAGAACTACTATCTCGTCGACAGAACCCTTAGCGAGATGAGAAGTTACACGGAAAACGTCGTCGAGAGTATGGCGAGCGGATTGCTCACTGTTGACACCAATGGCCGTATTGTGTCGACGAATCGAAGCGCTACGCGCATGCTGGGGCAAGATGCTGTGCATCTTTCGGGACAATCTCTCAAGGACCTTCTGCCGGCAGAACAACTCGACATTGATAGCGTCATCAGACATGACAAAACGGTGACCGATACCGAAATAGACTACGCCGGAGATGGTCATGCGATCCCGCTCAGTGCGGGCGCGACGCCCCTTAAGGGGTCGGAAGGTACGACTATTGGAGCAGTGATCCTTCTCCAGGACCTGCGGGAAATACGGGAACTCCAGGAGAAGGTCCGTCGGTCAGAGAGGCTGGCATCGCTGGGGCGCTTTGCCTCGGGTGTTGCTCATGAGATTCGAAATCCGCTCAGCTCAATTAAAGGATTCGGCCAGTACTTCGCTGAGAAATTTGAAAGCGGAAGCGAGGACCGTTCATACGCCGACATAATCATCCGTGAGGCGGACCGGCTGGACAGGGTTATCACAGAGCTTCTCGATTTTGCGCGGCCGAGAGAGCTGAACCTGCATCCCTTGACCGTAACGGCGGTTCTTAATCATCCCCTTCAACTGATCGAACCGGATTTGAAAAAGAAAGGGATCAGCCTTGTACGGTCAGATGGGGCCGCTGGAACAGTGGCTGCGGATTCCGATCAGATCACCCAGGCGTTCCTCAACGTACTGCTCAATGCCATGGAATCGATGGACAAAGGCGGTGAACTCAGGGTAACGACGGCTTCCAGACCCGAAACGGGCTGGGTCGAAATAGCGATTTCCGACACCGGACACGGCATCAGTAAAGAAAACCTGGGCAGGATATTCGATCCCCTTTTCAGCACCAAGAAGAAAGGTACAGGCTTGGGGCTGGCGATCACCGCCAAAATAATCGAAGCCCATGGGGGTGAGATCAAAGCGGAGAGCGAAGAGGGGAAAGGAACGGTCTTTCTGATTCGTTTGCCGCTGGCTAACAAGATTACGGAGAGAGAAGATAGTGACAAAAGCCAGGATATTGGTAGTTGACGACGAAGAGAACCACCGGCTTATGCTCAAGGCCGTTCTGACGAAGGAAGGCTATTCCGTCTCGGAAGCGGACGACGGGACTACGGCGGTCAGGGCTCTGGAGGACCACCCCTACGACCTCATCGTCATGGACCTCCGTATGACCAGCATGGATGGGATTGAGGCGATGAAAGAGATCAAGAAACTCAGCCCTTCGATCCCGGTGATCTTGATGACAGCCTATGCATCGGTTGAAACCGCCGTTGAGGCGATCAAATCGGGAGCCTTCGACTACCTGACCAAGCCTCTCAACATCGACGAAGTCAAGATACTAGTAAGAAAAGCGTTGGAGTATTATCGTCTCCAGACGGAGAACCTCCTTCTGAGGGAACGGCTCTCGGACCGTTTCGACTTCTCCCGCATTATAGGCAAAAGTAAGCCAATGAAAGAACTTTTCGACGTTCTTTCGGTGGTCGCACCGAGTGATGCCACCGTAATGATTTACGGAGAAACCGGAACAGGCAAGGAGTTGATAGCCAATGCCATTCATCAGAACAGCCCCCGGGTCCAGAAACCGTTCATCAAGGTAAGCTGTGCGGCGCTGCCTGAAACCCTCCTGGAAAGCGAACTCTTCGGCCACGAAAAGGGGGCATTTACCGGTGCAATGACCCGAAAAGCCGGTAGGTTTGAGCTAGCGGACGGGGGTACTCTTTTTCTCGATGAGGTTGGCGAGATGAACTCCGCCACGCAGGTCAAACTGCTTCGCGTAGTGCAGGAAAGAGAGTTTGAATCACTGGGGAGTACAAGCACCATCAGGGTTGATATTCGCCTCATAGCCGCCACAAACAAGGACCTTGAACAGGAGGTCAAGGAAGGGCGGTTCAGGGAGGACCTTTTCTACCGACTCAATGTCGTTCCCGTACATATTCCCCCATTGAGAGAACGGAGAGAGGACATACCGCTCCTCGCCGAGCATTTCTTCAGGCTCTATAAAACAAAGAACAGGAGTTCGGTAAAGGGCATTCTTCCGAAGACGGCGGATGCCTTGATGCGCTATGACTGGCCGGGGAATATCCGCGAACTGGAAAATGTCGTTGAAAGGGCCGTCCTTCTCTGTAAGGGGGAGTATATTTCCATTGAAGACCTGCC
>CAYOYU010000113.1:13544-15780 GCA_964408265.1 uncultured Syntrophorhabdaceae bacterium
GCCATGCAGCACCAGGAGGATACGGAGCGACCGGGAATCTTTGTCCCTCCCGGCATGACACTGGAAGAGGTGGAGAAGGAAGTCATCCTTCAGACTCTCCGGGAGACCGGAGGAAACAGGACTCATACCGCCCAGAGGCTGGGGATAAGCCGAAAGACTCTTCAAAACAAGCTCAAGGAATATGGGCTAGAGGAAAAGGAGGAATGAAGCCGGCTGTAAACTATTTTCGCACTTGATCCTCGCAAATCTGAGAGGGCTGAGTAATTGTTTCCCATCGATGATAGTACCAAATTCTTCCTGAATCCCTGCAATCAAGCCCTTTCTCACCCATTTCATCCGAATGGTATGCCTCTTGCAAGCCATTTGCCCCATGAGGCACGCAGAAAAAGAGCATCGGCAACTTTTCAAGAGTCATCCATACGGGATGGTTCTCTGTTGCGCCATTCCCCTTGGGGCCGTCGCCGCCCTCTCTTTCCTCGGGATCCTCGGAGCCTGGGGGCTCTATTCCCTCGTACTTATCTGCCCTCTGCTCCACTTTCTGTTCATGATGAAAGGAAGGCCTGGGACCGGCCGGGCTTCAGGAGATACGAAGGGGTTAACATGTAAAGGAGGCAAGCCATGATAGAGTTGCTGCTTCTCACGGGGATCGGGGTACTGCTCTTCCTGGTCATCCGCGGAGGCGGGACTGGTTGCTGCAGCGGATCAAACAAATCAGACCGGGAGTCCTGAGCGGGTCGGGCCCCTTAGACACTTGGCATAAAGGATAGCAGCCCCTAATTATCTTAGCGGGGTTTGAAAAAAACAGAAGGTGTCGGCCCCCTTAGACACTTGACATAAAGAATAGCAGCCCTATAATCTTGGTGGGGTTTGGAAAAACAGAGTGAAATTCTCCGGACCGCGGGAGCCGGTTGATAAGACATGAGGTTGCTACTTTCACGTTAATTACATAGGAGGAATCAACCGTGAAACAGATCATTACCACAATTACGATCATCGTCGCCTTTGCCCTGATGACCGGCGCAGTCCATGCCAGGGACTTTGAAGTCCAGAAGAAAGCCGGAGAATACAGTGTTACGGTGAAATTCGACAAGTCGGCACCAACAACGGGAGACAACAACGTGGAGGTTATTCTAAAGGACGCCGGGGGCGCAAATATCACCGACGCTAAAGTCGTAGTGGGGTACTCCATGGCAGCCATGCCCGGCATGCCGGCAGCAAACTACAAGGCGAGTGCAGAACTGAAAGGAACCTCCTACAGGGCCAAAATGAACCTCTCTATGTCAGGATCCTGGGCTTTGGACGTGAAGATAACACGCGGCAGTGCCGGTACTGTCTCGGCCAAGTTCAACATTGATGCGAAGTAAGCAAGCGGTGGAGAGAGGACAGGAGGCAGAGGTTACGATGAAGGTCTCAAGAGAGGAAAGGGGGGAAGCACGAGCCGCATTAGGATACAAGACGCTCAGGTTGGTTCTCATGCCCACATTTCTTCTTTTCCTGTCTCTTGCCTCCCCCTGTACGCTACCCACCGTCTTCGCAGCTGACCTGAACCTGCAGGAACTGATCGATGAGGCACTGGTGAACAACCCCGAGATACTCTCCTCCGATGCGCGGACGTCAGCGGCACAGTACAGGATTCCCCAGGCAAAGAGCCTGCCGGACCCCATGTTTATGTTCGGGTATCAGAATGAAGGGTTTCGGAGAATCACGCTCGGTGAAGAACCTAATGCCCAGGGAATGTTCTCGCTTTCCCAGATGTTCTACTATCCCGGAAAGCGCGCCTTGAAAGGGGAAATGGCTTCAAAGGATGCGGAAAGCCAGAAGGCCATGTCCGTGGCCGTGCGCCACCGTATTACTGCACGGGTGAAGGAACTCTATTACGAGCTCTTCCTTGCCCACAAGAATATAGACATCTATCGGGACAGGGCTGCGCTCTTCTCCAGGATAGAGGACGCCGCGCTGGCACGATACTCGTCGGGCATGGGGCCCCAGCAGGAAGTGGTGATGGCCCAGACTGAAAAGTACATGCTCCTTGAAAAGGAGGAGATGCAGAAACAGAAGGTTCAGGCTCTCGAAGGCATGCTCAACACAACTGTGGGTCGCAGCGTTCAGTCAACCCTCGGAATACCTCAGGAGCCACCCCTTATGACGCTGGAAGGGCCATTGGAGCAACTCGTTCAACTTGCCTATGACCATTCTCCCGATGTAAAGTCGAGGGAAAAGATGATTCAGGGAGCCG
>CAYOYU010000114.1:0-7333 GCA_964408265.1 uncultured Syntrophorhabdaceae bacterium
TCTCATCGTCCTTCCTCCCGGCACGCGTCTGCCGCTGCCATTCTTTCCCGAATCCAGGCAAGCACCTTCTGTTTCTGGCCTTCGTCAAGGGTCGAATAGAAGGATGCAAACAGGTCGAGACCATTCTGCAAGGCCGCGGAACCGTCCCCGATCTTCTTCTTCATCATACCATTCAGAGCCGCAACATCGGGCGATTCTTTTGCGAACTCGGCGCGAACGATCTCGCGGAACCTCTTTCTCTCCTCCTTGGCAGTAAGCAGGCGTTCTTTCAACTGGGCGCGAAGCTCATCATACTTTTCCTTCTGGGCGGGGGTCAGATTCAGATCCTTTACCTTGGCGTCCAGCCGTTTCAACACGAAGCCGGACATATCGCCGTCGAAGCCGCGGCAGCGATGGAACCCTCCGCCGAAGAGGCCGAAACGGGGGCTGCAGCCGGCCTCGGCAAGCCCCAGGACTACAAAGACCATGATCATGACAATTGTGGTACCCATAACTGCGAAACGTTTTTGTACTTTCATTTGCTCCCTCCTGTTTATTTGTGAACCATCGTCCTCACACGAACAGGATATCGCCGGAATGTGAAGACAGTTTTTCGCGTCTGCAAAAAAGTGTAAGATAGATGTAAAAGATTGCAAAAAGGGGTGACATCCGTGGGGAACAGAGTTTTAATCATCGATGATGATGAGAAACTGCAGAAGCTTCTCGGAGAATACTTGAGGGATCACGGATTTCACACAACGTGCCTGCCTGACGGCGACAACGTGCTCGGCGTCCTGTCGGCGGATTCGCCCGATCTGGTCATACTGGACATCATGCTCCCGGGAAGAGACGGTCTGGAAGTGCTCAAAGAGATCAGGAAGGAGCAGGGCGTGCCGGTTATCATGCTCACCGCCAGGGGGGACGATACGGACCGCATAGTCGGGCTCGAGCTGGGTGCCGACGACTACCTGCCGAAGCCCTTCAATCCCAGGGAGCTTCTTGCCAGGATGAAGGCAGTACTCAGAAGGTCCGCCGGTGAAGGCAAAGGCGGCGAGAAAGCCGGACCCACCATCATCAATGCTGCCGGGATCTCGCTGAATACGGCAAAGCAGACCGTTGTCGCCGAGGGCAGAGAGATGGAGCTCTCCACCGCAGAGTTCAGGATTCTGGAGGTGCTCATGAAGAACCCGAACACGGTCATGAGCCGCGACCAACTCATGACCCTCGCCCGCGGCCGCGATTTCACCGCCTTCGACAGAAGCATCGACGTTCACGTAAGCAAGCTCAGGACCAAAGTAGAGGCCGATCCCGCTGCGCCGAAGAGGATAAAGACCGTATGGGGGTCAGGCTACATGCTGGTGGATTCTTAAGTGAAGCTCAGATCCACTTATACCAAGATATTCCTCTCCTTTCTTGCGGTTCTCCTTATCACGGAGATTCTCGTCTTCTTTCTCTTCATCATGCTTCCTGCGCGCCATTTTGCAGCCCGGTTCGAGGAATCATTCAGATTGAGGGTCCAGTCGGTCAAAGGGATTGCGGAGGAGAAGATTCTCTCCTCTCCCGGTGCCCTATTGTCCGAAAATGGCCGCCTCAAGGACTTTATTACAGATTTTGCCGCGGTTTCCGGGGCGCAGGTATGGCTGACGGGACCTGACGGCAGAGTGGCGCTGAAATCTTTTTCCGGCGAGCCCCCGGATCTGTCCGGGGGGTCAGCAAAGGACCGTCCACGGAGGCAAAGATTCTTCAGGATCTTTGCCCTGAAAGACGTGGATATGCACACGGTCATTCCGCTGGCGCCTTCCGGGAAATACGTGGGAGATCTCCATGTTCTTTTCAGGAGACCCTCGTCTTCGCCCCCTAAAGGCCTGTTTGCGGTAGGGCTGCTCATAATAGGCACCGTAGTCGCTCTGGCCGTAATTCCCGTCTCCCGGATTATCACCAGACGGATCAGGCAGCTCCGCCTGTCTGCCGCCCTGATTGCCGAGGGGGATCTTTCGCACAGGGCTGTCGTGCGGGGCAGGGATGAGATCGGTGACCTTGCCCGGACCTTCAACGACATGGCGGACAAGGTTGAAGGCATGATAAAGAGCGGAAAAGAGCTTACCGCAAACATGTCTCACGAACTGCGGGCGCCTCTTGCGAGAATCCGGGTCGCGCAGGAGCTGCTCCATGAGAAATTGTCGCAGGGAGGTGCAGACGCGAAGGAACTGATGGGACGTCTCGAGGGGATCCGGGACGACATCGATGAGCTCGACGGTGTGATCGGCCGCATCCTGGATCTGTCGAAGCTGGACATGGGGCAGTCTCCGCTTCGACCTGAACCTCTCGATCTATCCGATCTGATACGGGAGCTGACAGAGAAGTTTCATCCCGCCATGGAACAAAGAGGCCTCCATGTCGACGCTGATCTTTCCGGGGGCGGAACCTTGCTTGCTGACAAAGAGACGCTGCGCCTTGCTCTCACGAACGTTCTCGATAACGCCACCAAGTTCTGTCCCGACGGAGGTGACATCTCCGTCCGTGTGGCATGGAAACCCGATGGAGCAGAGATCTGTATCAGGAATGCCTCTGAGGAGCTGTCCCCGGAAGACCTCTCCAGAATCTTCGATCCCTTTTACCGGTCGAAAGGGTCGCACGCCGCAGGCTCGGGATTGGGTCTGACGATCGCCAGGAAAGCAATTGAAAGGCTCGGAGGCACGATCGGGGCGGCAAACAAAGAGGGAGCGCTCGAGATCACGATAGCCCTGCCGCGCTAGAAATTACCCTCTCGTCATATCATCGGGATCCGAAATATGAAGAGTCTGTTTTTCGGTATCTTACCTTCGTAGCCTGCAAACCCTTGCCGTTGTTGGTCCTGCATGGACGCGATTATGTCTTGAAAAGATGGATGGAATACCGTATAGAAATCGCAACTGTGAAGATCGATTTCCATACCCACATCTATCCTGATCCTGTGGCCCATCAAACGGTCCTGGCGGTTCGCCGGCGGGCGGGGATTGATGCTTATTCGGACGGCACCCTGGAAGGGCTGAAAAGGTCAATGGCGGCTGCCAGGATTGACCTTTCCGTGGTGGCGGCGGTTGCGACAAGACCAAAACAGGTTGAATCCATTCAACGATGGTTAAAGAGCATCCGGCAGCCGGGCATCGAAGCGATGGCTGCCATGCACCCCGCCGAGCCTCCGGACTCTCAGCAGATGAAGACGCTCAAGGCGGAAGGGTTTCGGGGCTTCAAGCTTCATCCCGATTATCAGGATTTCTTTGTCGACGATCCCCTGATGTACCCTTTGTATGAAGCGGTCGCGGCAGAAGGCATGTTCATTCTCTTCCACGCCGGGATGGACCGTGGCCTGCCACACCCGATCCATGCAACCCCGAAGCGTCTGGCCGCAGTTCACAAGGCCGTTCCGGAACTCTGCATGATCGCCGCCCATCTGGGAGGGGAAGAGGCTTACGAGGAGACTGCGGAGCATTTGCTGGGACAGGACATCCACCTGGACACGTCCTTTGTGCTGCGCACCATGCCCGCACCATTCCGGGAACGCATCCTCAAGGAACATCCGGCAGAACGTCTCATCTTCGCATCGGACAGCCCGTGGACGGATCAGGGAGAGGAGCTTCGGTTTCTGCTGGAATTGCCATATCTGACGGAAAGCGACGAGGAGAAGATCTGTTATTCCAATGCCGCGCGGCTGCTGGGATTGGAGAAAACTTAAGGTCCCGAGAGTCGTCTCCGGGAAGGAGTGGGACCTTAGAAAAAATCATTTTGAGGCAAGGTAATCTGCAGATGGCAAAGGGTAATCAAACAGATCTGGTTCCGAGCATAGAGGAGGAAGGGCGAATCGTGGAATCATTCGATGTCGATATGATGGGCCGACTGCGGCCGCAGGCACTGTTTGGATACCTTTTGAATTCAGCCTGGAGTCACACGAGGGGAACAGCCTTTGGGCAGGACGAACTGTCGGCGCGAAATCTCATGTGGGTGCTCATAAAGATGCAGATATCCATAACACGGCTTCCTGCATGGAATGAGCAGATTACAATCCGTACCTGGGGGAAAAGAAAAGTAAGACTCTATGCCCTCCGCGATTTCACCGTTACCTCGGCAGGAGAACAACTGGTCTCGGCGACTTCATCGTGGATGCTGGTAGACCGGTCAAGCGGCAAGCCGCAGCGATTGGGGCAGGAATTTGACAGGTACCCGTGGCAGACAGGCATAGACGAGATGGAGACCATTCTGGAAAAAGTACCGGAACCGGAAGAAGGCAAAGAGGTTGCGCGGTTCCGTGTACTTTTTTCGGATATTGATATGAATCGACATGTGAATTCCACCAAATACCTGCAATGGATAATGGACAGCCATTCATACGAAGATCTTCTGAAGACGGAGCCGCGCTCAATTGAGCTCACCTTCCTTTCTGAGGCGCTGCCGGAGGATGAGGTGACAGTCTCCTCGGAGGTATCAGCAGACCACGAGTTCTGTTCCGTGAGGCGTCTAAGCGACGGCAGGGAACTCTGCCGGGCAAAGATAGGATGGCGTTTGCCGCAGGCAGGAGTCTAGCCTGCCAGTCTCGCGGAACCGTCCCCAATCAGCGGGCCACTTTCTTCAACTCCTCCAGCAGGTTCTGCTCGATCTGAATCTTCCCTGATCTTATGGCTTCACCGGTTGCGCGATTGCCTCTTTCACCGGGCGCAAGGATTTCATCAATGCCCGGAAGTTTCTTCGTCTCCTTCACTCTTTCAATGAAGGTCGTCACGTTCCTGATGAATTCATTTCTGTCCCCAAGCAATCCCGGATCAACAGCAAGGAGCAGATGACCCCAATTCTTGCTGCTGTCACCCACGCCCGCGCAGGCAGCCCCTACGAGGGGCCCTGCAAGAATCTCGATCATCATGGCAAGTCCCGACCCCTTGTGGCCGCGGTCGAAGGACCTCAGGGCCCCTGCTATTGCCCTGGCCGGATCCGTCGTGGACTGACCCTCTGCGTCATAAGCCACGTCGGCGGCGATAGATTCACCCGCTGTCTTTGCTTCCACGAGCCCGTAGAATGCCATTGACGCTGTCGTCATATCCAGGACGATGGGCTCAGGATCGGCGGGAATCCCTATGGCCAGGGGATTGGTGCCGAAGATGGGTTGATATGACCCTGCCGTCGCCACCCGTGGAGGTGAGCTGGCAAAGACAATACCGATGAGGTCGCTCCGGGCAATCTCCGATGCAAGATAACCGATGGCACCCGAGGAAGTTGCAGTATTGAAGGTTCCGACAATGGCTATTCCGTTTGATTTGGCCTTCTCCAGCACCACATCCAAGGCCTTCTTGACCACCACCATGGCCTGGTTCTGATTTCCGTTTATCGTGGCGGAGAGGGGTGTCTCCTTTTGAAGGATGATATTCCCGGCACTCGTATTCTTCGGGATTCCTGCGCCGATGAGTTTCACCACCCCCTGGTTGTTGCCCCTTAGCTGCGCGTACAGGAGGATGTCCCGTATGGTCGCTGTTTCATCGTCGGTATACCCATAGTTCTTCAAGGCCCTTGTGGTCAGATTCTCGAGTTCCTTCAAGTCAATTTCCATATCAGTCCCCTTAAGGTGTAATGTTTTTGTCGAATATCCTAACGTAACGGACCATCCCTCGGCAAGGGAATGATCAGGGGAGGTATATGGGGGCGGTCTGGTCTTGAACTATCAATTTTGTCAACCCACTGCCTCCGCTAATGGTGATGGGTTTCGGGGGCTTTATTGACGATGAAGACCGAACTGAAGAGCAGGATAAGGCTGATGCAGGTACACACGGCCATCACCGATACCATGGGCATCATGGTTCCGTTGTACAGGGAGCTTACGAGTCCCGATGACGCTGCCCCTGCCACCATCTGGAGGCTTCCGATGAGCGCCGAGGCGGTACCCGCATTCCTCGTGAAGGGTTCTAGGGCAAGCGCAATTGCATTGGCCATGAGAAACCCGAAGCAGCAGAGATAGGCGAAGATGAGCGGGAGGACTACCGCCCTTCCGGCGAACCCTGTGAAGGCTGCAGCCACCAGCAACAGGGTAAGAAGAAATTGGATTGCTATCACTGTCCGCAGCACCTTCGGAGGGCTATACCTTTTCAGCAAGGTCCGGTTGACCTGGTTTGAGAGTACCAGGCTGATTACGTTTCCTCCGTATATCAGGCCGAATTCCGTTTCTGTGAAGCCGAGCAGGCTCATGTAGACGAAGGCCGATCCCGCGATGTAGGAAAAAAACCCCGCCGTTCCGGCCGCTGTGGCAAGCCCGTAGGTGACGAATGTTCTGTTCCTGAAGACGTTGCCATATTCCAATATCACATTCCTGGGGTGCAAAGAGATAGAAGCATTGTGACCCCTGGTCTCCCGGAGGAACCTGCCTATAGAGACAAAGACCAGAAAGCTGATAGCCACAAGAGCCAGAAAAATATAGTGCCAGCTGAGCAGGGAGTCTAATAAGCTCCCGATGGTGGGAGCAATGATCGGTGCAATGGCGAAGATCATCATGCGCAATGAGAGCGTCCTGGCCATCTCGGCTCCCGAAAAGAGATCACGCACGACTGCCCGGCTGCCCACTATTCCGACGCATGCGCCGAGACCGGCAAAGAAACGCATCGCCACAAGGATCTCTATTGTAGGCGAGAAAGCACAACCAAGGGAGGCCGCTGTGCAGACCAGGAATCCGAGCATGAGCGGCCTTCTTCGCCCGTATCGGTCCAACAGCGGGCCGTAGGCTATCTGGCCCAGGGAGACTCCGATGAAATAACTGGTGAGCGAAAGTCCCACGTGGGCAATATCCGTCTTCAGGCTTCTAGCGATGGCAAGAAATCCGGGCAGATACATGTCCGTGGAAAAGGGACCGATGGTCATCATACCCGCAAGAACGAGTATCAGGACGTTGTGCCGCTTCCGTGCCTCTTCGGTCTGTAAAGATAGGGAGGATGGAGCCCGGGATTCCTTTCGGTCCCCCGTTCCTTTTTCAGAAGTGGGATGCAGTGTGATCTCCTTCCAGGTGCTATTGCCGTCACCGGTAGGCAAACCGCCCACCCTGCCGCTGAATAATAGAATACCACGAATCCTTGCCCCGCGGCCGGGAAACCGCACCTCGCCTTTCAAGGCATCCGATTTTCTTTGTTAAGTGATGGCTCCTTCGGCCCCATCACTGCATAGGTCGACCATCGGCTTCTCCGGCGACGCCAGTCCATAGGACGACTGCGCCCCCGCAGAAAAAACTTGACAGGTCCAGCCATTTATATAATTATTACCGGTAAGGTTATCATTCGCCAGGGGAAACAATATGGTTATTTCACGGGCTGCCGAGTGTTCGGTAAGAGCCATGTTATACATGGCA
>CAYOYU010000114.1:7343-15769 GCA_964408265.1 uncultured Syntrophorhabdaceae bacterium
GCTTACCTGCGGGCCGGATAGCAAGCAAGAAGGACATCTGCCGCACCCAGGAGATCACCCCGGGCTTCCTGATCAAGATCATGCAGCCGCTGATAAGTGCCGGCCTTGTCAAGTCATACAGAGGGACTTCCGGCGGGTTTTCTCTTGGCAGACCTGCAGAGGAGATAAGCCTTCTGGATATCATCTCGATTGCTCAGAAACCGATCTATCTGAACAAATGTCTTATCGAAGAAGGTTACTGCAATCGGGACAAAACATGCCCGGTCCATCAGGTGTGGGCCAGGGCAAAGGGAGAGATGGAAATGACCCTTGGAAAGGCTGTGCTCTCTGATTTGGTGAATGAGGCGAGAGCCTTGGAATCAAAAGCGGGAGGTGATTGTTGAATCTCTCGGCCGTAAGAGGGGTGAGTTTGCATGACTCTTGTCGCAAAGGGCCCTGCTGGATTTTTTTTGAGCAGAATCATGACCGCCGTGGTAATAGTTCGGAGCAGATCCGCAAGGTCTCTGAACCATGTTCATGGCGATTGAATGGATATCCTAATACATTGAGGAGGTAGAGAATGAAGCTGGTTACCTGTGTTTTCGTCTTGGCCCTGCTTATCTGCGCTGCCTTGAATATCTACGCAGATGACAAAGAGAAATTTCCCTTTTTCCCGTCACTCATCAACACCGCCACGGGCCAGAAGGTCGACTCCGGGAGTTTTGAGGCCCCTGAGGTCTGTATGGAATGCCACGAGGATATCTATAAGCAGTGGAAAGGCTCCATGCATTCCAACGCCTGGAATGACCCTGTTTTTCAGGCCCTGGCGCGTGTGGGCGTGAAGGAGACGAAGGGGCTGACGGAGAAACTGTGCGCGGGATGCCATTCCCCCATCGGTACGGTGAGCGATGAACTCGCCAGAAAGAACGAGAAGGGTGATTACAATCTGAGTGCGATAGCGCAGAATGGAGTCCAGTGTGACGTCTGCCATACGGTCAGGCAGACTACCTTCACGCAGACCAGGCAGAATGAGCCTCACAATGCGACCATCGTGCTCGATCCCGGAACAGCGAAGCGGGGACCTCATAAGGATTCCACCTCACCCCACCATGGAACAGAATACTCAGACCTCCACACACGGTCGGAATTGTGCGCAAACTGCCATCACGTGTTCCACCCGTTGAACGGATTGCCCGTGGAACGGACATACGACGAATGGAAGAATTCGGTGTACGCCCAGAACAACATTACCTGCCAGGATTGCCATATGGCAAGCGTCGAGGATTCCGCCGAGATAGCCAGGACGCTGAAGAAGGTGAAGAGAGCGGGCAAGGCCGCTGGGGATGGGCCTGGTCGCGATCACGTCTATGGTCACCAATTCGTGGGTGCCAATTTCACCATGCCGGCCCTTCTCGGTTAACCTTCCCACGCGGAAATGGCGAAGAAGCGCCTTCAGAGTGCTGCCCTCCTTGAGGTGACTCCTCCTAAGGGAGCGAAACAGGGGCAGATGGCCTTGGTGAAGGTCAAGGTTACGAATGCCGGAGCAGGACATAACCTGCCCACAAGCCTCACGGAGGTTCGCCAGATGTGGTTGAGCGTGGAGGTAACCGATGCAGCCGGCAAGAACCTGTACCGTTCCGGCTGGCTGGATAAAGAGCACAACATAGAACTTGACGCGGTTATCTTCAACTCATCCGCCGTGGATAAAGACGGGCATCACACAGTCAAGCCATGGGAAATGGTGCGTTTCGAGTACAACCGCACCATACCGCCGAAGGGCTCGGCCCTGGAAAGATTCAGCTTCCTGGTACCCAAGGAGGCGAAGGGTCCCTTGCAAGTAAAGGTTGCCCTGCGGTACCGCTCCTATCCACAGGAGGTGGCGAATCTCCTCCTTGGTGCGGGAGCTCCGGTTTTACCTATCGTCGACATGGCGACAGTATCCAGAACCATCGAACTGAATTAGACGAACCCCGCCTGCTCCGCCAGCAGGAATTTACCACCCCCGCCGGCCCTGGAACGATCTTGAAGCGACTTCCGGGGCCGGCACCTTCTTTCCGGCCGGAAACCACCCCGGCCCGCTGAAATCTCTCCTGTTATACCGTCCGTTAAGGCTCTTCGGGTCTGATGCCCTCGTTGAACGCTTAACGTCCCTCTGGGCCTCTGGGGCCGGCGTCGAGTATGGCGAGGCAGAGACCGTATCCGACTATCTCCCCCGCATCCATGCCTTTCTTCGCCGGGAGACCTTCAACCTTGTTGATCTTTGCAATTACCGCCACCTGGACGAAAGGGGACACTGCGCCGGGATTCTTCTCAAGAAAAGGGCCGAGGATGGACTTGGGGACTTTGGCGACGATGACGGGCAGTGGCTGCTGAGGTTTGATGCGCGGGTCGGGAACTGTCTCGACCCTGATCGTGTAGTCGCTGGGACCGGAGGGCGCTACATCAGCCAGGCGACCTTTGAAGAGTATGGGCTTATCGGAAACCCAGGCTTTTTCATATTGGGCGACGGTGGCGTCTTTAGCGCTGCCTGCGGCTGCGTCGGCGACGGCGCCTTCCCAGTTCTCAACTGCTCCAAAGTCGGAGACTGCCTTGGAGATTTCCGCCTGGGCTATCTTTCGAGCCGCTTCCCTCTTCTTCTGCTCCAGATTCAGGGTGGCCCCCTCTTCGTTGCGGCCGGTATAGCTGTAATAGTAGGCTATAAAGCCTGCGATGATGACGGGGACGAGGAGAACAAGGATGCGTTTTCTGGTATTCCAATCCTGGAGGTCAGACAGAAAGGACTTTTTCTTCGGCCGGTTTTCCACACTATTCTCCCGTGATACCGGATTAAGCAGCTTGTGGCGTCTCTAAGAATACTACGTGAAAGATTCCTCATCAAGAGAATGTGAGGGTCTTCCGGTTTAGACCGGCAAGCAGGCTCAGCGGGATGCTGCCCCGGGGCGCAAGGAATGGCTCGAAAATGAGATTCAGAAAGACATAGTTCCGGACGGAAAAAGGCCGTTTTGTTTCTCGGGCGGCGTGAAAAGACTCATTTGCCGTAGGCAGGGGTTAAGAATCTGCGTGTCAAAAGCGATCATAGCTAGTACTGGGGGTATTTCCCGGCCCGGCGGTGGATTGTCCGTAAGAGTGACGCCGGATGTTATGAACACGGAAAAGGAGGTAATGGAAATGGCATTGATTCAGTGGGATAGCAGTCTTAGCGTCAATGTGGCAGAGATCGACAAAGAACATGAGAGACTTGTTGCAATGATCAATGAGCTCAATGACGCAATGAGACAGGGCAAAGGGAGAGAGACCATGGCCGCAATCATCGGTAACCTCTTCAATTACGCGGGAAATCACTTTATGACCGAAGAAAAGTATTTTGACAAGTTCAAATATCCTGCCACAGCAAGCCACAAACTCGAACACAGCAGATTTGTTAAGAAGGTTTCTGAGTTTAAGAACGGTTTTGATAGCGGCCAAGTGGCGTTGAGCATTGAGGTGATGAATTTCCTGAAAGATTGGCTGAAAGATCATATACAGGTGACCGACAAGAGATACGCTCCTTTCTTCAATGAGAAAGGATTGAAATAATAGTCAACGCACGGGATCCTTATCTACAGCCTGTCGGCCTCAACCGGGAGCAGAAAGGGATGTCCACGTATAACGGATAGGACAAGGAAACCTTTGCTCTACACCAAACGCGCCATTTTCCTGCGCCCGGGGTTGTGAACGCCCCCCGGTGATGCATCCCCCGGGCATCGCTTCTTGAAAATAACCAATTGGGGTCTATATTGAGAGAAGCGTCAAGGGCAGCATAAAACGTCCAATAAGGGGGGGCAGTCTATGGAAACGGAACAGGTGAAAAGCTCCATTGTGACCAACGTCTACCATATTTCATCCGACGAGAACGTACCACTCCACAAACACGTAGCTCAGGATGAAATCTTTTACTGTATAAAGGGGGCAGGCTTTGGTGTGCTCGAAGAGAGCGAACAGGATCTGTCCGTTGGGAAGGCCTTTATAGTGAGGGCGGGCGTAAAACACTCTTTAAGAACCGACAGCGATTTGTATGTCTGTTCCTTCCTGATCCCTGTGGTGACCTGAGCCGCACCCGTCCCGTATCATCATCAAGTTTAGCCGATTAGAGAATTCGGCAGGGTCATTCCCGATCGAACCGGCAGGTCAATAGAGGTGTTCACCTCTCTCAAAGAACAGGCGAAAACCATCCTTGTCCGTGGACGCGGCGTCTATCCGTTTCACCGCCTCTTTCAGCTGCTCCAGGTCCGTAGCAATGGATATGCGGAGATAGTGAAGATCGTCGGCCCCGATACGGCCAAATGACTTTCGGTCCAACGTGGCAAGCTGGTAATGGAAGAGAAGGAACATTTGAAGGAGCGTGGAAGGACTTGTCTTCTCCCGGACCTGTGCAGGGAGTTCCCGGAATGCGTCCATTATCCCGAGATTCCTGCAGATGCCGGTGACGTTGGGGAAGACATAGAATGCCCCCTTGGGCCTCTGGCAGCCTATTCCCTTGATCCCGTTGAGCCCGTCGACAACAATATCCCTTCGTGATTCGAAGGTTCTTACCATGAGGCGTGTGAACTCGGCACCGAGGGGGGATTCAAGTGCCAGGCGGGCGCCTTCCTGGTTATACGGGGGGACACAGGAGAAGTAGTTGATATTGAGATTCCTGAAGAGTTCCGCTTCCTCCAGGGTCGGGAATAAGGCCCACCCGATACGGCCTCCGGTAAAGGAGAAGCTCTTGGAAGCCCCGCTGACGATGATGGTAGATTTCTCCATTCCTGGGCAGGAGGCGATGCTGTGATGCGCGGCTCCGTCGAAAATGATGTCTTCGTATATTTCATCGGAAAAGATGCGGACTTCAGGGGAACATTTTCTTGTTATCACATCGGCAATCTCCTGAAGCTGCTCACGGGATGCCACCCCTCCCGTAGGATTCGAGGGGAAGTTGAGTATGATCAGTTTGGTCTTTTTGTTGAGGAAGGGTTCGATCATCTTTCCCGAAAAGGCAAAGCCATCATCCTCCTTAAGGGGGATGGGAACAGGACGGCCGCCGACATAGGGAATAAAGGATTCGTAGATCGGAAACCCGGGGCTGGGGTAGACGATCTCGTCTCCGGGATCGCAGTAGACCTGCTGGCACAGGCCGATGGAGGGCTTCGCTCCGGGGAATATGACGATCCGATCGGGAGTAGCCTCGATTCCCCGTGTCTCGGCGATGTGCGCTGCTACCGCGGACCTCAGAGAGGCGAGCCCTTGCGGATCGCAGTAATGGGTGTTCTCGAGGTCTATCTGTCTCTTCACTTCCTCCTTGATAAAGGAGGGTACGGAAAAATCAGGCTCCCCGAAGTTGCATCTGATTACCTTCCTGCCCGTCTTCTCGGCTTCCATAATGTAGGGTCCTATCCTGAAGGCGTTTTCCGTGCCGATCAGCCTGATACTTGTCGATATCAAACCCATTATTTCCTCCCTGATCCGGGTGCATTCTCGCCGTGGTAATTATAGCATGCCTTTCGGAGGTTTCGAAGGTACCTTCGTACCGTCTCCGTATACGTCTTGCCACATGGTACGCTGCGAACCGGAAATGATCGAATCGCCGCGAAGCCAATAGTGACGGTTCTTTGTACATGACAGTCCATGGAAACATGAAAATCGTTGTAACGGTCATTCTTGGTTCAATTCGAAGGTGAGAACGATAAGCCGCCCCGACGTGAAGAGGCGGCCCATTTCGGACCGGAAGAGGCAACAGGTGCGGCAGGGATGGGCCCTTGGGTCAGACCTCGTCAGGTGCCATTATGGTGATGACGGGCCCCGTATCGTCCTCGGGGGCGAGAACGGCCCTGAGAGTAACTCGTTCCCACCTGTTCCCCTCCATGACGAGACAAAGTTCAAGGGGGATATCCTCCCATTCCCTCGGCTTAGGCTGGCCTGACCGTGTTTCCCATCTGAAGACGGTGAAGATAGCCCAGAGCCTGCCTTCCCAGGTGTGTCCCAGAGCTCCGGACTGCTCATCGGGAATGACGTAGCGGTCCCACACTCCCCGGGTTACGGCTACGGGGTAGTGAATACCCGCCTCCGCGGCCATCACCGTGACATCCACAAGGGTCCCGTCAGATAAGGCGTCTGCCCGTGCATAGGTTGGCATGACTTGCTCGAAAGCAGCGGAATATTGCATGTTACCTCCTTGATGTAGCCTACAGGTTCATAGGCCGAGTAGGGACCACAATAGCAAATGCAACAACTGTGCCAGCATAATTACTATCGGTAATACCCCGTAATTCTTAAGTTAATGGTGCCGTCGGAGCGAAGCCCCGGAGGACTGCCCGGGCAAGTGGGGTCGAATCTACCTACCCGCAGCCGTCAGATGCCCCTTCTCTGCCGGTTATCGTTCTTCTAGCTGCTGTCGCCGATTATTCCTGCTATAATGGTGAGCAACAGTCGGGGAGACTTCCCTGGAAAGAGATATTTCAGGAACGAGGGACAGTGAAAATGGATGAATGCGGCGACAGGGACGAGATCTTGAAAGGGGCCTTAACCTCCTTTCGCGAAGAGTATGGTTTGTCGAGAAGGCAGTTTCTGAAGGTAAGCGGCATCTCGATTGTGGGAATCTCTGTTCTGGGGCCGCTCCTCGCCGGCGCAGGGACCGACCCTCTGATCATCTTGGAGCAGGCAAAGGGAATCATCATTGCCGATCCGACGAGATGTGTAGGATGCCGGCGGTGCGAACTGGCCTGCACAGAGTTCAACGAAGGCAAGGCGCATCCCCACATTTCCAGGATAAAGGTTAACCGCAACCTCAGCTATGGCCCGAAGGGGCTCTTCACCGGAGGGCCCGTCCAGGGGAACTGGGGCAACGGATTGGTCGTGCAGGACCTCTGCAAACAGTGTCCGCACCCTGTCCCCTGCGCCAATGCCTGTCCCAACGATGCCATTGTTGCGGCACCACCGCTCAATGCCAGGGCGGTCGACCTCGATAAGTGCATAGGTTGCAGGATGTGCCAGAAGGCCTGCCCGTGGGAGATGATCTCTTTTGACCCGGATTCTAATAAAGCGACCAAGTGTTTTCTCTGCAACGGAAGACCCAAGTGCGTGGAGGCATGCCCTGCGGCGGCGCTGAGCTACCTCGCGTGGGTTGATCTTACCGACAGGATTCCGCCCCGGACTGCGCCGACTGCGGTCATCCCTGAGGCAAAAGCCGCGGCGTGCAATAGCTGCCACAAGAAATAGAAAGGGGGTATCATGGCCAAATACGGAGGATGGGCCGGTCGGGTTTTGCGGGTTGATTTGTCTACCGGCCGATCACGAACGGAAGATACCGTTGAAAGATATAAGGACGTTCTTGGAGGTACGGGGTTGGGGTATCAGGTCCTCTGGGAAGAGGTCCCTCCGGGAACAAAGCCTTTCGATCCGGCCAACAAGATCATCTTCGGCACCGGTCCTCTTGCCGGAACAGGGGCGCCCTGCAACGGCCGCACCGCGGTGACGACCTTATGGGCCACCTGTTGGCCAAGACCCTTGGTCGGTTCCGGCCACATGGGCGGCAATTTCGGGTCGGAACTGAAGTATGCGGGATTCGACGGGATCATAATCGAAGGAAAGGCCGACCACCCCGTGTGGCTGTCGATAGTCGACGGCAAGGTTGAGGTGAACGATGCCCGTCACCTCTGGGGGCAGGGAATCGAGCGGGCGACGCTGGAGATCTCTCAGCGCCTTGGCCCTGAGACTGTGGTAGCGGCCATCGGCCCGGCAGGCGAAAACCTGGTCCCTCTGTCGGTGGTGATGAACTCCGTCTCCCATTCCGCAGGCGGCGTCGGTGCGGTAATGGGCTCCAAGAACCTGAAAGCCATCGCGGTGCGCGGTACGGGAAGCGTCCGCATTGCAGGGAAGAGGGAAGATTGGGAGAAACTGATAAAGCTCCACCTGTCTCTCTTCGGGGCCAACAACCAGCATGTGGTGCCCAATTCGCCCCAGCCGTGGGCCGAGTACTTTAGTCCGGGAACGAGGTGGGCCGCGTCCAGAGGGCGAAAATGGGGCGCAGCGAATCCGCCTATTGAGACGGGGACCTGCGATCCCCACGATCTCAATCGCATTGCCTACAGGACGAATACTGCGGCCCATTTCCTCGGTGATATTGCATGGAAATATACGGTGAGGGGAAACGGCTGCATGAGCTGTCCAGTTCGGTGTCACACCATGCTGAGGGTGCCCTCGGTTGCCGCCAAATACGGTGTAAAGGAAGATGCCGAGAATACCTGCGTCGGCATGACCTTCGGAAGGAGGTTCTTTAGGAGCTTCCCCGACGGATTACGGGGGCAGACAGCCCTTGAGGCCTGCATGGTAGGGATGCAGCTGGCCGATGACCTCGGCCGCCGGATCCGACGGGGTGAGGGCGTCCTCGAGGATGGTGTTGCGGCGGAGGAGCGAGCGGCGCTCGAGGGCCT
>CAYOYU010000115.1:0-15673 GCA_964408265.1 uncultured Syntrophorhabdaceae bacterium
ACTACCCCTTCTCCCTCCATATTACTCGCTGAGGATCCTTCCCTATATCCTCCCCCAGATCGAGACATGGAAGAGAAGTGTCTTAAAGGAGAGAGATCTCATCGATATCCTCGTTGAATAGCCCACAAGAACCGGCAGCCTCCCGACGGGGTAAGGCCACTCGACCATGAACTCCACCTTCCTTGATTACCCGGTCCTCTTCTGGATATCAGCCTCCATAGCAGTCCTGCTGTTCGGCGTCTCCAAGGCAGGCTTTGCCGGAGGAGTGGGCGTTCTCGCCACCCCGCTGGTTGCGCTGACCGTTGGCGTAGCTGAGGCAGCGGCTATTCTTCTGCCCCTCCTTATCATAACCGACCTGCTCTCCCTCTTTTATTACCGGAGGGATTTCGACCGAAGAAGTATCAGGCATCTCATGCCGGGCGGTCTGGCCGGTATTCTTCTGGGGGGTCTTCTTTTCCAGTTTCTCCGGGGGAAAGATGACATTCTCAGGGCTGGGATGGGTATTCTCGCCCTCATCTTTGTGGCATTCCAGGCGACGAAGAGATTTACCCTGGGAAGGATCGAAAAGCACCATCCCGGCTCTGCGGAAGGATTTCTCCTCGGCGCTGCTGCAGGGTTTACCTCCACCATTGCCCACGCAGGCGGCCCGCCCGTCGCAGTCTATCTTCTGCCTCAACAATTTTCGAAAAAGATCTATGTAGGTACCACGGCTGTCTTTTTTGCCATCACAAACGCGGTAAAATTGATCCCTTACGGGATGCTGGGACTTCTGAGGCCGGGCGACCTGACCGCCGTGCTTCTCTTGGCTCCCCTCACCTACGTGGGTGTACGCCTCGGCGTCTATCTGAACAGGCGCGTTGATGAAGTCTGGTTCATGCGTCTTGTCTATACGATCCTGCTATTCTCAGGCATTCACCTAATCTGGAGCAGCCTTGCGGGGAAATAGCCGACCATCACCATGAGGACGCCGTCAGCCCACTTCTTCCGAATCGGCTCTTGCGAATTCCAGTATCTTCCGGGCCCTTTCCGTGAAGAGATGTATCCCAGCCCAATTGGGCGGTAAGACGATTTTCTGCATGAGCAGTCCGTCATCACCGAACCACTGGGGCAAAATACCACCAAAGAAATAGCCTTTCCCCCTGAGTACCTCCACGATCCTGCCGATCCATGGGCATGAGAGCTTCAGCCACACCTGCAGCACCTCCGCATCCCGGCTCAGGATACGTCCCTCCTCGGCGAGTAAAGCGGTCTCGAAATCGGAACCTGCCTCATGGACGGCCATGCGGGCCACCCCGGCAGACTCAAAAATCTCCGTGTCGATTCTGGTCAACGGGGACAGCGGGATAGCCTCCTCTGACGGGAGGAAAATTCGGCGGTCATCGAGACCCTCGTAAATATACCGGAACCAGTCCCCATAGATTTTGGGAACATGAACCATATGAGGACGGGGTAAAACGGTCATGAACATGAGCAGCGTCGAGACCCTTCCTGCTGCGCTCTTCTCCATGTCGTAGGCTTCCGCTGGCATGAGGTCTATTTCAAGCGCCGTTTCCACCATGGGAAGAACGGACAAGGCGGCCTTCTGAATGTATATGTGATTACAGACGGGTTCCCCAAAAAAGACTTTCACATCATCCATTTCGGGAAGCATCTTCCTGACAAACTGGAAGATCAGGGTCATGATGCCTGCATTCCTGAAATCCGCCGAAACCGCCCCGTTCCCGTTCTCGTAGACTCCGGCGTCCGGCGCCACACGGTACAGAGAGCTGTATCCCACAACCCTGTTCTCCGATGTGCGGACAACAATGGGAATCTGGTCCCTCCTGCTGACTGCATGGATGAGTTCCTCCTGATTGTAGACTATCTTCGCCGGATAGGCATTGCCATAAACCTCGGTAAAAAGCTTCGCCACGCCGCCCGCATCTTCGGGCCGGAAGAAACCGACCGTTAATCTATCCCTTTCCATTCTATCTCCTTCAAAACTCCCAGGTTGGCAACATCAAAGCGTTCATCATCTTCTTACACCTCTTCCCGTAAAGTCAAACCAATTTGGGGCGCTCCTTACCTATACGATGCAACGGCTGCAAGCAGTTGCCACGAGGCCGGGACACAAAAAATTGCCATGACTAATCTCGGATGAACGGCTATAATTCCCCATATGCGGTACTACAAACAGTCCCACGCCTTGCCCGGGATCTACCTGATAGCGCTGGCTTTCGGCGCGGTCTGTCTGGTCCTCGCCTTTATCTGGGACGACGCTATGGCCAGACTGCAGATCTTCGTCTGCGGCATCTTCGGTCTTGCTGCAGGATGGATGCTCCGGAGGGGCAGAGTGCATTATCTGGAGATCGACCGGCAATGGATCGTGCACAACGGGTTCAAACGGTGGAGGCTGAAGAAGGCCGACGTGACGCGAATCGAACATGGCAGGAAGGGGTTCACAGAAGAATATGACCCCTATCTCAAAGTTCACGCCATGGGGCGGGAGTATGATGTGGATGACGGGTTTCTCCTCAACGAAGAGCGGATAGAAGACCTGGCCAGGACCATGCAGGCAATATAGTTCACGAAGCGTTATCGGATCTTTGCTTTTGAAAACCAAGCGCTGTGGCAGCCGTAGAACGTAAACTCCTATGGAAAGTAGTAGTTCTTCATCTCGCTCCTTGTTTCCCACCCGGAAGGAGAGTAGGTTGCGATGCTCTTGACAAAATCAACCGGGGGATAGAGCCATGCCGTGCCGGCATAACCTGTTGCCTCACCTTCTGTGTCCCAGAATGTACAGGTCGTGACGATCTTGTAGGTATCAAAAGTTCCAGCCGGAACAGTAACGGTCTCCCTGGCTTCCACAAGGTATGTGCACTGAGTCCTGGACCCGTCTTCATAATGAAGGGTCCTCGTGTCCGTGTCTCCTACAACCATGGGGCTCCGGAATTCAAGACTCAGCCCGTTAGGGGTCTCCGGCGTATGGGTGATGAAAACATATTCCTTCTTCCCGGAATCATACTTTCCACAGCCGTACTGTGTGCCGTTCTCTTCCTGGTTGATAAGGCTCCGGTCCGGTGAAAGGACGGCGCTGGTACCATCAAAGACGAACATATCAATATGCTCCAAGCTCGTGCACTTGATGCCAAAAGGATTTGTCACGCTTTCACCGTAACGGGTCACTCCGATTCCTGTCCAGGAAGATCCGTCCGGGAACCTCCACACCTCGTCGGAACGAACCATGTCACCCGTTCGCGAAGGCCTCGCGGGGTCTATCTTCCGGCCGCTCAAGGGCACGCTGATGACGGGTCTGTCCGCGGCATCGGAAGGTATAGACAAAGATGCACCGTAAGAACCAGGGGAAGACGATTCAAAAACCACTTCCAGACTGCACATTCCCAATCTGGGCAGAATCGAGTTGGAACAGGCATCAGTTCCGACAACGAAGGCACCAGGGACTGTCTGGTTCGTGACAGCCGCCTGGCCGATTGTGACGGGTCCATTCCCCCCGTTTGAGACGAGCAGAGTTGTGGGAGTCCGGGAGGAGACGGGTCCCAGATCAACTAAGGGCGGCGATACGGGAAACTTCTGCAAACCAAGATCGTAGACAACCTCACCGCTACCCTGCGTGACCTTCAACCAATAGGCTCTCCCCTTCTGCATGCTCGCCAGCGGTGTCACCTGGGGAGACAGCGGATAGGTATGCCTCGCCTTCCAGATCTCTTCCTCCCATCCCCATATGATCTGCCAACGGCCGGTCATCTCCCGGAGTACCGGAGAAACATCGGATTGATCCGGCCCATTATAGCCGATGAGATTCCACCCGTCATACAGGTGAACCGCGGTGGGGGCCTGATTCCAGCCGGTCATGCTCAGGGTGGCCCTGTCGTCCATGAAGAACCAATATCCTTTGTTCGTTTCCAGGATTAACAATGTATTATCTGATCTCGAGGGGACGAACCGTTTCCAGGTCTTAGAGGAATTGTCATACCCCCATATGATCTTTGCCTTCGTCAGGACCTCCGGGCCCAACACGCTTTCAATTCCACCCTGGGGAGGCAGGTTTGGAAAGGAGATAAAGTTCCACCCTTGTGACAGCGATATGGAAACCATGCCTGTCTCAAGACCCGCCTGAGTCACGGTGAGTTCCTTCCCTGCTGCAGTGATGGTACCCGTCCTTGCGGTATAGCCCATGTTCACCTGAACAGTATAGATCAGGGTCCCGTTCCCCGTGCTGCTTCCCCCTGAGACGACCGTTATCCATGGACTGTCGCTCGATGCCGACCAACTGCAGGTAGAGGGGGAGGCCGATACCGTTGCCGTAAGAGCGGCGCCTCCGCTGCCCACTGCCAAGTTCGCGGGTGAGATGGCATAGGTGCAGGCCTCTTCCGTCTTGACCCTGAAATTGGCCACAACTACCCTCGTATTGTTGATTGTTTTCGCATTATCTGCCGAATCAGGTTGGCTCTCGTCTTTACCCACGCTGTACCCGCCGTATGTTGCGAGGGGGCTGGAGAAGTAGGGGATGTTCGGGCCCACATAGCTCATTACGGTGCCGAAGAGCCCTGAAACGTAGTACCCGTAGGAAAAGGGGTAGGCACCCTGACCAATCGCGTGTTCCCTGTCATGTTCACACCCCAGGTTATGCCCTATTTCATGTGCAAAGGTAATGTCAAGGCAGTAGTACGGATTGGCCTCCGATTCGCGGCGTATCTCCGTAACCGAGAAAGCTCCGTCGGCAGCGTTGCTGTCCAACGTCTCCATCAGCCATGCCATGCCGCAGGGTAAGCCAGACTCACTGTGTTGATGAACCCTGAGCAGAGAGACGAGGTCTGCACTATACTGATCCCTCAGCATCGCCACATGGGGGTCGTAGGTGATGCAGTTGAGCGCCCCCGCAATATCTGTTGATTCGGAAGCATAATAGTCGGTGTACAACTCGGCATGGACAAGATTCAGCCGCGTGTTGACCCCGCTGTTGCCAAATGCGGCATTCGCAAGGTCCACACTGTTCCGGACGACGGAAGCTATGCCGTTGCCATACTTAGTCTGCATCTGCTCCGTGTAGAGAACGAGAATATCGATCTGGTCGCCGCTCTCAGGTGCTGTGAGCGGGCTGATGGAAGAAGGCACCCTCCCTTCCCCTCCTGTGCGTGGCCTTTTCATCACCAGACCATCGTTGCCGTGGGGCGCAACCCTCATGGGATCAGATTTCGCAACCAGATAATTGCCTCCCCGGGAGATGATTGAATAGGTGCCATCAGTCGTGCTGATATGGCCCGTAAGGCTCCCGCCTTCCATTGTCAGCACTACGGTGCTCAACTGGTATCCTTCTATACTGCCGAACCAGGTGTAGTTTCCGCTGCCCCTCTCTTCGATCCTGTCTTTTGCAAACACCACCTGCCTGTCCGGCAGGTCAGCCCTTATCCTTGGAAATGACGGACCCGAAGGGTCTATCAAGGTAAGATCGACGGATACCTCTACAGCGCCCGTCGGGAGGGAAGCTTTTGCCTGGAGGGAACTTTCAGCCCCTGAAAATAGTTGCGGAAGGCCTCCCGAAAGGTCCGCCCCGAGGACGGGCAGCGGGACAGAGAGACCGAGAATCACGCAGAACAGCAGCATCTTCCTTATGCATCTCACGAAGCTGATACCTTCTTCCGCCCACTGGAACCGGCAGATTTCAACAAAACATTATGGATTTTAAGTTATTGACCCTATTTTAGTATGGCAAAGAGGTTTGTTCAATAACAAACAGCCTCCGGAAGTCTCTTTCTCCTTTTCCCGACCTTCGCGTCAACCCATTCCTGCCGGACCTTTTTTGTGTTGAAAAATTCCCCCTGATGGTTAATCATACACGAGGTAGCGCATACAAATCGACGAGGCGGAGGAAGGTATGGAAGCAGTGCTGGAGTCGTTCGAAAAAGGAATCTTCACTATTACGCTCAATAGGCCCAAAACGAAAAACGCCATGGATATGGAACTTCTCACGGGCCTTCATAAAGCTTTAAAGCACGCGGAGGCAAAGAAAGCTTCCTTCGTAGTCATCAGGGGATCAGGCAAAGCCTTTTGCTCGGGCGGCGACATTGTGGCTTTCAAGAACGCCGACGATGCAGAGGCGCTCATCGATGCAGAGGCAGGAATTCTCCATGAGAGCATCAAGCTCATAAGAAACATGAGCGCCATTGTCATCGCCGTGGTGGAAGGAGTTGCCGTGGGCGCCGGCGTGGGGCTTTCTCTTGCCTGTGACCTGACCATCGCCACGACAGGGACCATTATGAACATGGGATACCGGCGCATCGGGCTCACTCCGGACGGGGGAGGAAGCATCTTTCTCTCCAGGCTCGTCGGGGCGAAGCGGTTCAATGAACTCTACCTCCTGTCCAGGACCGTAACAATGGCGGAAGCAAAAGAGCTGGGCCTCGTCAATTTCGTTATCGACGATGGGGAACTGGAGGGGAAGCTTACGCAGCTCATTGCACAGCTTGAAGCCCTGCCCATGGAGACAGTTCGTCACTTCAAGGACCTCGTGAACCATGCCCTCTTCACAGGCTTGGAGACTCACCTCGACAAGGAACGGTTCTACGTTGCCGAGTTTGCGTCGAGGCCCCTATTCAAACAGCGCATAGAGGAGTTCCTCAAGAAGAAATGAGGCCATGACAGGCATCTACCTCATCGCAATTCTGGGCTATATCATCCTGTTGTGGGCAACCGGCCTTTTTGTGACGAGAAAATCACGTTCTTCTGAGGCCTATCTGGTTGCCTCAAGGGGTCTTTCGGTTCCCTTCATTTCCGTCCTCATAGCGGGCACGTGGATCGGGGGAGTATCCATCGTGGGCATGGCGCAGGGAGCCTACATCCACGGCATCAGTGCGCTCTGGTTCCAGGCAGGTATCTGGGTCGCCATGTGCATCACGGCCCTCCTTCTGCCGAAGATCATAAAGGATAAGAAGACCTATTCTATCCTGGATGTTGTGGGGAACCTCTACGACAAGAAGACCGCCGGGCTCGCCGGCATCCTCCAGCTCATTTTTTCCATCTGGGTCGTGACCATGCAGATAGTGGGGGGTGGCGCTATCCTCTCAGTGCTCCTGAAGGGTCAAATCTCCTTCGCGGGGGGTATGCTTCTCACCGCAGTGGTCTTTACGCTCTACAACGTCATGGGCGGATTTGTGGCCACAGCGTACACGAATCTCATCCATATCGCAGCGATCATTATAGGCATATTCTTGGGCGGGCTATACACGATTCTTAACACCGGGGCTCTGGCGCAGATGGCCCGAGAGGGCCACTACTTCAGCGTCTTCGGCGACCTCGGAACTACCCAGGCATTGAGCTGGGCCTATATCAATTTTACCCTGGGGGTGCTGGCACAGCCCGTAATCAACACCGCCTCCTCTGCCCGGAGCATCGAAGAGGGGAGGAAGGGCATCCTCATAGGGAACCTCATCGCCATACCTGTTGTGGTCATGGCGGCGCTCTGCGGCATCGCGGCAAAATTCCTGTTCCCGCAGATTCCGTCCCTTACTGCCCTTCCCATGCTTCTCTCCATAACCCCTCCCTTTGTTGCCATCTTCTTTCTTATCGCCATGTGGGCTCCCCTGATGAGTTCCGGCTCTCCATTCCTCATGGGCGCTACGACTCTCGCAGTCAAGGGCTACATCGCTCCCTTGGCAAAGATAGGGAATGACAGGCGGCTTCTGCTCGTGTCAAGGATCACTACCCTCGCCATCGGCATCGTCTCCCTCCTTCTTGGCTTCTTCGTGAAGGAGATACTCCGCGAGGTAACCTGGATAGCGGTGGTACTCAGTTCCATCGTCTACATCGTCGCTGCGGGGTGGCTGGTTAAGAAGAAAAAGAGTTCCTATGCCTTTGCAGCCCTCCTGGGGACAGTGATCATCCTCGCTTTCTCAATGTTCTTTGGCCTCCACAAGGTGGTCCACCCCGTATGGCCGGTAACCGTCTATGTTTTCCTGATAATGTCTGCAGGCTATGTCCGGGCCAAGGCAGAATAACCGTTTTTCCGCACAAAGGGAGGGTGACCGATGCATGAATGGGCATTGGCAGAGTCTGTCATCGTAACGGTCATGAAGGAGGCGGAGAAGAATCATCTCACACAGGTCACCACCGTGGTAGTCAGGGTCGGCGAACTTCAGCAGATCGATTTAGACATATTCAAATCAGCCATTGAAAGTCTTCGCGGAGCCCTGGAACTGCCGATACCGATCGGTACCGTGCAGGTGGAAGAGGAGAAAAGCCTCCTCACCTGCAGGACCTGCGGCAGGGAATGGACCTTTCACCGGGACAGGAGAGGGCTGCAGGAAGTACAGAGCGAGGCCATACATTTCATCCCCGAGATAGCCCGTACATACCTGAAGTGCCCGGCATGCGGCAGCCCGGACTTCCAGTTGACCAAGGGCCGGGGGGTTTCGATCGACTCCATAGAGGGGGAGAACTGATGGATCCCCGGCCCGCTGTAATCGACAGACGGCTCGAGGATGTGAAAAGGATCATCACTGTTTCCGGAGGAAAGGGAGGAGTGGGGAAGAGTTCTACGGCTTCCCTACTGGCTCTCAGCCTGTCGCACGAGGGTAAGAGAGTGGGCCTTCTGGATCTCGACTTCACGGGCCCTTCCTGCCATGTGATCATCGGTGCCGCGGGCGCCATGCCAAAAGAAGAGAAAGGGCGCTTACTCCCCCAAATTATGGGCACCTCCTTCATGTCCATAATCTTCTTTTCCGGCGACCACCCTTCCCCTCTCCGGGGTCCTGATATCTCCAACGCCATAATCGAGCTTCTTGCCATAACCCAATGGGGCTCACTCGACTACCTGATCATCGATATGCCCCCTGGTATCGGCGACACCACCTTTGATGTGATCAGGCTGATTGGGCGTGCCGAGTTTCTCGAAGTGACCACACGCTCGAAAGTGGCTGCGGAGGTAACGAGAAAAGAAATATCCCTGCTCAAGGAAATCGGTGTGCCCGTGCTCGGAGTAATCGAGAATATGAAGCTATCGGGGGTTTCCGAAGGAAACGGGGGTTTATCGGACCTCGGGGCCACGCTGTTGGGCACTGTCGACTTCGACACCGGCTTTGAAGAAGCCACAGGCAACGAGGAAAGACTGGCAGCCACCGAATTCTTTAGCCGGCTCCATGCTATAGCTCTAGGGATCTTTGTATGAAAAGGAGGCTTACCGTGGCAAAAAAATGCGTACTGGGCATAATGGTAACAAACAGGGTAGAAAATGCGTCACAGATACAGAAGGTGCTCACCGAATGCGGCTGCAACATAAAGACCCGTCTGGGTCTCCATGAAGTTGACTCGACGCTCTGTTCACCGAACGGGCTTATCCTGCTCGAACTTTTCGGTGACGAGGCATCATACGCCGCCGTAGAAGGCAGATTGAGGGAGATCAAAGGGCTTCAGGTGCAGAAGATGGTCTTCGAAACCTGAGAAGCCCTGATCTCCAACTATTCTGAAACTTACTTTTTGTCGCGCAGGTAGATAAACCAGTACGCCAAACCCACCATGACGCCGCCGCCAATGATGTTGCCTATGGTGACGGGTATCAGGTTATTCACAAAGAAACTGCCCCAGGTGAGTGCAGGAAAATCGGCCGGTGTTTTCTTGATGAGCGTCCAGAAAGCATCAGGAGCGCCGTCTTTAATGAAAAGACCGATCGGTATGAAGGACATATTGGCTACACTGTGCTCAAACCCGGCCGCGACGAACCCCGATATGGGGGGTATAATCGCCAGGATCCTGTCTGTTGTCGTTCTGGCGCTGAAACAAAGCCAGACAGCCATACAGACCATGGCATTACACATGATCCCCAGGGCTACGGCCTGAACAAATCCTAACTGCACCTTGCCGTTGGCTATGGCCAGGGCTGTCGCGCCGATCGCACCATTTCCGAACATGTACTGGGCTCCGAAATACATGATCACCACCGTAAGAAGGGAACCGACGAGGTTACCGATCCAGACGATGATCCAGTTCTTCACCATGAGGCCGGTGCCGACTTTGTTGTTCGCCCACGCCATGGTGATGAGGTTGTTACCAGTGAAGAGTTCGGCCCCGCCGACGATGACGAGTATCAGACCGAGGGTAAAGACAAGTCCTGCGAGAAGTCTCTGCACTCCGAAGGGGAGCATGCCGCCTGTTCCGGCAAGCACCGTCGTGGCAAAAATTGCGCCCAGTCCGATAAATGCACCGGCCAGGATGGCGAGGGCGAAGGTCTTCTCCACACTCATGTGTGCTTTGTTGACACCTACCGTCTCGCCTTTTGCAGCCATTTCAGCGGGTATTAGTGCGTCCAGCTTTACATCCATAGAACCCCTCCTTTTATGATTTTAGACAGCCTATCTCAAAACGGTGAGCCGAATGACTGCTACCGTTCATCGGGCACTGCGCGGCGCGGAACATTCTGCGCCGGGGTTCCTGCTAAGGCATGCCCGCCTTACCCGGATCTTCGTCGTTACCTGCCCAGCCGGACTTACGGCTGAATCTTCTCGATCTTGCAGGAACAGACTTTGTATTCCGGGATCTTGCATATGGGGTCGAGACAGTCTATGGTAAGCCTGTTTGCACAGGCCTCATAGAAATGAAATGGAATAAAGACGACATTCCTCTTCGACCGTTTTGCAACCTTGGCCTTTATCCTGATACTGCCACGCCTGGTGGAAACCGAGATAATCTCTCCGTCGGCTATATCGTAATTGGCAGCGTCATCAGGGTGCATCTCTACAAAACCCTCGGGTACCATCTCATCCAGGATTCTTGAGTTCCTCGTCATGGTGCCTGAATGGAAATGCTCCAACAGGCGGCCTGTGGTCAATACAACGGGATACTCCTGATCCGTCTCCTCTGCAGGAGGGGTATAGTCAATGGCCGTGAAAAGCCCCAGTCCCCTGGAAAACTTATCTTTATGTAGGTACTGCGTCCCGGGATGCTCTGTAGTCGGGCATGGCCACTGGATCAGCTCTTTCTCAATCCTCTTGTAGGTGATGCCGGCGTAGCTCGGAGTGACTTTCCGCATTTCCTCGAATATGTCTTCCGGGCTGTTATAGGCCCAGCCTGCACCCATGCGTTTCGCCACTTCAGTAATGATCCACCAGTCATCTCTTGCTTCACCCGCAGGTTTGACCACCTGGTGCATCGGCTGAACCCGACGTTCCGTATTCGATACCGTTCCCTCCTTCTCCAGGAAGGCAACGGCCGGCAGGACAACATCGGCGAGCGCGGCTGTCTCTGTGAGGAAAATGTCCTGGACCACCAGGAAGTCGAGATTTTCCAGGGCTTCCGTAACATGGTGCTGGTTAGGATCTGACATGACGGGGTTCTCCCCCATAATATACATGGCCTTCACGCGACCTGCATGTGCCTCATTCATCATTTCCACGAGGGTGAGACCGGGTGTTGCGGACAATCCCGACACTCCCCAGGCAGCCTCGAATTTAGCCCTGGCCTCGGGGTTCGTTACTGGCTGGTAGGCGGTGAACACGTTGGGCAGACAGCCCATATCACAGGCACCCTGGACATTGTTCTGGCCGCGGAGCGGATTGACCCCGCCTCCCGGGACTCCCATGTTTCCCAGAAGCATCTGGAGATTGGCCGTCGATTTTACCCCGTTCACCCCTGAAACAAACTGGGTGATACCCATGGAGTAGTAGAGCGCCATAGGCTTCATTCCCGCCATGAGGCGTGCAGCCTCAACAATGTCCGTGGCATTCTCCAGACCGCAGATCTCCGCCACATACTCAGGCGTATACTTTTCGAGAGTCTTTGCCATCTCGTCAAATCCCTCGCACCTGGCAGCGACAAAGTCCTTATCATAGAGACCTTCCTTGATGAGGACGTGCATGAACCCGTTGAGTATTGCGATGTTGGTACCCGGCCTGATCTGGAAATAATAGTCGGCAAACTTTGAGAGTTCGATCTCCCTCGGGTCGACGACGATCAGTTTCTTTTCGTTATTCTGGACTTGCCCTTTGCTCATGGAACCGAGAACAGGATGGTTCTCGGTGGTGTTGGAACCGATAACGAGGTATCCATCACTCAGGGGAACCTCTCTGATGGAATTCGTCATTGCGCCGGAACCGAAGACTGTTGCCAGACCGGCAACAGTAGAGCTGTGTCAGAGTCGCGCGCAGTGGTCCACATTATTGGTGCCAATTACGGCACGCGTGAACTTCTGCATCAGGTAGTTCTCTTCGTTGGTGCACTTGGCCGATGAAAGGACCGCTACGGCATCCGGCCCGTGTGCAGTCTTGGCGGCTGACAACCTCTGCCCGACGAAATCAAGGGCTTCGTCCCAGGTAGCCTCCTCAAAGCGGCCTTCCTTTTTGATGAGCGGTTTTGTGAGCCTCTTGCTGTTCTGGACAAAATCAAAGCCGAACCGACCTTTTACGCAAAGGTGCCCCTCGTTGGGACCGTCGTAGTTCCCGTAGGCCCTCGTCAGAAGACCTTCTTTGTTGGTGAAAAAATCTATCTTGCAGCCTACGCCGCAGTAAATACATATACTCGATTCCTTTTTCAGCTCCCAGTTGGGACCTTTACCGAGGACCGGCTGGAGCCACAATGCGCCTGTGGGACACATCTGGGCACAGAGTCCGCACCTGGCACAGCTCGATTCCCCTATCTTTTTTCCGTCGTCGGCAACGAGGCGGGTTTCGCTTCCTCTCTGAGCGAAGGCCCATACGCTTGTGACCTGGATCTCCTTGCAGGCTTTCACACATCTGCCGCAGAGGATGCATCTATTCTCGTTCCGCTTCAGAGCCTTGCTCGATTCGTAGTCCACTTCCTTGGTGTAGCGGGCCACGTAGTGTTTTTCGTCTATCTGGTACTTCTGACACAAGTTCTGTAATTCACAAGCACCATTAGCGTCGCAGAATAGACAGTTGTGACCGCCCTCCGTCAGGAGCAGTTCCAAAATCCATTTGCGGAGCTTCACAATCTCCTCATCTTCCGTGACAACATTCATGCCTTCTGCTACGGCTTCCACGCAGGAAGCCCTGAGGGCCTTTCCATTCACCCTTACCATACAGACACGGCATGCGCCCGTCTTACTTATCTTCGGATGATAGCAAAGATGGGGAATGTCAATCCCGTTCGCCTTTGCCACTTCGAGGATCGTCTGTCCTTCTCTTCCCTTTACAACGCGGTCATTGATCGTTAAGGAGACTTCTTGCATGAGAGTTAACCCCCGCAATTTTTTTTTTCTAAGATTATACAACCATTCTGCCGGAAATCCAGAAAACTTTATCTGAATTTCCATTGTATAAAAAAAATAAACCAATTACGACCTTTTCTACCCAATTTACCGCAGCCTGAACCGCTGAATTTTGCCGGTCGTACTCTTGGGGAGTTCCGAAACAAATTCGACCCACCGGGGATACTTGAATTTGGCCAGTCTCTCAAGCACCCACTTCTTCAGTTCCTCCTCCAGTTCCGAGGAAGGAGAAAAACCGTCCCTCAGGACTACGTAGGCTTTCGGCTTGGCAAGCCCCTTCTCATCATTCCGTCCCACAACAGCACACTCGAATACCGCCGGATGTTGGCTCAGGCAGTTCTCCACCTCCACGGGCGATACCCAGATGCCGCCGACCTTCAGCATGTCGTCGGCCCTCCCTGCGCACCAGTAGAAACCGTCCTCGTCAACGTAGTATTTGTCGCCCGTATTGACCCATTCACCCTGCATGGTTGAACGGGTCTTCATACGTTTCTTCCAATACTGCTGGGCTGCACTGTCTCCCTTGACGAGGAGCGTACCGATCTCGCCCTGGGGTACATCGCGCCCCTCATCATCGATCAGCCTCAATACATATCCCGGCACCGGTTTGCCCGTCGAGCCCGGCTTGATCTCTCCGGGCCGGTTGGAGAGAAAGATGTGGAGCATCTCCGTTGAACCGATACCGTCGATGATATCGATGCCAAAACGTTCTTTCCACCGGTAGTAAATATCCGTAGGCAACGCCTCCCCCGCGGAGACGCAGACGCGCACCGACGAAAGCTCATGGTTGCTGTTGGCGTCCCCTTTCCTGCCCGTCTCGCGTTCCTGGCGCTCCTTGTATTCCAGCATCTGCCCGTACAGCGTGGGCACACCGAAGAATACGGTGGGTCTGAAACGTTCCAGGTGCCTGAAGACACTTTCCGGCGTGGGAGCACCCGCATTCAGAACCGCCGAGGCACCGACGGACATGGGAAAGTACATGCCGTTTCCAAGGCCGTAGGAAAAGAAAAGACGGGCTGCGGAGAAGAGTATGTCGTCCTCTTTGATGCCGAGGACACCCTGGGCAAAGGCATTGGAAGTCACCACCATGTCGTACTGGGAGTGGATGGCCCCCTTGGGGGAGCCCGTAGACCCCGAACTGTAAAGCCAGAACCCCACGTCGTCCTTGGTGGTGTATTCTGTCTTCAGGGTGGCGGGAGCGTGCCTGTATTTCTGTTTGAAGGGGATATGTGCCCCGTGGATATCCGATATGACGATCAGGTCCCTGAGGTAAAGCAGATCACCCACGATATTCGTCACTGTGGGCAATAACTGTTCGGAGACAACAAGCACCTTGGACCTGCTGTCGTTGAGATAGTATTCATAATCATCCGGAGTGAGCATGGTGTTGACCGGTATAGGTACAGCCCCTATTTTCATTGCCCCCCAGAAAACTGCGTAAAACTGGGGCACATCGAGCATGAGGATCATGATCCTGTCGTCAACGCGAACGCCCAATTCCCGGAAGGCGTTGGCAGTCTTGTTGGTCATTTTCTGAATGTCGTTGTAGGAATAGTTGCGCGCCTCAGTGTAGACGGCGGTTTTATGTCCCCGCCCCTGCCGGATGTTTCGATCCATGAAGTAGTCGGCGGCGTTGAAAAAATCCTGCGGCATTTCTTGCGTCATCTTAATCTCCTCTGAAATTGTTTATATTAAGAGACATCGGGATGGGCCCTTGTGCCTCAAACGTACTCCACACTAACAAGTTTCCCTATCTTCTTCAACTCTTCCTCCAGCAATTTCACGATTATCTCCCTGGGGAATATACCCATCTGCCTGAAAACGATATTGGCATGGCCAGGATTCCTTGCCGTCCCGACGATGAAGTTGATCGTATCGGAAGCGTGAAAGAGCCTGTATAATTCCGAAACCGACGAACCCGACTCGAGCCTGCGAGAATCTTCCTCGAGGATGTTGTAGAGCTGGTTGAGCGTGATTGCGCCCTCTGTAGCGAAGTCAACTCCCTCTATCCTGTATTCGGGAGGGTTGTGGAAAGATTCCGAAATCCCCATGGTCCGGACGGGGACATTGAGAACTCTGCCCACCATCTCCGCCGTCGTGGACCCGCAGACGACTTTCATGCCCTGCCTCTCCATGAATTGGCGCACCAGGCGCTGGTCCTTTGCTTTACCCTGGGGGGGGCCGGTAAGGACATTCAGGGTGCGCCCCTGTCGGCACAAGAGGGCCAGACAGGTTGTGTCATCGCCGTAGCCTGAGCCTGATATCTCCCGCACCCGTTCCAGGACCTTGGGGGGCACGTCCTTCAGGTCTGTATTCCGGGCAAGACACCCGTTTATAAAATCACAGGCACCCTGGACAGACCAGTCGAGGCGGTACTGGTGGCCAAGGCCGGCCTGGCTCACACCGTCGCTGACAAGGATTATTCCGTCACCGTACTCAAGCAGGCAGGTCACCTCGGAA
>CAYOYU010000116.1:0-15582 GCA_964408265.1 uncultured Syntrophorhabdaceae bacterium
ACTGCTATAGAGCAGTCGCTCAAGCCCGAACCCCTGTGCTCAGCTTCTATACTATGGTTTCACGATTCGGTGGAGTTGTTTCTACAACTAGCCTCAGAACACCTAAATGCTGGGAAATCGAATGTCTCCTTCATGGAGTATTGGGATCTTCTGAAGAAGTCAAAGAAAGAACTTTCACAAAAAGAGTCAATGCGGCGCTTAAATAGCGCAAGGGTGGAGCTGAAACATCATGGTACCCGACCCTCAAAGTTCGATATCGAAGGGTTTAGAGCAAGTGTGACGAATTTCTTCGTCGAAAATACGCCGCTAATATTTGGGATTGATTATTCGGAATTGTCACTAATAGATCTTATTCAGTGCGAAAACGCGAGGCGTACGTTAAAGGAAGCTCAGGAATTACTCCAAAGCAACGAGCGGGCCGATTCATTAGACAGGGTTAGTCTTGCGTTTGATCAGCTCATTATGGATTACGAGGAGAGGAAGACAGAAATGTTCGGCATTTCGCCTTTTTACTTCGGACGTACGTCTCAACCAGCTAAGACGGACGTAACGAGCCATCTCCACCGGCCCGGGATTGCGGGGTTGGACATGGGGCCATTCGTCGCCATGCTTACGCAGGTTGTTAATGGTGTGGACGCTGCTCTCGCCAAAGTTGTTGATCTCATGAATAGCGAGAACCAAGTACTGCTTGATGCCATAAGAATCATAAGTTTAGGCATAGATTATCGCAAATACACCAAATTTCGATTGCTTGTTCCTACGGTCCAGTGGGCTGCGGGCAGAACTAACTACCATATTTATCGTCGTCAAGATACTATGCCCGATGCAGATAATGTGAGATACTGTATTGATTTCGTAATCGAGTGTGCTATAACTCTCCAGGAATTTGACTTCACAGTAAGTAGACATCCATTTCTCGAAGTGGGATAGTTTCCTATGCTGCCTGATTATCCAAGTTTCAAAAGAGAGCTGGCTGAAATTCTAAACATTGTTTTCCGAAAGCCTGTTGAACAAAGCACAATAGCAATGCGTGATGTGCCAGAGGAAAGCATTGCGTTATGAAAGGAGATCGATTACAAGGTGACGGGTTTCATATGTGTCTGGAGAAAGGGCTTCATTCTTAATACCAAAGGGAATTTGGAGATGCCCTACGTTACTATGTGCACCTCCTCGAATGCTCTAGTCCATTTCAGTAAAATATTGGTAACGATTTATGGTCTCCGGTTTTGCCTTTAGTATTTGGTCTCTGTTCTTTGCATAGTTCTCCAATAATTTACCCCAACCTTGACCATTGAAGCGGCTTACGAAGAAGCTATCAATAAATGCTACATTATTTAACCGTAAGGCGTCGTTCAACTCCTTTACGAAATTTTCATTTCTAGATAGGCGCCTAAGATGGGCTACAAATTCAGATAGTGAATTCCATTGTTCTTCCTTATCGAATGTTTCTACTAGGCGCGATTTTTCATCACTATAATAATCACCCTTTTTGTCTTCTGATAGAACAATTCGGTAGTAATCGGCCACCGCCTCGTAGATCGTTTCCCTTTGCTTAACGGCATTCATGTCAGAAGTATATTGTGTGCGGTGAACACACTCATGAATTAATACTCCTAAGTCGTTGCGCTTAAAGTATTTCGGGTTGATTTTCATGACATCGTCCGGCCACACGTAGCATGCCGTATACGAACCTATATCTTCGAAAAGCACCCTCAGGTTATTTACCGGTATCGGAATATTCAGGGTTGAATACAGGAATGGTATCGCTCTTTTGTCAATGTATTTTGTGGCCTCTTTTGCCAATGCCTCCTGGGCCGGAGATAGTGAGTAATCAAATATACAGTGTTTCCCAACTATCTGCATCTTATCGTCCTTTCGCATACAGTATCTCACCTCTCCATTGGGTTCTCAAATACGAGATTCATTTTAACTCATTTGTGTCATGATGTAGCATAGAAATGATCGATGGAGAACCAAGGAACGCCGGAAGTGATTCCAGTGGGGACATGCAGAGGCTCTTGTGCTCACCTTTCCGCCACAATCTGGGCATGATGTCAAGGCCATCTCTGCCTCCTTTGAGCATAGATTTCTTAAAGAGTTTGCTTTCGTTTTGCCCTATCTGTCTCAGCCGGAGTGATTGCATGTTGCCGAGCCCTTTTTATATTTCAACAACTGTCCCGGGCTCCTTCAGGAGTCAATGGAATTGTGGTTCATAAGCCTTATACAGAATCACCGACCCCTGTATGTTCGTTCATCCTGTCGCCTGTTCGACTATGGCGTCCGCCAAATGGACTTGAGTGGTTTGGGAGTCACTAATGCGCGATTTGAGGGTATCGCATAAGGCCATCAGTTCATCGATTTTAGCGACGATTCGCTTGATTTCGTCAGCCGGAGGTAGAGGGATATAAACCGTTTCAAGAATTCCCAAATTTATGTTCTTCTGCGCCGTAGATGGGGCAAAATCTGCCAAACGTTCTTTCGCTGTTCGCATGAAGTACTCAAAATACTTGGCATCGTTGAACTCAGGGGAGGGGATAAGCCCTACGACGCTGTCTGGAAAACAGGCATCAAAACCTAAGATGCTACTGTCAGCAATATTGGCTGCTATTGTGATACACATCGTTCCTTTGGGCCACATGCGGCTCTGCGACACCCCTCTGTCGTTATACAGTGCCGTATAGGTCTCGACCACTCCGTTCGCTCTGGCGACATCACCAGTTTGAACCATCGGATACTTGCCATGCGAATATAACGACGGATCGTTGCGAGGTCGGTGTTTAGATCTTCCACGCCCGAATTGACCAATCTCCGGGAATCTTGCCCACCCCCATCCATCCGGCAATTCGAACGGCTTTTCATCGTCTGTAATCTCAGGCAAAGGATCTTGTTTCTTAATCTTGCCTTCCTTGATTAGCCGTGTTTTTTCCTTGGCGATCTTCTCCAGTAATACGCTCGCAGGTTCGTCGTTGGGGTCCTGGGGAACGAGTTTACCCATGACGGCGAGTTGGAGGATGGTTTGTTTGAGTTGGTCGGTGCTGTATTCCGTGGTGAAAAGAGTATCGAAATGTTCGCAAAGAAGGTTCCAGGCTTCGGCAGCCTCTTCTTGATCGGCTGCATCGGTAAGGATATTGAGCAAGGTTTGAACAAGGGTTTGGTGGGCTGCAGTGCTCTCGTCCTGTTGCCGTTCCAACTGGTCACAGAGAGCCATCAATTCATCGACCTTGGCGACGATGCGGTGCTGTTCGACAAGCGGAGGTAAGGGTATTGGGATGGCTGCCAGCGTCTTGCCTGACATGTTCGAAATCCCAACACCTTTTCGATAGGAATCTATCTCGCCTGTATAGCTCATTTTCAAGAATACTCTGTAGACGTAAGACGGGTCTATGTTGCAGAACAATCGGACTCGATGAATATGGTTTTGAAAACAAACATTGTGTGCAAATTCCCAGACAGCCGCTCTGCCCGCTTCACCACCTTCACAAATAAGCAAGTCGCCTTTCTTTGCCGTACATCTGTCAAGCTCTTCATCCGAGATGGGCATTTGTTTTAGCTCGTCCAGATTGAAGTAGCCCCAGTACAAATTCGATGTTGTGATGTACTCCCGTAAGGGTCCTGCGTTACGTACACTGTCAAGGGTTTTACCCGAATTGTGTTGAGCAATTTGACCAACCCTCGCCCACTCCCAACTATCGGGAACTTCGAATCGCTCTTTACCTTCATCGATTTCGGGCAAAGACTCCTGTTTCTTGATTTTGCCTTCCTTTATCAACCGTGCCTTTTCTTTGGCAATCTTCTCCAGCAACATGCTTGCCGGTTCGTCGTTGGGGTCCTGGGGAACGAGCTTACCGCGAACAGCGAGTTCCAGAATCAGCTCGCGCAGTTTCTTGATGCCGTATGCGTTCTGAGCTGAGCCATTGCCGTTACCCTTACCACTACTAGCTTTAGGAATTTGGGCTGTACTCCAAATATGGATGTTGTCCGTTATCGGGTTTGCCATCTACGCCGCTCCGCCGTTGCTCATCGCCTCGGCCAAGATGGTTCTGAGTTGTTCCCGCAGCTTAGAAATCTCCTCCTGCTGCTTCGCATACTTTTGTAGCAGCACTTCGGGATCGTGGTTGATCTGCTCGCCAACGTGGGGATTCTTGATGTCAAGATTGTAGTTGCGGGCCTTGATGTCGTCAATTGAGACTTTCCATGCCTGGTCGGTCTCGGCTCTTGCGGTGAATCCATCGGCCTCGTTTCCCCACCAGTCTATTTCTGGCTGAAACTCTTCGAAGCGCATAGGTTTGGTCTTGTTGTAGCTCTTCACTCCTTCCGGATAGGGGTGTTCGTAGTACCATATATGCGCCGTCGGCTTGCCCTTGGTGAAGAATAGGAGGTTGGTCTTGATGCTGGTATAGGGGTTGAAGACGCCATTGGGCAGGCGCACGACGGTGTGAAGGTTACAGTCCTGGAGCAGCTTCTCCTTGAGTCGGGTCTTCATGCCTTCACCGAAGAAAAAGCCGTCGGGCAGCACCACACCGGCGCGGCCACGGTCTTTGAGCAGATGGATAATAAGCGTCATGAAGAGGTCGGCTGTTTCGCGGGTACGGAACGAAGCCGGAAAGTTGTTCTCGATGCCGTCCTCTTCCATGCCGCCAAAAGGCGGGTTGGTAAGAATGACATCGACGCGGTCCTTGGCTCCGTAGTCGCGAAGTGGGCGGCTCAATGTGTTGTCATGCCGTATGTTCGTCGGCGTGTCGATGCCGTGCAAGATCATGTTGGTGACACAGAGCATGTGGGGCAGTGATTTCTTGTCGACGCCATGAACGGAGGCTTGAAGCGTTTCCTCGTCGTCGGGTGAGTTGACGAAGCGTGTCCGCTTGTGTTCGATGACGTTTGCAAGAAATCCTCCGGTGCCGCAGGCCGGATCGAGCACGGACTCGTTTAGCAGCGGATTGACCCTATCGACCATAAATGTCGTCACCGCCCGGGGCGTGTAGAATTCCCCAGCATTGCCTGCGCTCTGCAAATCTTTGAGGATCTGTTCGTAGATGTTGCCAAAGGTGTGGCGGTCATTGGCGGTATTGAAATCTATCTCGGAGATCTTGTTGATGACCTGACGCATCAGAGTGCCTGACTTCATGTAATTGTAGGCATCTTCAAAGACATTGCGCACCACCAGCGCCCGTTTACCGGTCGAACCGATGATGGTCAATTTGTTTTTCAGGGTGGGGAATAGGTTCAGGTTCACAAAATCGAGGAGGTCGTCACCAGTCATGCCTTCAGGGCCTTTCGCCCAGGCCCGCCACCGCAAATCCTCCGGTAATGGGGATTTGTAGTCGTCTTCCAGCAATTCGAGTTCATCTTCGCGGTCATCGAAGATCTTTAAGAAGAACATCCAGACCAGCTGGCTGATCCGCTGGGCGTCTCCGTCGACACCAACGTCTTTGCGCATAATATCCTGGATGGATTTTATGATTCCCGAAATATTGCTCATGCCGATTTCTCCTGATCAAATAACTCTTTTTCAAGCTCCTGGATGGCGTTTTCATAATTGGCTTTGCCGCCAAAGACCTGATTGATGATTTCCATGGGGGTGCCCATATCCGTGAAGGGCTTCAGCTTCAGCACCTTGGCGTTTTCTATGCTGCTTATGCCCTCGATGGCGTACTTATCAAGAAGCGCGTTGATTACGGCGCGTGCCTGTTCCCCATACTTGGCGAAGTAGTTGCGTTTCTTCACGTTGTTGGCCCGCTCCTTTCGGGTAAGCGGAGGCTGGTCGTAGGCAATATGGCAAATGAGATCGAAGTCACCGTAGTCTTTGCCGACTTCTTCGGCAAGGTTGTCCAGAACGATACCATGTTCTTCGAGGAGATCTATGATTGCCTGCTTCTTCTTCGAAGAGTTCCAGTTCCGTAGGAAATCATCGAGCGAGGCGAACTCCGCTTTTATCTTCTTGCGGGTAAAATCCCGGTAGGATTCAGTAATCAGTTTGCCATCGGGGCCAATGTATTCTATGCGCTCGGCGATGATCTTGGCCGGGACGCCGCTCACATAGATTTTCTTCGTACACCCATTATCGGGGGGCTCCTCGGGAGGATCGGGTTCTTCTGGAGGGTCGGGCGGAACTATAGGGCCTTCACCGGGTTCGTAGATGACTACCGGTTCTCCGTCAAATTCGGGGTCCCGGAAGAGTTCAGTGGCTTTCTTGAAGTCCATGATGGTGAAGAAGTATTTGCCGTACTCTTCGTCTATACGGGTCCCGCGCCCGATGATCTGCTTGAAAATGGTCATAGACTTGATAATCTTATCCAGCACAATAAGTTTGCAGGTCTTCGCATCGACGCCGGTGGTCAACAGTTCTGACGTGGTGGCAATAACAGGAAACTTCTCTTCGGGCGTGATGAAGTTGTCGAGTTCTGCCGTGCCCTCGGGGCTGTCGCCGGTGATACGTACCACGTATTTAGGGTTGTCGATTGCGAGCTTACCTGCGGCATTGACGATGGCTGAACGCATGCGCTCGGCGTGGTCGATGTCCTCGCAGAAGATGATAGTTTTCGAGAATGGGTCCGTTGCGTTGAGTAATTCCATGACCCGTCTTGCAACCAGCTTTGTCCGTTGGTTGAGAACAAGAATTCGGTCCATGTCCGGCTGGGTGAAGATACGATCTTCGATTTCCTGTCCTAGATCGTCTATCATGCCGGGGGGTGGTTTCCATCCATCCATATCTTTGTCGATATCGATACGGATGACTTTGTATGGGGCGAGAAAACCGTCTTCAATGCCTTGCTTGAGGCTGTACGTGTAGACGGGCGCGCCGAAGTACGTGATGCTCGAAACGTACTTTGTCTCCTTCGGCGTTGCCGTCATGCCGAGCTGTATAGCGCCCTTAAAATATTCAAGGATTTCTCGCCAGGTAGAGTCCTCGGCAGCGCTTCCCCGGTGACATTCATCAACCACGATGAGGTCAAAGAACTCGGGGGAAACGGTTTTGAAGATCTTGTCTTCTTCATCGGGACGCGTGATGGCCTGGTAAAGCCCGATGTGGATTTCATAGGCCGGGTCGATCTTCCGGTTCTTGATTTTGGTCATCACTGACCCGAAGGGCTAGAAGTCGTTCACTAGGGTCTGGTCTGCAAGAATGTTGCGGTCGACAAGGAAGAGGACCCTTCTGACGAATTTCGCCTTCCATAGCCGCCAGATGATCTGAAATGTTGTGTAGGTCTTGCCCGTACCTGTCGCCATAACAAGCAAGAGACGATTTTGTCCGTTGGCTACCGCCTCTACGACTCGGTTGATCGCCTCAGCCTGGTAGTAACGTGGCTCCTTATCGGTGCTATCTGTACAATAGGGTTGCAGGACAAGACTCTCTGATTTATCTGCAATGCCCCGAAACTTCTTGAAGCGTTCCCAGAGGTCGTGTGGAGGAGGAAAGTTCTCAAGGGGAAATTGGGTTTCAATGTCTTCACCGTCCGGTGGCACTTTGTTGTGGGACGCGAAGGCATCACCATTTGAACTGAATGCGCTGGGCACTTCCAAGAGACCCGCATACCCGAGGGCCTGCTGCAAGCCGTGGTTGACGGTGCAGGTGTTGTCCTTGGCTTCCACTACCGCGACAGGGAAATCGGGCTCCCAGTAGAGCACGTAGTCTGCAAATTTCTTCTTTTTCTTGTTGCGAGATGACATGTTGCCCCGGACAACGATGGGGCCAGGAGTAAGCGTTACCTCCCGCCGGATCTGCCTCAACTGATCCCAGCCCGCTTCCTTGATCGCGGGCGTGATGTAGAGATCACAGATGTCTATTTCGCTGAGTTTCTTCTTATCGCTCTTGTCCAAGGAACACCCCTGCGGACGCCTTCACGAACTGATGCACGGCATTGGAACTGGTAGTAGGCTTCTATATTTGTGCCGTGCCTGATGCCTGAGACGGGTATTCGGATTTGCCTGTCTCTCTATGGTACGCCAAGAAAGCGGGGAGGACAAGAAATTCTTGAGATTCTGTAGCGTGATGAACAACTATTAGACTGGCTCTTTTACTCGGTCGAGTTCACTCGGGCTTTTGTTGCTAAGCTCAAGCGCTTCAAGTCCCTCCATGTTAAGCTCTGCCCCGGATTCATTGAATCGCCGCGGCTTTCTTCCTGTTGCAGGTTTGACAAAGAAGTTCGATGTTGCGTTCCGTGTTGCTGCCCCCCTTTGAAACAGGAATAATATGATCATATTCCAGCTTTTCCTTGCTACCACACTGAACGCACTTGCCTTGATCTCGCCTCCATACGTTTAATTTTACCTCAGACGGAATATATCTGTCGGTTTCGTCTTCCGAGGATGAGTCAACACTTACGACTGGCATGAATTCGGGTTCAACAAGGATTGACAGGGCATCAAGCATATATTTTATTTCAAGCAAGAACCTCTCTTTAAGATACCAGTGCTGGCCATGCAGTCCTAGCTTGTGGAATTGAGCGACAACATATTTTTCTTTCGTCTCATCATCGAAGTCAACATCCTTCAAAAGATCCAGAGTTGGTAACATGTCATGGCCAAGTTGTTTCAGCCGCTTGGAATCGTTGCGTTTTAGTACATCCGAAGACCGGAACAAGGCACCATAGAATTTTGACAGTTGCTCGTGAATCTCAGAAAGCTTGTTTAATGCCGTCATGAAGGTGACAATTCCCTTCATTTCTTGTCCTGACTTTATCTCTTCACCCGACTGGGTATCAATCGAGTTCATTGCGTTGAGATATTCCTGCCGGAGTCTGCCTATTAGCGTGGTAGGCACTGATTTGTCCGCTACTGGAGGGCCGTTTTCCACATTCATTGGTGTTTCCTCGGTATTGGGAGTTTCGTTTACATTGTCCTGCGGTTGAAGCGCAAGGAGTACGTCTAAGTGCAAAAGAATAAGTCTAATACTGTCAGAAATTTCCCTATATGCGTCGCCACACTTCTCTGCGTAGGCGGTTAGGTCCCGTTGGATTGCCTCAGTCGGGGCGTCTTCGGTCGTCTCGGGACAAATTGCCCGTATGGTTTCGGGAGCCACATCTCCAGGCTGTCCACACTCTATCAATACGCGTTTTAGGGCAAAAAGATTAAGTTTATCGTACGACAGGCCGCCCTTGCACTGACAGTAGGATTTTATTAAGAGTGTACGGGGATCACCCTGGAGGAGAGTTGGGCTGGATGAGCTGGGCTCGGGTCCATCTCCGAGGGCAGCAGCCAAGTATTGCGCTATCCGCTTCGCGATAAATGCGGTTCTGATGGTAATACCGATCTGCTGTTCCATGATTCCCCCTGACGCGATCCAAAAGACTTGCTGGTGTATTTTTGCACATTGTATGTTGCCGTCATAACAAAGGCAATAGAAACGAACAGCACCTGGCCAGTCCGAATACGTCTCTCATTTTGAATGGGCTCGATCTTACCCGTGAGTGGATGAAGGTATTGCAAGCGCTTGCAAAAGCTGCACGCAAAGGTGCTCGGAATAGAATCTGAAAGGGTTACCGTTAGGACCGGCGGCTCCGCCGATTTCATGGCACAGTTTCTTTGGCTTCTTCGCCATATCATGCTTCGTCTGCATGCTTCTTGTAATGTTTTACCCCGTAAATGTGAGGTGTGAAGCCCTAGAAGTGGTGAGTGAGCGCCTTGCTCCCGCGAAATCCAGAGGTTGCTGGCGAGTTTCTTGACAAGCATGAGTGTCTGAGTATTGTTCGTGCTGGTCATTAATTGCTTCCGGATATTTTGTTGTCTCAGACGTTACAGAATGGGTCAAAGGTCTGATCAGCATGGTGACAAGGATTATAACGGAGCTGCAAGATTCTATTTAGCTTTGTTCCAACGTCAGTGTGAGCTGAATGGGTAAGCTGCCCAAGCTGTTCCGTGAGACTGCTTCGACGGAGCTTGTGATACAACGGAGGGAGAAACTATAAGTCCTACCTCCGAAACTGCGTCACAACAATCGTATGATGATGGAAAAGGCCAAAGAATTTGCTTGACATTCCGAGGCTAACTGCGTAAGCTTACACATAGGTACCCATGAAGAAATTAGGAGAAAGAATTAGGGAATTGAGAGAAAAAAAGGACCTATCATTGAGGGATCTGGCGAAACGGCTCGAGGTGTCAGCGGCATTTGTATCAGACATCGAGTTAGGCCGGCGCTACCCCTCGGAGAAAGTTCTCTCAAAGATGGCTTCTATACTGGATACGTCGGTCGAGGACCTTCAGATTTACGACAGTCGTCCACCCGTTGACGAAATAAAGCGGCTGGCTTCTGCCGATCCTCAGTATAGCGTTGTTTTTCGCCGAATGATCGACGTACCGGCAAAGGAATTGAAGGAGTTCCTTGAGAAGAGAGAGAAGGATAAAGGCACGAAATGAAGACTTATCGTGTAACTCATAACCCTTTTGCAGAACGTCCATTTTATGAATCAGAAGGGATCGAGACGATCTGCAGCGGGGAACTAAGTAAGATAAGGTCGTGTTCCTTAGTGCACATTGCATTAGATTCTATTCTCATCGAAAGGGGCGAGACGGGAGGCAGGGGGTTTAGATCCGAGCGGCGACAAGAGGCTAGAAACGCGCTTGTTAAGCTCTTTGACATTAACCCCATTGCGGCGAAGATCCGCATGGATACCTTGTTTCCGGTAGATCCACAGACGATGTAATTTTTTTTGTTGACACTGTAAGCTATGTAAGCTTATAATATTGACAGAGACGTCGGGTGTGTCCTGTAGATAGAAAAAACAAAGGAGGTGAGAGAATGGCGACCAACAAACCTTGCGGCGATGGACACCGTCACGGATCGGTGAGAGACAGATCTCAGGTATACGACGAGAAGACCAGACGATGGACAAAACGAGATTCGGACACAGGGCGGTTTATGGACCAGAAGGCTAACGGCGAGCCCTTTAAAGGGGTTAAAAGAGAAAGACACTGACACAATCTGTCAGAAGGAGGAAGAAAAATGGCTGATCACGAGAACAAGCAACAGTTTGTTGACGTTTCCGTTGTGACCACGAGCGGTGTTTACCCAAACCACGGGTTCGAAGAGATCCCTATACACCAGAAGGTCCGGGTGCAACTTCACAAGGCAGCTCAGCATCTCGGGATAACTGACACGACGAACTGGGTGGCAATGGTTGGCAACAGAGAAATAAACATTGAGGCAGACTACGAGGAAAACAATCTCAGTGGTCGGGTCGAAGTCGATTACGGACCCATTGAAGGAGGCGGCGGCAATGCATGAGTTGCTGTCCCGCTCGTTATTTGAGAAAGAGGCAGAAGTAATTGCCAGACTGGCTGATCTGAGGGGCTGGACGGTCTTCGATACCCAATATCCGATAGTCGACCTCGGGTTTTCAGGTGAAGACCGTCCGGACCTACGAGTGCGTATGATTTGTGACAACTGGAATGAGATCCCCCCCTCTGTCCAACTGCTGTCCATGGATGGAGGTCCTTTGGTCAAACTCCCGAGAGATCCCAGTGGAATCTTCAATAACGGCCCGCACTCCGTCACAGGCAAAGCGTTCATTTGCATGCGGGGGATACGAGAGTATCATACTCATCCAAGCCATACAGGGGACAGATGGGAGAACTACAAGAATAGGGATGAAGATAGCCTAGCAGGCATAGCAACACAGATATGGCATGCGTGGAGGAAGACAAAGGTATGAACTCCGTGATCGAAATATCTGCAAACGGCATCGAGATGACCCTGCTGCCTCTTCATGATGCAGGGCGTAGCGAGAAGGAAAGCGTCGTCTTATGGCTAGGTCGCGCCGACGAGGATAAAATCATAGTGGCCGAAGTCTACGTGCCTGGTCAGGAGTCGGAGAGTGACTATTTCAGAATACCCCGGGAAAGTATATCTGCCCTTATGAGGTATCTGCGGGAAAAAGGACTAATGGTCGCTGCTCAAGTGCATACCCATCCCAACCTGGCGTTTCATTCACCGGCGGACGACCGGTGGGCCATCGTCAGACATGCGGGAGCGCTTTCCCTAGTGTTACCCTCCTTCGGTCTACGGACGACGGCGGTTTCTTTTCAGAAAGACGCAGCAGTCTTCCGGCTATCTGAGGATAACAAGTGGCGCAAGGTTCCCGCCTCGCTTATAGAGCACTGTTACAGGGTGAGACCATGAAAATGACAGCAATGGAAGAAAACGCGAAGACTCTTGCCGCCCTCCTCGGGATAGACGAGGAGGAGGCCGCCAAAAAGCTGGATATCTCCGTACTCATCACTTACGATGGTTCGGATGCAACGTCTCAGACTCTCGCTGGTTTTACCCAGCAACTGCTCAACAGGACCGTACGGAGTTCCAAAGCGACAATTTGTACGGTCGAGAGTCCGGCCGTGGAGATCGTAATCGGAAACGTCGACCCGTGCTCATCGGGCCCTTACGTCTTTGTTTCAGTGACCGAGAAGGCAATGTCTATTACAAAGCATCCACAACGCGACAGCGAGATAGTCGATGTTCATCCCGTGATCCTCCTGCTTGCCGCGTGTTATGCCGCAGCGGTTTCCATAAGAACAGCCGTCAAGGAGGCGCAGTTGACGGGCAGTGATACGATCACAATCGCCTATGATGAACTATTGGGTGAACACCCTTCCGTTCTGTCTGAGAAAGTATTCGTCGGCGAGGCTTACCTTGCGGGCGCAGGCGCCATAGGTAATGGCTTTCTGTTCGCCCTGCGTTACTTCAACGTGCATGGGCGACTCCACGTGGTTGATCCGAAGCGAGTCCGAGACGGAAATCTGAACAGATGTGCGTTCTTTGAGCTCTCCGACATTGGAACGGACAAGGCGCCATGTCTTTGCCGAGTTGCCCAGCCTTTCTTCAAGAACCTCGACCTTGTGCCCCATGTAAAAAGACTGGACGCCGTTGAAGGTAGGTCGAGTGGGCCTTGGCTCGAACGGTTGATAGTTGCCGTAGACAGTCGCAGAGTGCGCAGAAATCTTCAAACTGAAATACCGCGAGAGGTTTACGATGCGTCGACTACGGACGTTCGCGAAGTTGTCCTTCATTTCAGTAGACAGCCTACTCAAGGAGAGTGCCTGTGTTGCGTCTACCGGGAGGAGGAACAGGAACGGAATAGGGAGACCCATGTAGCCGAATCGTTAGGGGTGGCCGTAAAGGACGTGCAGTCGGGGTTTATTACGGAAGCGAGTGCACAACAAATTCACGCCCTTTACCCGGACATACAGCCCTCTACGATTATAGGCACAGCCTACGACACCCTATTTAAGGCACTGTGCGGGCAGCAGGCGCTCAGGACCGACGAAGGCCGACAAGTACTCGCTCCTTTCTCTTTTGTTTCCGTTCTTGCCGGAACCTACCTGGCTATAGAGACTGTCCTTCGCTTGCTTAGAGTGGAGAGGGAGAAGGTCTTCAATTACTGGAGGATTAGTCCATGGTCGTCACCCGTGCTCCGGTTAAGGCAATACCGTTTGGCACGAAGCGATTGTGAATTCTGTAGCCGCGAATATGCAAGAGAGGTCATTAGAAACCTTTGGAAAGGATGAGCGAGGGTAACCATTATCGTTTCTTCGCTATACTCGATATAAGGGCTTATTTGTAACCCGTCAATTATGGATACAAGAGAGAAGGTTCCCGGAGCGCCGAAAGGCAAGGGGGTGCCCATGGACAGCCAATTCAGTCAGGGCATAATTCGAATCCGGCGCCGGACTTGCGGCTCAGGTCATCTTTGAACGACCCACGAGGTTGTGGGCTGCACGTGATCAACAACATGAGAGGTTTACTAACTGTCAGATACCAAATGCCCATCGGACGAAAAGATGGACTGGAGAGTAGATCTCTAAACAAAGAGCACTGCAGGGCCAAGCACTATTCACTTGACAAAAAGAGCGTCCATGATAATGTGTAAAGATAAGGAGTAAGAGAGTTCTATTGACAGGGGCAGCGCCGCCGGTCTATCATGTGGGGGTGTCGCATTACGTGAAAAGGAGGCAACATGGGCAGAAGAGTAAAGGAGGATGGGGATGTGACATTATTGGAAGGTCTGTCCCGAATCAAGCCCGAGGACCTGCAAATAACGCTAAGCAGGTCAGAATCTACTGCTCTCAACAAGGCTTTTCGGGAGGAAGAAGAAGCACGTAAGAATAATTTTGCTTTGCGGAGGTCCATAAAACGGTAGCAATGTATTCAGGCAACTGTAGCGACCGGCCCAGATAGCATCTGAGGCCGGTCTTTCTTTAGGAGGGAGAATTGATTCCGACATGTCGACCTGCTGGAAAAGGAGAGTCCTTCTTCGAGTTTGTGCGTGAGTTCTGCCTGGATGAGCGGCTCGGCATAAGGCAGAACAGGGCCTTCCATAGGCTTTGCTCCCTCATGAGAAAGATGGAAGTTGAGACGATTGTAATCGAAGAATTGCCGCCATCGTATGCAAGCATTGCTCGCGAAGTCTCTGCCCTGCAGTCCCTGCACTCCAACTCGGTCGATATAAAAGCTCATAGGTTCACTTTTCTTTCTCAGAAAATAGGAAAAGTGGAAGAGGCGAAGCGGCTGCCGGATAAGAGTTTCTTGTCAAGTGCGGTGCTTATCAACTTCACACCGCACTCTGGAAGTCCCCACTCGTACCTTTTCCACGCCGTCGTTGCCCTGCCTCGTTACAAGCATACCATTGACGGTAATGATTATTATTCTCTTCTGCTAAACAATTATTTTCACATATATAAGAGCTTTGATTGTGAGGTGGGTATGGGAAACGCGGGCGATGTCCATCGTTTCGTCATTACCGGAACTGCCTTCTATCAGCAAAACGGAATCACATCGGTTTGCGCCCATGCAGCTCTCTGTATGGCCGTAAACAACCAGGCTTTACACCCTATTCGGGCCATAGAACCCGAAGATATCAATTCTGCATTAGGGATTGACCACAAGACTGTCAGGCTGAATGAGGGCAAAGATATTTATAGAAAAGATCTTGAGAAGGTTCTGAGGGATTTCAATCTCTCTATTATCCAGCCAGCAAAAGTCGACGATTACTTGTACAACTATATCGAAAGCAGATGTCCTGTACTTTTGGTGTTTACTACGGGCAATGATAGCGAGAATCATGTAATCCCGATCTTCGGGCATACACTCAATTCCGATATGTGGACTCCCGAAGCACAGCTCGCTTATTCAAAACCACCAACGAACCGATTTCAAATGTACAGGTCCAGTTTCTCCTGGGTCGATCATTTTCTAATCCAGGATGACAACTTTGGTATGTATTATTGTCTTCCAGTCCAGGCTATTAAGAAGCGCATTCCTGGTAAACATCGTCCCTTCCGCGCTGATTTCGCAATCACCATCGTTCCGCGAAACGTAAGCGTGACACCCAGAGAGGCGGAACGGGCTTCGATGGTAATCTTGGACAGCTTATTTGAGAGGCTAAAGGCCGAGCGGGTTTCATTCGATCACTGGACAGATAGGATAGTTGAATCAAAGCCTATAATAACGAGAACACTATTGGTTACCAAAGAGGAGTATGCTGCGAGCTTGGATGAAACCGATTTTGAGCAGAATAGCTTTGCACCATCGGACCGGGAAGAACTCACTAAGGACCTGCCAGCAAGGTTCTGGCTCTGTGAAAATACTATGAC
>CAYOYU010000117.1:0-10059 GCA_964408265.1 uncultured Syntrophorhabdaceae bacterium
ACCCACCTTGGTGACTTGCCCCTTGCCGAAGGGGCTCTCCTTCACAGTGGTGAGCACTTCCCTGATGGGCGGTACCGCCTGGGCGGCCACACCTTCGGGAGAGGGGATCTTCTCGTTCAGTTTGTAGGAGAGTTCATTGACCAGCCTCACCTGCTGGATGTCCCGTATGTTCATCGCCGCAGAGACGGCAGTCATTATCACGCCCAGCGGTGTGGTGGGGACCGACCCCCCGTGGTACGTGACGGAATCCTTGACCCTGAAAACCTCCGCGTTGGTTTTCGTATTGATCATCCAGACTTCAACCTCAACAGAAAGCTGTGAATAGACGGCGGCAAAGATCTTCTTGAAATCAATGACTCTGCCATAAATCAGCCCGTCGCAGCCTATGGCCGCAGAGATATCCCTGGGGTCTGTCTGCGAAAGAGGCTTGCCTGAAGATTTTTCGAGGCTCACGACCTTCTCGTCCACCACGTTCAGTTCAACATGCCTGTATGGTTTCGAGCTGAAATGGTTGTAGAAGGAGCGCCGCATGATGACATTGATATTCGCCTCCTCCGTCTCATTGGCGAAGGGCAAAACCGCCACCGTTCCCGGCAATTCCTCCGCAGAGACGACGGTGCAGAAAACGGCTGCTATTGCGAAGAGAACCCAGTAAAGGCGTCCCATCTCTTTACTTTAACACGAAGGCAACCTTTGCGGTGCCCAGAAAATTGGCCTTCTGATCGGCGGAAAAGATCTTTACCGCGTCGTCATCCCCCACCTTCAGGTCTGAAGGATTCACTGTGCCTGCAGCCTTGATCACCAGCGGGTTCTGCGTCCCTCTTGTCTGAAGTGCCGAGCGTGCTTTTTCCACGCTGTTGGCGTAGTCGCCGCAGCCATGTTCCACCAGCGTTTTCTCCTGCACCTTCGAGGGGTCGTACAGCACCTCTCCTTTCAGGGTGAAGACCCTGTTGATGAGCGCAGGCCTGAAGCTCTGTTCCGTCGCATCGATTATGAGGCCGTCGTAGCTCGCCTCCAGAATGGCCGGTTTGGGCGCGATGAATTGTTTCTTTTCCTTCTGCAGCAACAATTCACCGCTCGCACTCGCCTCTTTTATGATCTTGGAATATACCATTTCTCCGTAGCTGCCCGGCCCTGTCATGCCGGCCCTCAGAAGGACCAGGGCCGTCTCCTCTTTTTCGTTGTATTCCCGGTAGATCGTCTGGGCACCCTTCACGAATCCCGTTACCGAAACGCGGACCACATCGTACTTGAGCGCAAGGTCCCTGGTCGTGCTGTCCCCTGCAATCGCCACCCCGTCGAGAAGTTCTGCCAGTCTCCTGTATGCAACGACTTCGGCCGCACGGAGAGCCGTGAGCCTCTTTTGTCCCAATGTCGATGCATCTTTGGAGGGGAGCCCCTCGCCCTCTACAATGATGTAGTTGTTGATGAAGGCTTGAGCGGCCGTCTTTGTGATGGAGAGCTTCTCCTGGCGGAGCCACTGGGTAGCCTTGGCAAAGGTTTCATCGGCCAACCCTCCCGGAGACTGCGCATAACAGTTGACCGCACAGACCATGAATATCACCGCTGCCACTATTGCTATCCCTCTCTTCATTACAACCTCCATTCAGTTGATCTTCCTTACTCTTTCCTCTCCTTGTCTATTTTGCCAGAAAAATCACATTTTGTGGTGTACAGTTTCTTTGGTAGAGGCAATTTTCTTAATGCCTGTAAAGTTTTCTGCCCCTCCTGGGAAACCCACGTTTCTTGTTCAGCCGATGCAAAGGGTGGTATAGATATAGTGTGAACGCCGGAACGAGGGAAATCGATAACGAGAAGTGGTGACAGGCAAGGCATTTTAGGAATCCTAAGGAGGTGAGGAATGAGCGGTATTATCGTCGGCATATCGGGAGCCTCGGGTGTAGTCTACGGCGTCCGCACATTGGAGACCTTGCGCGCCTGCGGCATTGAAAGCCACCTTGTGGTGACGGGAGGGGCCGCAAAGAATTTCGGGATAGAAACGGAATATACCATGGACTACATCAAATCCCTGGCGACCCTCGTCTACGACGTGGACGACATGGGAGCCCCTCTCGCCAGCGGTTCCTTCAAGGTCGACGGCATGGTCATCATACCCTGCTCGATAAAGTCGCTCTCCGCCGTGGCCAACTCCTTCGCCTCCAACCTCCTCTCCAGGGCTGCGGACGTGACTCTCAAGGAAAGAAGGAAGCTCGTCCTCGTGGTGCGGGAGACCCCCCTCCACGAAGGGCACCTCGACCTCATGACGAGGGTCACCCGGATGGGAGGGGTCATACTTCCCCCCGTGCCGGCCTTCTACCACACGCCGAAGACGGTCGACGACATCATCAACCAGACGGTGGGCAAAGTGCTCGACCAGTTCGGGATCGACGCTCATCTCTTCAGGCGGTGGGGACAGGCGGATGACGTAGGGGTCGTCAAGACATAAAGGACGGATCGTCCACCTCTAACTACCCCATCATCGCAGTGCCTATAGCCGGTCGAAGGCGAAAGATCCTCTTTATCACCGTTTCACGTCGGGATTTACTTTCCCGGTGGGCAACGGAGGTTCCGGCTGGGGATTGAGCTGCGGGCCGGCTTTGGGACTCAGCTTTCCGTCAGACATCGGAGGTTCAGGCTGGGGATTGAGCTGCCGGCTGACTTTGGGACTCAGCTTTCCGTCAGGCTTTGGCGGTTCGGGCTGGGGGTCAAGCCGGGGGCTGGTTGCCGGAGCACCTGATCTCACGGCCTTTCCGCCTTTCACGGTAACCTTGTCTCCCTTCTTGAGGGTAGATACATCTCCCGTGACAACCCTGTCAACACCATTCTCATCCTTCACGGTGATCTTTGATCCGTCGATCTTTGCCACTGTTCCCCGGTATGACTCCTGGGCCGCGAAGCCCATCCCCGCAATGCCTATTAGAAAAGCCAGCAAGACCGCAACGGTTAAGTACCTCTTCATTTCATAGCCTCCTTTTATATGCTGCCTCAACTTAAGACAGATAGACATGCTCACGAGTCATGGGCAGCGAATTATTCAATCCGTTGGTAAAAAGTATTTGGAAGAGCCTTATTTCACCCCAGCGGAAAGTTGCTGCGCTGCCGTTGAGAAACATGCGCCATGTACGGACAAGCCTGTCGTCGAACAAATCCTTAATCTCCTTTGTCTTCGCCTCGAACCGTTTGCTCCACTCATCGAGGGTCACTGCGTAGTGGAGGCGGAGGTTCTCAATGTCAAGGGGGACCAGTTCCCGTTCACCCATGGTGCGGATCACGTGATCAAGCACAGGGATATAACCTCCCGGGAAGATATATTTCATTGTCCACGGATCGTGGGTAGTATAGCGCTCTTTGCCTATGGTGTGGAGAAGACCTATTCCGCCCGGTTTAAGCAGAGCTTTCGTCTTTTCCACAAAAGTCGGGATAAAACCTTTGCCTACGTGCTCAAACATACCGATGGAAACAAATTTGTCAAACCTGCCATCCATGTTCCGGTAATCTTCAAGGAGAATGGAGATGCTCTTCTCGAATCCCTCCCTGGCCACTCTGGCCCTTGCGTAGTCAGCCTGATGAGGCGAAAGGGTGCACCCCACGCCTCTTACTCCGTAGCAGCGGGCCGCATAGAGCAGCATGCCTCCCCATCCACAGCCTATATCTACAAGGGTTTCCCCTTCCTTGAGCTGAAGTTTCCTGCAGATATGTTCGTACTTCTGCTGCTGTGCCTTCTCCAGGGTATCCTGCTCGGTCCGAAAATAGCCGCAGGAATAGGTCATGCTTTCGTCAAGGTAATACTCGTAGAACTCGTTGCCCAGATCATAGTGATGGGCAATGTTCCGTGGTGATCCTTTGAGAGTATTGGCTGATTTGAGGCGTTGCAGCAGCACGGCGGCCTTGGTTCTCAGGGAGGGCTTCATATTCTGGAAGCGGGGGTCGATGCCCAAACGGATGAGCTGCTGGAAATCACCGTCCACATCTATGTTGCCGGCAACATATTCTTCCCCGAAACCGAGGGTACCTTTACTGAAGATCCTTTTCGCAGCGTCCAGGGTCTTTAATGTAAGGGTGAAGACAGGGACGCCGCTGCCGTAGGTCTCCGTCTCGCCGTCCCAGAACCTTACCCGGAAAGGGATGTCAGGCAGACTGCTGCTTAAACCTCTCAGCAAATCCTGAAGAGTCTTCTTCATGCCTGCCTCCCTCGTTGAGTCATCCCGTTTTCATAAATACTTACTACTCTTCCTCCACAAAGTCGAGCAAATCCCGCAAGGCTCGGCGCAGGCCGATTCAGGGCCCGCCTATTCCCTTTTGTCCTGACTTCTGGTATTCTTTTGAGTCGAATCGACTTCGGTGCTGAAAGGAGAGCTGCCATGCCTATTTATGAATATGAGTGCAGGAACTGCAAGGAAACTTTCGAAGTTATCCAGAAAAGCGGCGAAGGCAACGAGGAGCTCTGCTGTCCCAAATGCAATGCCGATAAGCCCGAGCGTCTCCTCTCTGCCTTCTGCTCCGGGTCGTCGTCCAAAAGCACGGCGTCGGCTTCATCTCACTCTGCACCCGGACATAGCTGAAGCAGGTGTTAGGGGGTCGGGTACCTCCAAAATCTCACAACGAATTCAGCGGGAGCCTGATTTTTAGGCGGCCAGGCGGAATGTTTCACGGGCGGCGAACGGGATATCAGCCTTTCGGCAGAATCTTTGCCGCAAACGACTGGGCAACGATCTTGCCCTCCTTCACAACAAAGGTGTCTGTCACCAGATCGTATTTGTTTTCGGCCGTTTCGGCGGTCCACAGAATATAGGCATACTCACCTATGATGGACTGATGTTTCAGTTCGAAGGAAGAACCGGGTTTTGCGAACTCTGCTATCAGCCCCTCATATAACGGCCTCATAGCATCGACTCCCACCAGCGGCCCCGTGGGCGTGAAGAGGATTGCCGTGGGCGCATAATCGGAGAGAATACCGTTCAGGTCTCCCTTGCCAAAAGACGTCAAATGATTGTCCAGCACTTCTTTTGTGGTCTTCATGTCTGCTCCTGTTTTCACATCAGATACTGTTTCCATACACTTACTTGTGCGACTCAATCATGGGGTTGTCAATATCTTCCCGGCATAACACTACTTCTCAGGCACGGTGCGCCCGGCAACATTGACTGCCGGAGATTGTTCGGCCTTTGCCTCTTTCCACCGCCCCCATTTCGTATGGTACATATAGGGAATAGTGCGACCATCATTCGTAAGCTCATTGAACCGGTCACGGGACAACTCGTAGAGCCTCCCGCATCGGGGGCACCCGAATCGAACAGAGACGCCGGTCTGATGGCCGTCAGCCGAGTCAATGTACCTATAGCCCTTCTGGTTACACTGACGGCAGCTGCAGGTTGGGAGGTTTGGTCTCCAGAGCATCAAAAGGAGATTCACCAGAACCAGCAGGAAAAGCGGCAAGGCAGCTACCAGCATACCGGCAATCAGGCCGCGGATTATACCATCCCCGGTCATGCGCCCGATGATCGCGCCTGCCGAGGCGCACAGGACAAACCAGATCGGATATAGACGTTCGATCTTCATCTTTCAGCCAGGCCGAGCAAAGAAATCACCTGCTTTTCCCATCAGATTCGTATACTGCGGACGATCAGCGCTGATCAACGAATATCAATCCGCTTACATCGAAGCCGAGTGCCGCTGCCTTTGCCGTGAGGGTGTCCTTCAGTTCCTTCGTTATTTCAGGGTCTCTGGCCAGGATCCATAGATAGGATTTGTCCGGCCCGCAGACCAGCGAATAGCGGTAATGCTCATGGTCAAGGTCGAATACTATATATGAACCGTAGAAGGGCCCGAAAAAGGAAACCTTCAGGTAACCCTTGTCTGTCCCCTCAACGAAGTATGCTTTCCCTTCAGCTTGCTTCCACGTCTTTTCTTTTTCAGAGTAACCACGGTTTAACACCCTTACGCCGCCGTCATCCCTCATGCTGTAATGGGCGGTTACCCGGGTCAGACCCCGTTCAAAAGAATGATCGAGCCTCGCAATCTCGTACCACGTGCCCAAATACCTCTCTAATTTGAAATTATCAACGGGCTTCACTCTTTCAGGGATGCCGACACATCCGAATAAGAACAGGAATAATACTGCTGCTATCTTTTTCATCTCATACTCCTATGTTTCGACCTGCAAAGTTCATGTCCGAGCCGTCAGATGCAGCGGTATACCCGGACCAGCTGCTACTCTTGATGTGACTGGTCTTGGGGTTTGCCCTCCGCATCTCCGTTCTTATCGCCGGGTTTCGACAGCCTTGCCAATATGGTATCAAGTTTTCTATCCAGGTGCTCAACGGACACACTGTTCCTGTATGCCATAATGATGAGCTTAACGGATACGAGGAATACGCCCGCCTCCAGGAACAGGTCGTGTGACAGTCCCTTGGTAAAAAGTGCGGCAATGAACAACCCAAGAGTGATAGCCGCCACAAAGAGAGATCCTCGGTCAATAGTCTTATTCATGGTTATATCCTTATGTTTTAGTAGGCTGCATCCGGTCATTATGCTGTTTCATCGTCTCAATGGTGTGAATGAAGCGCAGCATGTCCCGTGCCTCTCTTTATCAACCACCGGTTAAGTGGAAATGCTGCGACCCAGGCAACCACCAGGGACAGTGCCATACTCGTCCAAAACAGAATTGTGTCTAAGCCGGCTTCCATTGCACCGGGAACCAACAACATGATCAGGTTGTCGACGATCTCCATCAACGCTATCGACGCCGTATCCGCAACAAGTGCCAACCGTGTTGCCATCCGAAAGGCCATCCCCGAGCGTAATAGCGGGAGCATGGTGAGGGAATAGCCGAAAACGAAGGCCAGCACGATCGCAATAACGATAGACAGCACATTCCCCCATCCGGCCGCGGTGGCAACTACAAGGCCAAGGACCTCCCCTATTGCACACCCGGTCATGCAGTGCGTCGTTGCACGGACGGCAAGGCGGTTGTAAGACAACATGGGTTTAGGGTGTACTCCATGGCTGCTCTGTTGATCCACATCACGCTCCTATGTCTTGGGGGTCAGGTATAACACAAAACTCAGCGGCGGCTATGGGACGTGACCTACTCCTTTTCGATGTCGACACTCATACCTCCCAGGAGCTTCCACTGGCTCTTCTGCCTGGTCCATGTATGGGTAATCCTCGATGACTCTGTTCTCACCATTCCGGGTGCTTCCGGGCAGTCCACATGCAGAACATACTGCGTCAATACCGTATCTCCCGACTGCTGCAGACCGGCACGTTCAATCCTGACGATACATTGCGTGGGCTGAGGAATGAGCCTCTTCATGAACTCTGCACTCTCTTCTTGGCCGATAGGCTTCGGCAGGTTGGCGGGCCAACCCAAAAACTGCGGGTGAACGAGGGCAAGGATTCCTCCATAGTCGGCCCTGTAGAGGTTAGTGAAGTAAGCCTCTTCCAGTTTCCATATCTCTTCTTCCACAATGTTCCCCCGGTCCTCTGCACCCATTGCCGGGGATGGCGAAAAAAAACTGAAAAGCAGCGCGAACAACAGCATCACCGAGAGACAAGCGCCATTCATCGCCGATCCGGTCTGTCCAATTGTTCGCTTCATCGATAAACGCCTCTTCTGTGCCCCACCTTCACAACCCATACTGTAAGCTCCTGGTCCTGAATGGAATAGACTATTCTATAGTGACCCTGGCGGACCCGGTATCTTTCTCTCCCCGTCAGCTTCTCATGCCCTTGCGGTCTCGGGTCTTGAGCAAGCGCTTCTATCCGACGGAGGATCTTCTGGAGATCTTTCTTTGGGATGGTGCTGAAGTCTTTTTCAGCAGATTCTTTGAAATAGACCCTATATTCGGCCATCTTTCTTCAGTCTCTTGACCATTTCGTCATAACTGATCACTTGCTCCCCAGCTCTTTCTTCGAATGCAGTGATGTCTTCCGCGTCCTCGGCAAGGGCTTCTCTTACCGCATCATTTACGAGGTCCGATACCGACCGGGATGTTTCGACAGCTTTTAGCCTCAATGCTTTATGTAGGTCGGGGTCCAAATACACCGTTGCTCGTCGCGTTGCTGTTAACATTATGTAACCTCCAATAGTAGCTAAGTAATTATAGCATCATGGCTACATGACGTCAAGGTACCAAGGCCCTTAGAAGCGAACAAGCCTCTTGAATCTCATCTTCAAGTTTGAGGAGCGATACCGTGCAAAGCGGCGTTGGTATTGACTTTCCGAGGATCTGTGAAATACGGTTCACCGTGAACCGTATGTTGTCCGGTTGGGTATTGCGATAGCCAGACCTATGGGATCCAGCTCCTGTCTCTGCTGGTTCTCGGTGAGTTGGAGGGCGATGAGCTCCGCCTTTTGGAGGACCATGGACGATCCCTATGGTTGCCGAGGCAGGATAGGCGAGGCGACCATGCCTCTTTAAGATTGAAGCGCTTCAGCGCCAATCCAATTGTATTTTCCGCGACGACTCCGGGGTTTCCGTAGCCTATGCGGAAACCCCGGCGTGAGTGGACCTGTCCCCGAAGGGGGCGGGGGCGTGGAGTGGAAGGTGACAGGTGCGATGGGCTGCGCCTGTGCCCGGTGACAGCAGGGTGAGGCCCCGTTGACCGGAGACGTATTGAATATACGTCGGAGGGCATAAGGCGGGTTAGGACGCGCAGAGACGCGGCGCCGAACAGGCCTTCGGCCGGTCACAAAAACACCCTCTTTTGCCAGTCTTGCTCTTCAGATAGCCCGAAAGTATCAAACTCCGGGGCCGGACTGACCGTTCGTCCGACCCCGGAATAAAAAATCTTACGACAAAAAGAAGAGTTTAGTGAAGACCCAGCAGTCTCCTGCCGACGAGGATCTTCTCCACGTCCTTGGCACCTTCAAAGATTTCGAGCACCTTGGCATCGCGCCAGTAATGTTCCACGTCGTACTCGGAAAGGATTCCGCTCCCTCCGTGGAGCTGGACAGCTTCGTCGGCCACCCGCACCGCTATCTCGGAACAGTACCATTTCGCCATGGCAACAAGGGCCGGGTCGAGTTCGCCGGCGTCGCTCTTCATGGCAGCCCGGTACAGGATGCTTCTCCCGGCCTCAACGAGTGTCCCCATCTCGGCAATTCTCAGTTGAACCACACCGAGGCTCGCAAGAGTTGCGCCGAACTGTTTCCTCTTCTTCACATGGGCGATTGCCTTATCCAGCGCGCCCTGGGCCGTACCGACGCCGAAGGATGCCACGCCCAGGCGGGTATGGTTAAAGAAGTCCATGAGGTGGTAGAAACCCCTGCCTTCCTGCCCCAGGAGGTTCTCTTGCGGGACCCTGCAGTTGCTGAAGGCTACCTCGCCCGTTGTGGAGCAACGGATGGAGAGCTTGCCGTGCCATTTTGTGGCCTCGTATCCCGGGCTCTTGGTGTCGACAAGGATGGCGCTCAACCGCTCATGTTTCTTCTTCGCATCAGGGTTCGTCACAGCGATGACCACGAGGAAGTCGCTGGTCGTGCAGTTCGTGATGAACACCTTGTTTCCGTTCAGGACGTAGTCGTTTCCGTCCTTGACCGCCGTTGTCGAAATGGAAGCCACGTCGCTGCCCGCCTCGGGTTCCGTGGATGCCATGCCGATCCGCCACTTGCCCTCGCACACGGGCGGCAGGTATTTCTTCTTCTGCTCTTCATTCCCCTTGAAGAGAATAAACTGGGCGCCGAAGAACGTTGAGTCCATCTGGTGGGCGATGCCGAGGTCCACGCGGGAAAACTCCTCCAGGATCAGACACTGCTCAAAGTGGCCGAGACCCTGGCCGCCGTATTCTTCCGGTATGAAGACGCCGAGAAACCCGTTTTCTGCTGCCTTCTTCCAAAGCCGGTCATCAAACTCCTCTTTTGCCTCCAATTCCCTCGCTACGTCGCGGAATTCCTTTTCGGCAAACTCCCGTGCCGCATTCTTGATATCTTGTTGCTCTGTCGTGAGTTCAACCATATCCTTCTCCTTCTCCACTCATTGGGGGTATGTACTTTTATTCACGATATTATAACCCTCTTTACCAGGGTCTTGGCAACCTCAATTTTATACGAATTCA
>CAYOYU010000117.1:10069-15540 GCA_964408265.1 uncultured Syntrophorhabdaceae bacterium
AGCTCCCCTGCTTTTCCTGCTGCTGCTTCGTTGAGGGGCCTTCCTTTGAGGAACTCCTCGGCAGCCCGGGCACGAAAGGGTTCAGGTGCCACGGCACCGAGGACAATGCGCACATCCTTGCACAATCCTTCTTTGACGGTCATCACCAATGCCACACTGGCCACGGCAAAATCGATGGGCTTTCTCAGGGTGAACTTTTCGTACCTTTGAAGCGCCCCCTCGGGCGGTTTCGGGACCCTGATCTCCTTTATCACCTCGTCGCTGTCGAGAACCGTCGATTTCGTTGCCTGGGCGCTGAAGAAGAGCCGGGCCGGCAGGCTTCTCTTCGTGGTCACGATCCGGCCGTCGAGGGCCACCAGGGCAAGGGCCACATCGGATGGCCCCACAGCCAGACAGCCGCAGTTGAAACAGCGCTGTGCCTCCCTTTCCCAATCGCCCCTGCTCAAGCCGGGAATGTCCTCGACCTCGACCGCCTTAAGCCGCTCCGACGGCATCAGTTCCAGGACCTTCGCCCTGGGAATCTCCTGCAGAGTGGAATCAACGAAACTCTCTTCTTTCCCTTCCGTAGCGACGGGTTTTCCCCCGAGAAAGGATAGAATGGCATCAGCCGCCTTCCGGGCAGACGCTATCGCCTGGATCACGGTACTCGCGCCCGAGACCATATCGCCTCCGGCAAAGAGGCTCTTCATTCCCGTTTCGGATGTTACAGGATCAATACAGACCGTGCCGCCCTTGCTGTAGACGAGCCCCGGGGCCGTAAGGGATGCATCGGCACCCTGGCCGATGGCGACGACGATACTCTCCGCCTCGATGGCCAGGGCAGTGCAGGTGTTATCATACTGCGGATTGAAGGTGCCGTCGGTTTCCCGGACAGAAAGGCACGAAACCGTTTCGAGCCCTGCCACCTTCCCGTTTTTCGTGAGAACCTCTTTCACACCCAGCGAGGCATGGATGATGACGCCTTCCTCTTCGGCCTCCACGATTTCGCTCTCCAGGGCGAGCATCCGGTCCTTCGATGTAAGGTCCCGGCACTCCAGGCAGACGAGATGGACCTCTTTCGCCCCACTGCGCCTCGCCGTTCTGGCAGCATCAATAGCCACGCTTCCGCCGCCGATGACCACCACTCTTCCGCCAAGGGGCACCTTCTCCCCGGAGTTGATCCGCCTCAGGTAGTCGAGGGCATAAAGAACGCCTGCGGCATCCTCACCGGCTACTCCCAGCTTCAAGGGCCGCCAGGTCCCCCCGGCCGCGAAGACAACATCGAATCTGTTCTTCAGGTCCTCGATGGAAAGGTCCTTTCCCACGTCCACATTTACCTGGAATAGGATCCCCATGCCTTTGAGGGCTTCCACCTGTTTCGCCACCACGTCCTTGGGCAGGCGGAAGGGGGGGATGCTGTAACGGAGCATGCCGCCAGCCTCGGCCAGTTTCTCGTAGACCGTGACCGCGTGGCCGGCCCTTCTCAGGTAGAATGCGGCGGCGAGCCCTGCCGGGCCGGAGCCGATGACAGCCACCTTTCTGCCCGATTCCTTTTCAGGCGGCCTGTAAAAATCGGACCACCGTTCCAGGATATAGTCTCCTACGCCCCGCTCCACGCAGTGGATCGCCACGGATTCATCAAACTCGGCCCGGTTGCACTCCGGTTCGCAAAAGACGGGGCATACCCTGCCTGTAATAGCGGGAATCGGGTTGAAATCCATGAGCACCCTGGCCGCGGCAGCAAGGTCGCCTTTACGGACCCTGCTCAGGTAGGAGGGTATGTCTGTGCCTGCGGGGCAGTGGCTCGAACAAGGGTACTCCTTCAATGGAGCGGCGCCGAAGAGGGAGTGGTACCGGTTGTCGCCCCCAAGGGCGCTGCACACCTTGCCTCCCTTCCGGAGACAGACGATGGGCCCGCCAATCTGCGCAGGGTACCGGTAGTACCAGCACCGTACGTCCTGGGCCAGGTTGCCGCCTATGGTGGCCATATTCCGGATATGGGGGGTCGCCACCGAATAGGCTGCTTCCGCGAGAATCTTATACTCCTCCCTCACATCCTTGGATTGGGCGATGTCGGCGAGCTTCGTGAGCGCACCTATCCTCAGTTCCTTTTTTCCCTTCCTGATGTAATCCAGGCCCTTAATATTCTTTATGTTGATCACCAACTCCGGATACTCGGCTATGCACCTGTCGCGCATGGCCCCGAGCAAATCGGTCCCTCCGGCGTTGACCCGTGCCTTTCCTTCATAGTCCGCGAGGAGCGACGTTGCCTCTTTCATTGATCCTGCGTTGCGGTGTCTGAACGGCTTCATTTCGCACCTCCCGTCCTTGAAGGGTTTGAACTCTTTGAACCATTTGAACCCTTCGAACCGGTCTTGCCCAGTGCCTTCAGCACCCTGTCGGGCGTCAGCGGATACTCGTAGAGCCACGTTCCTACCGCGTTGGATACCGCCATAAGGACCGCCGACGGCCCCGGCGACGTGGATACCTCCCCAACACCTACTGCATGGAAGCGGTGGCTGGGGAAAGGCGTCTCCAGGACCACATTCTCTATGACGGGAAGTTCGGCAAAGGTCCGCCACTTGTAGTCGATCATGTTGGCATTCACGATATGGCCTGTTCTCCGGTCCAGGATCGTCTCCTCGAAGATGGCACTGTCGATTCCTGCGGAGCCGAAGCAGCCGTTGAGCTGCCCCTCCAGTCCGGGAGGGTCTATAATCTGCCCCACGTCGGTGGCGTTGACCACGCGGATCAGGTCCACCTTGCCCGTATCCGTATCCACCTCAACTTCTACGAAGCTCATCATGCAGTTGCACATGGTAAAATCGGGCTCGAAGCGGCCGTAGCCCAGTATGGTCTTGTCGTTGCCCATGGCCCGCCACTTCACGCTCTTTTGGGGCTGGCTCTTCACGAATACCACCCCGTCGGCGGTATCCAGCTCTTCGGCGGGAACATTCAGTTTGGCTGCGGCCATTTCGAGGATCTGCCGTCTTGCATCCTCGGCTGCGTTGATCACTGCGCTCCCTATTGCGTAGGTCCCCCTGGAACCGACGGGCCCGAACTCGAAGGGCGTCACCAGCGAATCTGCCGGTGTCATGGAGATCTTTTCGGGCGGGATCTGCAATACTTCCGCCACCATCTTGAGGTAGTTGCTCTTCTGACCGGTCCCGTGCTCAGCCACGCAGAGGAAGATAGTTGCCGTTCCGTTGTAGCCCAGCTGTACATAGGCTTCGGAAGCGTCCTCTCCTATGTCCGCGTTCCCGTGGACACCGACGCCGATACCCCGCCGTTTGGGGCCGTCTACCCAGACCGGCTTGAGCCAGCCCTTCCACTTGGACTTCCAGCCAAAAGTCTCTGCGCCCTTGTCCATAGCCTTCGAAAAATCGATGCCCCGGAAGTTGTAGAACTCTCCGTCCCGCCAATAATAGCCTCCGCCTGGCTTGACAAAATTCTTCTTCAGGACTTCGAAGGGGTCGAGGTCCGCCTTTTCCATGGCAAGGCAGAGAAGCGGGATGAAGGCGCATTTCAATTCCTGCCCGCCGAAACCGCGGGTGGCGCCGGAGGCATTCCGGTTCGTGGCCACAATGATGTTCTTCAGGTCCCAGTTCGGGCACTGCGCCATAATCATCAGCTCTCCTGATCCGATGGCTACCTGGGCCTGCGTCGTGAACGAGTAATAGCCCGTGTCCACATACCATGTCCCTTCTATGGCCGTTATGGTTCCGTCCCTCTTCATGCCCACCCTGGCGTGGATGCGGGATCCCACCCTGAGCACGAAGGTAGCCATGTGCTCCTCTTTGGTAATCATCACCTTTACGGGCTGTTTTGTGGCCCGGCTCAGAAGGACCGCGTAGCTCTCTACCTGCCAGCAGGTAAACTTTGTCCCGAAACCGCCTCCCACCTGGCAGCCGATGCTCCGTATCTCGATCTCCCTGTTGAAGACATGGAAGAGCGTTACCTTGTCCATATACGGGGCCTGGCTCGTGCCCCAGATGGTGACACTGTTCGGCTCTTCCCACTGGGCCACGGCACCGACCGATTCAGGGGGCAGGGCGTTGGGTATGTTCTCGTACCCGAAGGTACCCTCGGTAATGACCTCTGCTTCTGCGAAGCCCTTCTCCACATCGCCTCTCACAACCCCTTTGAGGCAGTTGGGACCGTAGATGATGGTGCCTCCCGGTACGATATTACCCGGGAACTCGTCCCAGACAAGGGGGGCTCCCGGAGCAAGAGCGCTGTCGATATCGAATACCGCCGGCAGCACTTCGTATTCCACGTCGATAAGGCCCATGGCCTCGTCTGCGATCTCTTCCGTCGTTGCCGCCACGAGGGCAACGGCATCGCCCACGCAGCGCACCTTTTTATCGAGGATCCTGACGTTCCTGGGCGTGCCTCCCCGGTAATCGGAGATGTCTTTCCAGGTGAGCACCGCCTTTACGCCCGGCAGGGCTTCTGCCCTGCTCTTGTCGATCTTTCTGATGAGCGCGTGGGCATAGGGGCTTCTCATCACTTTGCCGTGGAGGAGGTTCTGAAACTTCAGGTCGTCCAGGTATTGCGCTGTCCCCGTGACTATGCCGTCCGCATCCCTTCGTTTTATGGCTTTACCTATGTATTTATAGTTCTGGCTCATCTATTACCTCCAAAAAGTTACACCAAAGGAATCGGGGGTTCCAGGGTTCAAGTGTTTCACTCGGCCCCTTGAATCCTTGACCCCTTGTTTCTCCCTTTCTCTGCCACCGACATAACCGCCCTGATTACGTGGTAATGGCTGACGCAGCGGCAGAAATTACCGGAAAGGGCCTCTTTGATCTCATCCTCGGTGGGATGAGGGTTCTCATTCAACAGGGCTTTCGAGGTCATGATCATTCCCGGCGTGCAGAATCCGCACTGGAAGGCGGTATGATCGATAAAGGCCTTCTGGATCGGGTCGAGGTCGCCTGTCTTCGGGTCCCGTAAGCCCTCTATGGTGGTGATCTCTTTTCCATCGCACTCCACCGTGAGAATCTTGCAGGAGAGGACTGCCTTTCCGTCCATGATGACCGTGCAGGCGCCGCAGGCGCCGTTGTCGCAGGAGATCTTTGTTCCCGTGAGACCCAAGGTCTCCCTGATGGTGAAGGAGAGGGTGTGAAAGGGCTCGACTTCACCGGGCCTGTGCCCCTGGGAAAGCTCGTAGACCTGCCCGTTCACCGTCAGGTTGACAGCCGGGGCAACCCAAATCTTCCGTTTTCCTCTTTCTTTTATTGGTGCCATATCTGTTCCTCCATGCTTTGCACTACATTAATGGGATGCAGCTATAAGATCTTTCCCTTATCCTCCTTACCTTCTTACCTTCTTACCTTCTCAGCTTCTGTCGTTACCGGGGCTCACGCCTGCCCTCGGACGCGGGGTCGCCCACCTGTCATCCCCTTCGTTCAACAGAAGTCTCTAAGGGCTCTGTTTCTCACCTTCTCACCTTCTCACCTTCTCACCTTCTCACCTTCTCACCTTCTCAC
>CAYOYU010000118.1:0-711 GCA_964408265.1 uncultured Syntrophorhabdaceae bacterium
ATCAAAGCCAAAAACCGTGTCCAAGTCCAAAACCCCAAGGGTCAAATCCTTAATCCCCTGCTTAGGATTTCGATATTCAGATATTAGCATTTCCCCTCATTGCCGAGAGGAATTCCGCCATGTCCCGGGGGACGGGCGCTTCAACGCGGACGGGCATGCCCGTCACAGGGTGGGTGAAGGCGATTCTGAAGGCATGGAGGAAAGGTCTCGGTGTGAGATGCCTGGCCGTCTTCCCGTAGAGTTCGTCGCCCACCACGGGATGGCCGGCGTGGGCGAAGTGGACCAGTATCTGGTGGGTCCTGCCGGTCTTGGGATATACCTCTACGTAGGTGAATTTCCCCATTCTCTCCAGGACCGAGTAAGAGGTGACGGCTTCGCGGCCGCGATCCTTCAGGACGGCCATCTTCTTTCTGTCCGTGGGGTGCCTGCCGATATTCCCGGTAATGGTGCCGGTATCCATCCTGACGGTGCCTTCGAGGATGGCCCGGTATGTCTTCTCCATGCTCCTCTCCTTGAAGCGGGATGAGAGGATTTCCTGGGTCTTCGGGTCCCTGGCCACGATGATGACGCCGGAAGTACCTTTGTCGAGCCTGTGGACACTGCCGGGGCGGCAGTTGCCCGGCCCTCCGTCGCCATCCGCCGCAGGATCGCCTGGCGGCGCCGCTCCAGCCGTCGCCGGCCCGGGTTCGCGACCCAGAGGGCGCCGTCGGC
>CAYOYU010000118.1:721-3690 GCA_964408265.1 uncultured Syntrophorhabdaceae bacterium
AGAGAGAACCGCATTCATCAGCGTTCCGTCGCTGTGGCCGAAAGAGGGATGAACGACCATGCCCGGCGGTTTGTCGATGACCATCAGATATTCGTCTATGTGGAGAATGGACAGCGGTATGGCCTGGGCGAGAAGATGAACCGGTTCATCTTCGGGGATCACACCTTCCACGCGCATCTGCCTCTTCACCTTCAGGGAGGGCTTCGCAGTCTTACCGTCCACGGTGACGTGGCCGCCTTCGAGCATATTCTTTACACGTGTCCTGGTGAGGGAGAGTTTTTCCGAGAGGTATACATCGAGCCTTTTCCGGTCCTCGTCGCAGATAAAGGAGAACTTTTCTGCCGCCACCTTCGCCTGACCTACTGTTTCCTACTCATTACCTGATTTTCCGATGGCCCGGAGGAGTCCGGAGACTAAGGGGGTCTCGTCGTCTTTGAGGATCGTCCTCATGTCCAGAATAAGGTTCTCTTTCTCGATTCTTCCGACAATTGGGATTTCCTGGACTGCAAGGCGCTTCTCAAGGGTAGGCATGTTCATTTTGTCGGGTTTCACGGCGATGGCGCAGGATGGTATCTCCACGTCCGGAAGCGATCCGCCGCCGACTTCGGAAAAGACATCCACCACGGTGACGGCAAGACCGGGGGCAGATTTTTTCAAGGCAGCCGCAATGCGCCGTGCTCTTCTGCGGAGGACCTCCTTTTCTTCATAGATCATCCTGAGCGTCGGGATCTCCCGTCGGGCAGTCTCGGGATCCAGATAGAGCAGAAGAGTCCTTTCCAGCCCGGCGAGGGTGAACTTGTCGGGCCGCAGCGCTCTGGTCATGGGGTTCTCTTTGATGGCGTCAATGTACTCTTTCCGGCCCACTATTATGCCTGCCTGCGGTGCTCCGAGGAGTTTGTCCCCGCTGAAAGAGACAATGTCGAAGGCTTTCACTGTCTCATCAAGAATCATCGGTTCATCGATGGCGCCTGTGTCTCCTAAAGGAAAGAAGAGACCGCTCCCCGCGTCGTAGAAGGTCGGTACATGGTGATTGTGGCCGAGGCGGGCGAAATCGGTCAGCGTCGTCTCGTGGACGAAGCCTCTGATACGGTAATTGCTCGTGTGGACCTTCATGAGAAGGGCAGTCTCCTCGCAGAGGGCCGCCTCGTAATCCTCTGTGTACGTGCGGTTTGTGGTCCCCACTTCCCGCAAGAGGGCGCCGCTTCTCTTCATTACGTCGGGTATCCGGAAGCTGCCGCCTATCTCGACGAGTTCGCCTCTGGAGATGACCACCTCTTTGCCCTGGGCAAAGGTGTTGAGCACCAGGAATACGGCCCCGGCGTTGTTGTTCACCACGATGGAGGCCTCTCTTCCCGTAAGCTTCTTCAGGATGGCCGCACAGTGTTCGTACCGGTCACCCCTTAAGCCCGTGGAGAGGTTGAACTCCAGGTTCGTGTAGTGGCGGGCCGCGGAGACAATCGCTTCGATTGCAGTTTCGGCAAGGAGGGACCTGCCCAGGTTCGTATGGATTATGACGCCCGTCCCGTTTATGACCCTGTTTAATCCGGGTTTTACCATGGCTGCAGCGCGAATCGCCGTCTCCTCTATGATTGAGGCTATGGGCGGCACTTCATTCGTCTTCCCTTCCTGTATGGCGTCGCGAAGATCGGTGAGGACGTTCCGGAGTGCCTCTTTGGCCACTCCCTCGGGGTATGTGGCTACGAGGCGAAGCCATGCATCGGCTTTGAGGACCACATCAACCTTTGGAATCTGTCTCAGGATGTTCTTCATTGTCTGCAAGCCGTTACTCTATTTGTATCATACAAAAGGGGCATAATCAATTCCATAAGCCTGACATCCTTGGCCTCCGGAGAAGGCGTCCGATAGGGATGGACTGCAGGGCTATTGACAAAGAAAGATCTTTGGATTAACTTACGAGAAATAAAGATGACAAAAACTCTATTGCTTTCCATAACCATCTGTTTTGTAACAGTCTTTACGGCCATGCAGGCTGCCGCTGCCTCCGCGGACCAGCAGGTGACACGTTGCCTGAAGTCAGGTGATTGTGCCCTGGTTGTTGTCGGGCCGGCGAGTTCCGAACCGAAACTGACGCTTCTCGTCCTTGAAAAGGCCTGGAAGAAATTCGGGGAGATAGACATGGCTGAACTGCGTGAGACCCTGAAGGAAAGGGTCTACAAAGCCCGCGAAAAACCGGACAAATTCGCTTCCGTCTCGAAAAAGTCTCCTGCATATGATGCCGTCATAAGAAGCCTCAAGAATATGAAAGCCTACGCCGTCTCGGTCTGCTATGCCAGAGACCGGGAAGGGCGGCTCCTGCCGGGCAGGGAAGTGCTCGCAGGATACCGGGACTAAATACCCATTCCCCCAATTCCGACCCTCTCTTCTGTAACGTCTAGCTGTGAGTCAAGGGGGGACCGCGTTCTTCCGGTGAGCATCTAGGACTGCTCGGGCCAGTCCGGCGAAGCCGGAAACCCTTCACGATTGACCGAAGCGTGCCTGCGGCCAGGCCGCGTTCAGGCCGGTTCTCGCTGTCTGAGCGACAAAGCGAGTTTGAGAACCGAGCGAAGGTCAATCGATGAAAGGGTGAGCCGCCCGGAGTAGGGAGCGGGAGAACACGGTCCCGCCGTAAGCGTCATTTTGATTGGAGATCGGAATTACTCGTACCGCAGGGCGTCTATAGGGTTGAGAAGTGATGCCTTGTGGGCGGGGTAGTATCCGAAGAATATCCCCACTATGCCCGAAAAGATGACGGCTATGAAGCCTGCCAGAGGCGATACCACGGTAGGCCAGCCTGCCACCAGTGAGAGTATCTTGGACCCCAGGACCCCCATTGCGATCCCTATGATACCGCCGATGAGGGAAAGGATAACAGCCTCCATAATGAACTGAAGCCTGATGTCCCATGTCTTGGCGCCGATGGCCATGCGTATGCCGCTTTCCCGTGTCCGCTCCGTCACGGCGACGAGCAT
>CAYOYU010000118.1:3700-12661 GCA_964408265.1 uncultured Syntrophorhabdaceae bacterium
ATGATGTTCATGATGCCGATGCCGCCCACGATAAGGGAAACCGATGCAATGGCCCCGAGAAGGAGAGTCATGACTCGGGCGGACTGCTCCGTCACCTGCATCATCTGCGTCAGGTTCCTGATGGAAAAGTCTTCATCCTGCTTGAAGCTGATATGGTGTCTCTGCCGCAACAGGGCCCGGACCTGATTTTCTGCAGGGCCCAGATCTTCGAGGCTTTTTGCCTTTACCATGATGGTCCGCACCATTCCGGGGAAAGCGGTCCCGAAGAGTTTCTTCTGGGCCGTTGTGACGGGAACCATGACCGTGTCGTCCTGGTCCTGCCCCTGGGTCGACTGCCCCTTGGACTCAAGAATTCCCACAACCCTGAAAGGGATCTTCTTTATCCGGATGATTTGGTCCAGGGGGTCGATGCCGCCGAAGAGGTTGTCGGCAACGGTCTTTCCGAGGAGCGCCACCTTTGTTGCACTCCTCACGTCCTCGTCGGTGAAGGTCCGTCCCAGCGCAAGAGACCAGTCTCTCACCGTGAGCATGCCGGGAGTCGTTCCCCAGACACCGGTGGACCAGTTCATATTTCCGTAAACGATCTGAGCGGTGCCGTTGAGGACCGGCGCCACCTCTGTCACCGCGGGGCAGTCCTTGAGAATCGCCTCGGCGTCGTTGAGCGTCAGGGTAGGCTGGCTCCCCGAGCCCATACGTACCCCACCGGAGGTGGAACTACCGGGAAGGATGATGAGCAGGTTGCTCCCCATGCTCGAAATCTGCTGGGCTATCTGGTTGCTTGCTCCAGTGCCCACGGCAAGCATGGCAATGACAGCGCCGACGCCGATAATAATACCGAGCATAGTCAATGCCGAACGCATCTTGTTGACTCTGAGCGCCCTCAGGGCGATCCGTGCTGTCCATGGAACATCAATCATCGTTCAAATCCTCGTTCAAATCCTAATTCCTGAAAGGAAATCCTAAATCCTAATATCTAATCTCTAAACAAATCCTAAATCCTAATATCTAAATCCTAAATAAAATCCTTATGCCTGAATCCTGCGAGCAGTGGTTTTCCCGTTTAGAGTTTAGACATTAGATATTAGGATTTTCCTCCTAATTTGATTCGTCACTCACGAGCCGCCCGTCTGAAAACCGGATGATCCTCCTGCTGTATATCGCAATATCCGGCTCATGGGTGACGAGAATCACCGTTATGTTGGCCTCGGCGTTCAACTTCTGGAAGAGCTCCATGATCTCGATGCTCGTCTTCGTGTCAAGGTTGCCTGTGGGCTCATCGGCGAGGATGATGGGAGCCTGGTTCACGATGGCCCGGGCCACTGCCACTCTCTGCTGCTGGCCGCCGGAGAGCTGATTCGGCGTATGATGTTCCCTGCCGTCAAGGCCCACTATCTTCAGTGCATGGACGGCCATGTCTTTTCGCTCTTTTATGCCGACGTTGTTGTAGAGCATGGGAAGTTCCACGTTTTCCAGCGCAGAGGTCCTGGGGAGAAGGTTGAAGCCCTGAAAAACAAAGCCGATCTTCTTGTTCCTTATTTCGGCGAGCTGGTCCCTGTCGAGGCCTGCTACGTCGGCGCCTTCGAGATAATAGTGACCGTCCGTCGGTTTATCGAGGCATCCGAGAATGTTCATTAACGTCGATTTGCCGGAGCCGGAATGGCCCATGATGCTCAAGAACTCCCCTTGTTTGATGTCGAGGCTGACGCCGTCGAGCGCCCGCACCTCAACATCGCCTACCTGGTATACCCGTGTTATGTCCCGTATTTCGATCAGTTCCATCTAACGTCCCGGCCTGGGGCCGCCGCCTGTAGGTATTATGGACGATGAGTTGTTCTTCTTTGCCTGGGTAACGGATTCGATGATTACTTCCTGACCCTCCTTCAAATCACCCGATGCAACCTCGGTAAAGGTCCCGTCGCTTATGCCGGTGGTGATTGAGAGGCGCTTCGGTCTTCCTTCTTCCAGAACCCAGATGCCCTGGCCTTTCCTGGAAGGAGGAGCCGCAGCCTTAACCTCTTTGTCAGTGGGTCTGAACCGGAGTGCCGCATTGGGTATACGGAGCACGCCTTCTTTTACGGCGGTGATGATGGAGACGTTGGCAGTCATTCCCGGCTTCAGCTTGAACTCTTTGTTGTCAACCTGAATCACCACGTCATAGGTCACCACGTTCTGAACGGTGATAGGGGAGATCCGGACCTGTGCGACTTTCCCCCTGAAAAGGATGTCGGGGTATGCGTCCACGTTAAACTCCACGCTCTGCCCTACGTTTACCTTCCCGATGTCGGCTTCGTCCACGTTGGCATCGATCTGCATCCTTGTCAGGTCCTGGGCTATGTAGAAGAGGGTAGGGGTCTGGAAGCTTGCTGCCACAGTCTGCCCCACGTCGACGTTTCTGGAGACCACTATCCCATCCACAGGTGAGAGTATCTTCGTGTACCGGAGGTTCGTCTCGGCGAAATCGACTGCACCTTTCGTCTGAGCCACCTGCGCTTCCTGTGCCCGTACCTGCGCATCGGCAGACTGCCATGCTGTTTCGGCGGTATCGAAATCGGCCTGGGCTATAAGTTCCCTGGCCAGGAGCTGGCTGTTCCTCTCCATTGTCTTCTTCGCGTTCGCGGCGGTGGCCTTGAGGCTTATCACGGTAGCTCTGGCCTGGGCCAGGTTTGCCCTGGCCTGGTCCGCCTGCGCCTGGAAAGTGGAAGGATCTATTTCTGCAATGATCTGCCCCTTCTTTACCGCGGAATTGTAATCGGCGTGGATCTTCTTGATCGTCCCCGAGACCTGGGTTCCCACGTTCACCGTCACCACGGGGTTGACCGTGCCTGTTGCCGTGACTGTGGCCCTTATGTTGCCCTTGGTTGCCTCCTGGGTCTTCATCTGCGGGGCATTCCCTTTGCCGGCAACAAAGTAGACCACTCCTGCGGCGATGAGCAGCAGAATGCCTAAACCTATAAGAACCTTCTTCTTCATCTCACACCTATTGCCTTTTCAATGCTTGCCACGGCGATCCTGTAGTCGTAGAGCGCCTGGGTGTACGTGAACCGGCTGTTGGCCAGGGCCACCACCGAATCGGTCACCTCGATCGGGTTGCCTACGCCGGCCTGGTATCGGCCTGTTGCGAGGTCAAGATTCTCTTTGGCCTGTCGCACGGCGACTTCGGCTGCGGAGATTCTTTCACGTGCATCCCGCAAGTTGGAATAAGCCTGCTGCACCTGCAGGAGAATATCCTGTTTCAGGTTGATTTCGTTGGCCGTAAGGACGTCCTTCGAATTCTGCGCTTCCAGGACCTGATATTTCGTCAGGAATCCGGAGAAGAGCGGGAAAGAGAGGCTTGCGCCCACTGACCAGCCGTTATCCAGCGGAAAGTCCGTGGCGCTGTAATAGTAGCTGGCATTTCCCGAGATGGTGGGCATATAGCCCTTCCTGGCCAGATTGATCGATTCTGAGGCTGCCTCCCTTTTCTTGATAAGGGCCTGGAGGTCTGCCCGCTGGGCGTAGGCTTTCTGGACGGCTTCGGCAAAGGGAACCTCGTAGGTGATGAAGGAGAGGGAGTCGGTGAGCAGATAGTCTTCAGGGGCGTTGGGTATGCCCATGGCGTTGTTCAGGGTTATCCTGGCTATCCTGATGGCATTCTCAGCTTTGATGAGGCTCACCTGAGCATTGCTCAGATCCACCTGCGCCTTGGTGACGTCGAATTTCGGTTTTGTTCCCACCTGGTAGAAACCCTGGGCCTGCGTGAGGTGCTCCTGAAACTGCCTCACCGTCTCCTTGGCTGCCGTGCGGTTCTCCTGCGTCTGGAGGAGGTTGAAATAGCCCTGCTTGACGTTAAAGACCACCTGGTCCCTGGTGTTTTCCAGATCGGCCCTGGTGGAGTCCGTGGTAAGAGCCTGGACCTTTACCTGGCTCGGTGTCTTGCCGAAATCATATATGGTCTGCGTCAGGTTGGCGCTGCTCGTATACTGGTCGTAACTTCCCCCTGTGGAGGCGCTCGTGATGCCGCTAGAACTGCTTGTGACCGATGCGCTCCGGCTCCCGCCACCGCTCGCGGGTGAAACGCGGCTGTACGATTCGGTCAGGTTGACCTGCGGGTAGTAGCCGGCCTGCGCTTCTCCTACCCTTGCCTCGCCCACCTTGACGGTACTTATTCCCGCCCTGATGGCGGGATGATACTTCAGGCCGAGTTCTATGGACCGGGAAAGAGTCAACCCTTCTCCCGGGGCTATGGTCTGCGCTAAAGCCGTCAGGGGAAAGAGGGCGACAATCATAATCGCCAGAAGAAACCCTTTAATGTGAGGCCTCAAACCTTGGCCTTTGCCGAGCGTGGGTGTCACTCAGATAACCTCCTTGACAGTTCCTGAGCAGCCTGGATCCTCTGTTCCCATGGGTTGCCGTTCAGCATACTGTACTTTACTCAACATCCGTTGTCAATGTCGCTGCCTGCCCTTTGCCGTTCTGCAATGCAATAAGCAGACCACAGAATCCGGAAGCTGTGCCTTCGGGGAAGAAGCCCCTATTTTCGGTCTCGTCCCACCGGAGGATGATGCCTTTTCCGCCTGGCATGGTGGCAACGATTGTCGCCGGGGCCGGGCGGCATCGACTATAATGTCGAGTCACGGGGGTGATTCGGGGTCCTGATTGGTCTTTGTGCCGGTTCTATCCCTTGCCTTTTCCGAGAAAAGCGGCCAGCGATGCCCGCGCCTCCGGAGTTGAGAGGGTCAGGCAGGCAAGGCCCGCCTCCATTGCGAGTCCGGAGTCGAAGCCTTCACTCTGTGTGTGCTGGAGCAGTTCCATGGTGACGCTCACTGCGACGGGGCTCAATGCTGCGAGGTCTCTTGCCGCACTGAGCGCTGCGTCGACTATCTGATCCCGAGCGATGACCTCACTGACGAGACCCAATGCCTTTGCCTCCTCGGCTCCGACCATACGCCTGCGCAAGAGCAGGTCCGCGGCCAGTGCCGGTCCCACCGTACGGATTAGCCGCTGGCTCCCGCCGAAGCCGGGAACGATCCCGAGGCCGAGTTCGGGAAAGCCCATCTTAGCTTCAGATGATGCGAAACGGAGCGTGCAGGCAAGGGCCAGTTCCAGGCCGCCGCCCAGAGCGGGCCCGTTCATGGCAGCGATAGAGGGTTTGCCGAGCCTCTCCAGTCTGTTGAGGACAGAGTGGCTGAATTTGGAGGCGGTCCAGCCCTCGGCGGAGTCCATGGAAAGAAGTTCGTTGATGTCCGCTCCTGCCGCGAAGGTGGTGCCGGAGCCGGTGACGACGACGGCTCGGATGCCCTGGTCTTTGGCTGCGTCGTCGAGGATGCCGTGGAGGGCCTGGAAGACGCCCATGTTCAGCGCGTTTCTGACTTCGGGGCGGTTGATGGTGATGAGGGCCACCCGTTCTTTCTTCTCGTAAAGCACTATTTCATTCTCCATTGTAACCCCCTTGAAATAAAATGCTAAATCCTAAACTCTAAATCCTAAAGGTAAGTCAATAACCAATAATCGAATTCCAAATTCCCGTTTCCGCACAGGCCGACATTTTTCAAATCCTATGAACCTGAGGCGGCTTTGCCTCTCATTAGGATTTAGATATTCGATATTAGGATTTGGTCTTAATCCGTATACCGTTCCACGATCAGTGCCGTAGACGGGCCGCCGCCTCCGCACAACGACGCGCCGCCGTAACGGACCTTCTGCCGCTCCATTTCGTGAATCAGCGAGACCACCAATCGTGCCCCTGTCATCCCTACCGGGTGACCGAGGGAGATGCCGCCGCCGTTGACATTCATCTTATCCAGAGAAATCTTCAACTCCCGGTTGCATCCGATAACCTGCGCGGCGAAGGCTTCGTTTATCTCCCAGTAGTCGATATCCTCGACCTTCAGGTCCGCAAACTTAAGCGCCTTCTGCACGGCGGGGACCACGCCCATACCCATGATCTTGGCATCCACCGCCGCATTCGCGCTCGACAGGACCCTTGCAAGAGGCCTGATGCCGAGTTCCTTTGCCTTGTCGAGGCTCATCATGACGAGGGCTGCCGCACCGTCGTTCAACGAGGAGGAGTTGCCGGCGGTCACGGTGCCGTCTTTGACAAAAGCGGGTTTTAGTCTTGCCAGATCCTCCATGGTAAGACCCTGTCTGGGGTGTTCGTCCACCTCAAACATCCGTGTCCCCTTCTTTGCTTTTACCTCGACGGGGATTAGTTCGCCTGCCTGTATCTTGTTGTTGATTGACGTGCAGGCCCTCTGGTGGCTCATGAGTGCGAACTCATCCTGCTCTTCCCTCGATATGGAGTACATTGTCGCCACGTTTTCCGCGGTCTCCCCCATGTGGATGTTGTAAAAAGCATCCATGAACCCGTCGCTGAAGAGGCCGTCCACGAGTTTCTGGTTCCCCATCTTGAACCCGTCCCGGGAACCCATAAGAAAATAGGGCACGTTGGACATGCTTTCACACCCCACCGCGACCCCTAAATCGACCTTGCCGAGAAGGATCTCCTGGTACATGATCTCCGTGGCTCTCAGCGAGGATACACATTGCTGGTTCACCGTGCAGGCCACGGTCTCCCAGGAGCAGCCTGCGCCGATGGCAACCTGCCTTCCCGGGTTGGGCCTGGCCCCTGCCATATCGGGGTTGCCGCAGACCACCTCCTCCACGAGTTTCGCATCCAGGTTCACCTTCTCCAGGGCAGCCTTGAGCGCTATGACTCCCAATTCCACGCAGGTCAGGCCTTTCAGGGAACCGAGAAAATCGCCCACCGGTGTTCTTACTCCACTTACTATCACGACCTCTTTCATGACATCTCCTTCTATCTATTCGTACTGGAAGAATCCTTTTTTTGTCTTCCTGCCCAGCCGGCCTGCCGCAACATAGGTCTTGAGCAGATGGTGGGGCAGAAACCTGCCGCCCTCTTTTGCCGCAAGGTCGGTGAGCGCGGCAAGGACGACATCGAGCCCCTTCTCGTCGGCCCAGGTTAAAGGACCACCCACACCTTTGATATTGGGGAAGCCCGTTCCAAGGACCATGGCCCGGTCAATCTCCTGCGGAGCCGCAACCCCTTCCTGAACACAATAGACCGCCTCGTTCACCTGTCTGAGGATAAGACGGTCCACGGAAAAGGCCTGCTCCTTCTTGATCTGTCCCAGACCCTTGACCATATCCCGGAACTCATCGTCCACGATGCCTTCCCGGTAGATTCCCTTGCCTGCCTTCATGCCGAGGCGACCTGCATCGTTCAGCTTCCGCACGAGGATGGGAAAAGGAAACCTGTCACCGTAGGCTTCGTTGAGCACGGGCAGGGTGTGGAGGCTCACGTCCCAGCCCACCATGTCCGAAAGTTCCAGGGGTCCCATTGGGAATCCCGCTTTCTTTGCCTCTGAATCGATCTCTTCGGGGGGTATGCCCTCCTGGGCGCACAACAGGGCCTCGCCAACATAGGTGAGGAGGACGCGGTTCACCAGGAACCCCGGGCAGTCCTGTACCCGTATCGGTATTTTCCTGAGTTCCTTCATGGCTGCTGTGGCGCTTTCGACGACATCGGCCTGTGTCTCGAGACCCGGTATGACCTCGACGAGCTTCATCGCCGTCACGGGGTTGAAGAAATGGAGCCCCAGAAACCGGGAGGGCCTTCCCGAGAGGGCGCCGATACCTGTGACCGAAAGGGTCGATGTGTTTGTGGCGAAGATCGTTTCCGGGGGGCAGATGCTGTTCAGAGAGGCGAAGAGGTTGCCTTTGATCTTTTGATCTTCGATGATTGCCTCGATGATGAGGTCCGCCCCGGCAGCATCCTGGATCTGCGTGGTGCCTTTCAGGCGCCCCAGAAGGAGGTCCCTGTCCTGGGGTGTCATCTTCCCCTTCTGCACGTCCGACTCACACCTCTTCGTGATGCCGCGGATGCCCTTTTCCACCAGTTCCGTCGCCACATCCACGAGGACCACGTTGAGGCCCGCTGCGGCTGACACGTGGGCGATTCCGGCTCCCATTGCACCCGCTCCGATTACGGCTATTTTCTTGAATGTCATTATCCCTCCTTACGTCGGGGTTCGTTTTGTTAATGAATTCCCTTCTAATGAGTTTTCTCTTTGGTCGGCCAACGGCATGCATCGGAATGTCCATCTGCGGCGTTCTGCTTCAGGCCCTGCCCTCCGACGTACATTCAGTACGCCTACGGTCTGCGACCTTCGCAGCCCATCCACATCTGAAACATTCCTCAATGCCGTCGTCCACCCAACCCGGATTCGCGTAGGTTTCCACAGTGACCTACGCGAATCCGGAATAGAATCGACTCTTATACTTAGTTGAGATGGCGGAGGGTTGTCCTTAAGCAAACCGTCATGAGGCGAGGAAGCTTGGTCTTTGTCGCTCGACAATACCTTCGCGATTGAACCGTTGGCGTAAGCAAAAGTCCAAGGTGCCGAAGCGAGCTTCTGCGAGCCGAGGGGGTGGCTCCGGCGGCTTCGCTGCTGGAGGGGGCGACGAGAGCCCCGGTAACTGAATGCGAGCGAATGGAGCCGCTGGAGCGGAATGAGCGTGTTTGCGTAGGGCGACCCAAAGCCATCAGGTTCTTTTGCCTCTTTCTTTTTTGCCTCTGTTTCTGTCTGCAAATGTTTGCTCCTATTCAGCCTTTGGTTATGCTGTCAGAACGTGATCTGCCCCTTCACCATGTGCCGGCCGATGACGAGCTTCTCCACATCTTTCACGCCTTCATAGATCTCCACTATCTTCGCATCCCTGTAAAAACGGCTGATGTCGTATTCGGCGATGTATCCGTACCCGCCGTGGAGCTGCAGTGCCTCGTCGACGACCCGTACGCCCACTTCCGCGGCATACCATTTGGCCATGGACGTCAGCGCCGGGTCCATCTGGCCGTGGTCCACCTTCCAGGCGGCCTTGTAGGTCAGGTTCCTCGCTGCTTCCGTAAGGGTTGCCATCTCTGCCAGCTTCACCTGTACCAGTTCGCTTGAGGCGAGGGGCTTT
>CAYOYU010000118.1:12671-15363 GCA_964408265.1 uncultured Syntrophorhabdaceae bacterium
CACATGTTTCAAAGCCATTTCGAGAGCCCCCTGAGCCACGCCCACACCCTGGGCTGCTATGTAGGTCCGTGACCGGTTGAAGAAGGCCATGAAGCACTCGAAGCCTTTACCCTCAGCACCGATAAGGTTCTCTTCAGGCACCCAGACGTCCTTGAAGGTGATCTCAGCCGTATCGTGGGCCCTGATACCCAGCTTGCCGTGAATTTTGCTCCGCTCTATCCCCGGCCTGTCGCCATCGATGACGATGACGCTGTGGCGGCCGGTCTTGGCATCGGCTTCAGGGTTGGTGAGACAGAGGGTAACGAAGAAGTCGGCAATGTCGCCGTTTGATATGAACATCTTGGAACCGTTGATGACGTATCCGCCGTCTTTCTTCACCGCCCGCGTGGAGACGTTGAGCACATCGCTTCCCGCATCGGCTTCCGTGACTGCTACGGCGCCTATCTTGCCTCCCTGGCAGACCGAGGTGAGGTACCGTTCCTTCTGCGGCTCGGTGCCGAAAAGGACCAGCATCTCGCTGCCGAAGGACATGCAGGTGATGGCATTGGCCTGGCCCGGATCGACGCGCCAGAACTCTTCCATAACGATTGCGGACTCCAGGAATCCGAGACCCATCCCCCCGTACTTCTCGTCAATGTAAACACCGATGAATCCGAGGTCCCGGGCTTTCTGGAGAAGTGCCATATCCGTCTTCTCTTCTCTGTCGCACTCCTGGGCCACCTTAAGAAACTCTCCCTCAGCAAATTCCCGTGCTGCCTTGCGTACGTCTTTCTGGGTTTGTGTCAGCTCAAAATCCATAGAATCCTCCTGTCGGGGTGCAGTCTACCCCCTGTATATACTGAACTAATCGTGATCATGAGAAATCAGGTGCCCGGAATTACTGGGTCTTGTCAGCCGATCCCTTCTTGGCCTCCTCCTCAACGAGAATTCGCCTGAGCACCTTGCCTGCAGCACTCTTGGGAAGTTCATCCCGGAATTCGATAAAGTCCGGTCATCTGTACGCGGCCATATTCTCCTTTGACCAGTCGATTATATCCTGTGCCGTCACTTTTCCCGCGTAGTCAGGCTTCAGGATGATGTAGGCCTTCGGTGATTCGCCGCGATAGGGGTCGTTGATACCGACTACGACGACCTCTTTGATCGCCGGGTGACGGTAGAGGAGGTCTTCGACGTCGGCAGGGAAGACGCTGTAGCCGGAACATTTTATCAGTTCCCTGCTGCGCCCGAGGAGTTTTATGTATCCCTCCTCATCCATGATGCCAAGGTCGCCGGTGTAGAGCCAACCGTTGCGGAACATCTCTGCCGTTTCTTCCGGTTTATTCCAGTAACCGAGGGCGATAGCAGGGCCCTTCATGATTATCTCACCCTCTTCATTCGCCGGCAGTTCCCGGGTTCCGGTCTCCTTGTCCACAACCTTTATGTCGCTCGTCTGGGGGATACCGAGAAAGCCCGGTTTGTAGCCGTGAAGGGGTGTGATGGCGCCTCCCTGGGCAAGGCTTTCGGAGAGTCCGTAGCCTTCCCCGACGATTGCGTTCGGGCACAGTTCCTTCATCTGCCGCTGCAGTTCTGTGGAGATTGATGAGCCCCCGCTCCAGAGGATCCGGAGGGAGCTGAAGTCGTACTGCCTGATGTTGGGCAGGTTAAGGAGAGCTATGACCATGGTCGTCGCGGCGACCCAGACGGTTGTCCTGTACTGGGTAATGGCCCGGGCCACTGTATCCGGGATAAACCGTGTCAAAATGAGGGTCTGCCCCCCGGAAACGAGATGAGCACACATCCCCTGTATCTGACCCATGATATGAAAGAAAGGGGTTACCCCGAGATGGATATCGTCCTCGCGATGGCGGTACCAGTGAGCCGCCGTGATGGCGGCGCAGGCCAGGGCATGATGAGTGACCACGGCGCCTTTCGGGGTGCCGGTGGTGCCCCCCGTGTACTGGAACAAGGCAAGGTCTGCCTTGATGTCATCGATCCTGCACACGGGGTTTTGGGAGGAGTTCTGTATGAAGTCAACGAAATCGATGGTCCCGGCAAAGGAGCGCTTCGATTGCTGCATGTCGGGAGTTACGGGAAGAGCGGGGTTGTCAGGAAGGTAGTCCTTCAATGAAGTAACAATTGCGTGCTTCAGTGTGGTTTTCGACCGTACCTTCTCGACCTCACCATAGAGATAATCGACGCCGATCAAGACGGTTGCGCCTGCATCATTGATCTCATATTCGAGTTCCGTATGCTTGAACATGGGATTGAGGGGAACGGCAACGCCTCCGGCGCGGAGCGCCCCGAAATAGGCGACCACGAACTGGGGACAGTTGTCCATGTGGATCGCAACCCTGTCGCCCTTCTGTAAGCCCAGGCCGATGAGCCCGTTGGCAAGTCTGTCTATCATCTCATTCAATTCGCTGTAGGTAAAGAAGCGTCCGTAAAAATTCAACGCAGGGCCTTCAGGGGTGCGGCCGGCCCACTCTCTGAGGTATTCACATATAGGTTTTTCTATTTCGATCTGTTTAGGGACCCACATGGGCCACACTTTGTACCATCTTTTCTCCATGCTATCCTCCTGGTCTCTGGCTAACTTCGTTCTTTATTGCTTGTTTCCTTGTTTCTTCTTTGGTCGGTCGCCACCATGTTCAAGATGTCCATCTTCGGCGCTCTGCTCCGTTTACGCCCTCGGACGTACATACAGTACAGTCCT
>CAYOYU010000119.1:0-15360 GCA_964408265.1 uncultured Syntrophorhabdaceae bacterium
CCAGGAACCTGTCCTTCTCAAACCCTAAATCCAGGAAGGAATTGAAGATGAGTTCGTGGCCCAGCAGGTTGCCCACAATGGCCTGCATGCCCATGAGATGGTCCGCATAGGGGGCCGATTCGGTGGGTATCCAGGCCTGATCACCCATTGGATAGCCCAGGGCTCCAAGCCTGAGGTGAAGCAGTTCGTGGCTCAACGCCTCGGCAATCCTGTCCGTGCCGAGCTGGAGTTGAATCCGGGCATACTCCAGCCTGATGGGATCATGTCGCGGTCTTATCTCGTATAGGCTTGAAGGCAGGGCGGGGCTCTCGTTATACAGAAGGCAGTTGCCGTAGAAGGCGAGGACTTCGGCTGCAATTGCCCTTGCCTTGGGCCAACCTGATAGCCGTTCCATAATCCGTTCCGCGGCAGCGTCCCCGGTGTATTTCCGGAGTTCCCACCAACTTAGTACAGACCGTCCCCTCGATTCTCCCGTACCTGGCCCCTGATAGCGATTAGGAGGCCTAAGTCTCCCCAGGTGCTTCATTTATGCCCTCCGATACTTTCGGTAGAGGAATAGAGCCAATAGCGCAGTTGATGTCCGAGGAATAGTGGATGGGGGATACGGGCCCCGGTTCATCTTCAACCATCTCTTCCCTTGCTCGGATCAAACCCATGGGCTACGAGGATGTCCATCGCCACTTCATATGTTTCCGTGACGATCTGACCGCAGATGCGCTTGTCTGGATGTCGAGCCAGTATATCCTCGCACCTGATCCCGCCGTAGGTCTCCCTTGCCCTTTCTTTGAACCAGTCCGTGAGTTCATTGGCCATCAAAGAGTACCGGTAATCGGGTGTCTCTTCGGTGGATCCCTTGCCTGCGTAGAGGGAGATAACGCAAGAGGCGCCGGACAGGGCGCCACAGGTCTCCGCACTCAAACCAATACCATAGCAAAGACCGCCCGCTGCCCTCACAAGCTCAATGTTGGTCCTGCCCTGAGTCTCCAGGGCAAGGATCAGCATGATCTGCGAACAGCAGTACCCCTCTGCTTTAAGCCACAACATGCGAAGGGGAAAATCATCCATAAACTATCTCCTTTCAATTTGTTGGGGCTCACGTCGCCCCCTCACCCGGCATTCAGCCACGACCCGCTTGGCGGGTACCCCGGCCTCCCCTTCTCGCGACAGAAGCCGCTAGGAGAGTCATATGAACCAGGGGCTCGCGCCTGCCACCAGCATGGTGGTCGCCCTCTCTCCGGGAGGACAGGCCCCCTCACCCGGCATTAAGCCACGACCCGCTTGGCGGGTACCCCGGCCTCCCCTTCTCGCAACAGAAGTCGCTAGAAGAGTCTTATGAACCGGGGGCTCACGTCGCCCCCTCACCCGGCATTAAGCCACGACCCGCTTGGCGGGTACCCCGGCCTCCCCTCTTTCGGTCAACTCAAATCCCCCCGGTCTGATCGTTGCTCCGGTTACGGTGAGCAATTCCTTTACCCTGTCCAGGCCAGGGCGAACGCTATTTGTCCTCAAGGATCTGCTCCGCTTCTGCCAGTTTTCCTATGGCTATCTCCTCCGTGACCAGGATGGTCCCACACCTGGGGCATTTCGGAAGGTCGATGGAAAAGGTGCTGCCCAAATACGTCACCTGCACCTTACAAAGTTCCAGAGGCCCGGCGCACTTACCGCAGGACCAGTTACCCCGGTTCGTCAACTTCTCTTCCTTCATTTCGAACCCCGAGATCCCGAAACAGAAACATCGGCAATTTCCATCCGATGGCTATAGGCATTGTGGACTTTCCAGACGTTCCCTTCACGGGTGTATTCGACCCAGTACGTCACGTGCCCGGGTTTGAAAGATGCCAGAAATCTCCCTGACCCAGAATCTATGAAGAAGTCTCCGCCTGTTTCGACGTAGTGGATCACCTTCTGTACGTCTTCCCGGAGGATGCGCCGTTTCTCCATTCGCTCCAATACTTCGGGGGATATGTCGAGCTGCATCTCCTCGAACTCTCCAGGGGTTGTTTGACTTTCTCCCCAAAGGCTCCTGAGAAGTCTCTCTTTGAGGCGGTGCTTGTTCTCGCGCCGTTCGGACAAGCCGCGACGTCTTGGGACGGCCATATCTGTCGCTGAAACGAAGAATAGGTCCAGTATGTGCAAGACCCGTTTGCCCGTCGCTGCAAGGGAGTCCCGGCACATGGCGCAATAGGTCGCATAGTCCGATTCGCTGAACGCTGCCCGTCTCTTCGCTGTTTCTGCTGCAAGGGGAGGGTTTGCCGTTGACATCAATCCTCCGTAGCCGCAGCATTCTGTCTTCTCACCGCTCAGCTTAAGCTCTTCCACTTTATATCCCGCGCGTCGCAGGATATTGCGTATGCTCCGCTGCATCGGCTCTTCGTCCCGAGCGGTGCACGGGTCGTGCACCGCTACCGTTACGTCATGTGGGGGATGGGGGACAGAGGGCAAACCGATTTCATCACAAAGCTCCCACAGAGAGATTATTTCCATGTTCTGCAGATGTTCCTTCATTATCTTGTAGCAGGTGGGACAGGCTAGAATTATCCGGGGCCGTCCAAGGGCCTCCCACTCCGTTCTCAGTTTCTCAAGGACCTCCCGGAATAGGTCATCGCGGCCAGCCCAATATGCGGGCGCACCGCAGCAGTGCAGCATTAAGCCGACGCCACCGGACAGGTGCTCTCTCAGGTACTGGTAAACTCTCTCTACGTGTTCCGGAGAAGATCCGGCCAGCTGGCATCCGGGGAAGAAGAGGAACCGGCTATATTCCCTATCGGGCTCGTGCCGGGCCAGGGAGAAGTTATTGCCCGTGTTGAAGGCCATGTCCTGAAGTGCAAAATCGTGGGCCGACGGCGGCATCTTCCCCCTTTTTACAAGATCTCTCCTACCCTCGATACATACCTCGGCCATGGAGACATCATTGGGGCAGATGACACCACAGAGTCCGCAGAGGCTGCACCCGTTGATCAGTCTGTTCGTCTGGCCATGAGAACCGATCAGCATCGTGGCGTTGTTATAGATCTCCCGGATGTAACGTTTGGGATAGCCCTTAAAGCGTTCCATATAGAGACAGTTTTTCACGCATTCCATGCATTCGCATTGCATGCAGCGCCTTGACTCTCTAACGGCCTCTTCCTTTGTGTACGCCCCCTGTACATCCCTTTTTGGGACGAGAGGCTCCGGAACCACATCCTCCATATTTGTGTAAAGGCGCGTCTCCCGGGGTCCTTCGTTCTCTCTCGCCGCAGTCATCGAAACGTTCTGTAGAAAACGGTCTATGGAAGTGGCGCCTCTCCTGCCGTCTGCCACGTCGAGTATAGGGGAAAAGGGCATACGTTTTACTCCCTGACCGCCGGCGAATATCCCCTTGCTGCTCGTGGCGAGAGTGATGGGGTCAACTGGAGTCTTTTCGCCGGCATCGAGAAAGATGCCGGCAGCCCACTCCGAATCGAGACCGATATAGACGGCGTCGAACTCGTCCCGGATCCGTTCGGGGAGATCCTTTTTTGTCAAACCGGTCTCGATTCGCAACCGTGCCCCAGATTCAATGAGACCATCGATCTCCTCCTCCACAACCTCCCTCGGGAGAAGGTCTTCATGGAACATGTGCAGCTCCGTCCAGGGGCGGTCCGTTGCTCCCACTATGGTCACTCGATACCCCTTGCGCAGAAGGTCCCAGGCCGCTGTGAGGCTGGATAAGCCGGTGCCGATCACCGTTACATGAAGGTTTTTTGCGGGTATACGTGAAGGATTAGTCCGCTGCTTCACGTTGGTTACACAGGTTCGCTCCAGCTCGGATATTGCAATCGGTCCCCCGGCTTCATTCCTCTTGCACGCGGTTTCGCAGGGATGATCACAGATCCGCGCAACAATACCCGCCAGAGGCATGTTCCCTGTGAGAATTCTCGATGCCTCCTCCCACTGGCCGGCAGCTATATTTCCGATGAAACCACGGGCGTCGACGTGGATGGGACAGGAGGCGGTGCACAGAGGCGGTTCCTCCTGAATGCACCGGTACTCAAGAGCCCGCAATTCTTTCTGGTCCATTTAATCCTTCTTGCTGAAGCAAAAGAAGGCAGCCGGGATCAAGGCACCGGCTGCCTGTTCAACTAGAGTTTCAGTTTTAATCGCCTGTCCGTATACTTACCTCACTTACTTCTTTGCCTTCAGTCCTGCCAGAACCTTCTCCGGGTAGGCAGGCAGTCTGGTGATACGGACGCCGCAGGCGTTGTAAATGGCGTTGATGATCGCCGCATGGGGGCTCGTCATAGGTCCTTCTCCGCAACCCGCGGCACCGAAGGGGCCATTGGGTCTGGGTGTCTGCTGGTAGTGCAGCTCCAGGTCATCGGGAATATCCTTGATAAAGGGAAAACCTGCTCCGGTCAAGGTGGAATGCTTCTTTATGTCCTCGAAGTCCTCGCTTAAGGCATACCCGATACCCTGAGCGAGGCTTCCGTAAATCTGTCCGTCCACGGAAAGCTGATTACCGATGACGCCGTGATCGCCGCAATAGGTCATCTTGAGGATATTTGTTCTACCTGTTGCTACCTCCACCTCCACCTCTGCCATGAAGACGACCCACTGCTGAACGGAAAAAGGATTCCCCTGCATGTTCTCCACGATGTTGGGGAACTCGCCCTGTGTCGTCCAAGTGCCGGTATATTTCAATGGAATATTCTCGGCTACCATTTCGTCGTAGGTCCGATACGTTCCATTGGGTTTCTTTGCGGCTGCGACAAGCTGATCGCAGGCGTTCTTGATTGCCTGACCGATCATGACCTGAGCACGGCTTGCCCCTGCAGCCCCGCTATTTGGAACACGGCTCATATCGTTCATTATGAGTTTGATCTTGTCAGGCTTAATCCCCAGGGGGCGTAACCCTTCGTGAGCCGTAGCAAGAGTTCCCATATCACCGCCCTGACCAGGGTCCTCCCAGGAGGTGTAGGCAATCGCCCCCTCTTTGGTGAGTTCGATCCAGGCCTCGGAGGCATCCGTCCCTTCGACACCGCAGTTATACTCACCGCAGGTGATGCCCACTCCCCGCCTTCTGGCCGGGGTCGATTCCTTCTTGGCCTTTTCCACGGCGGCTTTGTAGAGGGGACGCATCATATCAAGCAATCCCGGAAGAGCGTACACGTCGGGCGGACATCCGGTGGGTGTGGTGTCGCCCGGCCGCAGGACGTTCTTATACCGCAGTTCGAATGGGTCCATTCGCGTCTTTTCTGCCAGCTCGTCCATGAGTACTTCCGTTGCGAACTCGCTCTGAGGTGCGCCAAAAGCTCTGAAGGCCGATCCCCAGGCGTGGTTTGTACAGACGGTGCGGCCTTCGCCCCTGATATTGGGGACCATGTAACATCCGCACATATTCTCAGCGCCGTGAATGGTAAGGAGGTCGCCGAACTCGGAGTAGGGGCCGTGGTCGACGGTCCAGTCGCTCTCAAGGGCCATGAGTTTGCCCTCTTTGTCTGCTGCCAGCTTCAGTTTCATCCACCAGGGCGAACGCTTGCCCGTATAGGTCTGCTGCTGGTACCAGTCATACTTCAGGGCCACCGGCCTGCCTGTTGCCATGGCAGCGACGCCAAGGAACGCCTCCATAGTGGGGCTCAGTTTGTATCCGAACATTCCTCCCACGGCCTCATTGTTGGCAATGATAAGCTTGTCCGGGGCTATGCCGATGCCCTCAAGGATCATGGCATAATGGAAATGAAGTGCAGTTGACTTGGAGTGAATGAAGAGGACTCCATCGTCGTTGAAATAGGCCAGACCGACGTCGGGCTCAAGGGGCATGTGGGGCTGACGCTGTGTATAGAACTCGTCTTCCACCACATGGGCGGCCTTCTTCATGATGGGCTTTGTATCTTCACCCTTCTTGACGGGTACGGTGAAGTAGACGTTTGGTGTGCCGGGGTGGATTTCCATTGCGTCCGGCGCCATTGCCTCGGGTGCGCTCATGTATGCGGGCAGTACTTCGAGTTCCAGTTTCACCTTTTTGGCAGCTTCCCGTGCATTTGCCTCGGTGTCCGCACAGACGATTGCCACTGCATCGCCGTACTGGCAGATTTTCTCGTCTGCGAGGATGGGGCGGTCCCAGCCGTTGCCCTTGTTGGTGGGGAAGGTGATGAGGCCGAAAATGCGGTTTTTGCCCTTCACATCCTTATGGGTAAGGACCTTAAATACGCCGGGCATCTTCTCCGCTTCCGACGTATCGATGGAGACGATCTTTGCGTGAGATACCTCCGCCTGGGCCAGTGCGAGGTGAAGGGTATCCTTTGGCATGCCGAGGATCATATCCGCTCCATAGCGGACCGCACCGGTCACTTTCCCTAAGGCACTGGGCCGAGGATAGTAGTTGGTGTTCCAGACCTTGCCGTCAGCAGGCATCTTGAAGGCAAGGTCTTCTACTGTGATCTCGCCCCGCAGGACCCGCGCGGCATCCATGGTGGCATCAACGAGGGGTTTATATCCCGTACAGCGGCAGGCGTTGTGGTTTTTCTGGAACCACTCCCTGACCTGATTGCGGGTGGGTTTTGGGTTCTCGTCCAGGAGCGCCTTTGCGGAGACGATGAATCCTGGCGTACAGAAGCCGCACTGAGCGCCGTTGTACTTGCTCCATGCATGCTGCAGGGCATGAAGGTTAGTGGGCGTCCCGATCCCTTCAATAGTGGTGATCTCGGCGCCGTCCGGGACCTGCTTCATTTTTGTGATGCAGGAACGAATGAGCTTACCGTTCATGATTACCGAACAGGCACCACACTCGCCCTTGCCGCAGCCCACTTTCGTGCCCATAAGGAAGAGGTTTTCACGGAGCACATCAGCCAGAGTGGATCCGGGATCAGCCGTAACCATTTTTTCAAAGCCGTTGACATTAAGAATCTTTCTGATCATACAGACCTCCGCATTGTGATTTTAGAGATATTTCCCCCCGGCATTCAGGGTAATGTCTTGAACAAGTACGACTTGGGTAAATGTCACTTGCATACGCCTACCAAACATATTCGAGTTATTGGGAATATCTTACAGCAAGACTCGTACCATTTCAAAGATAATTACGGTGTATTGGAAAGTTTTAGTAAGAATAAAACCATTATAGTAATTATTAAGCAGGGGTTAGCCACTTGAGGGCGCAGACATCGCGGCCGGAACTGGAATCTACTCTCATAGATCAACTGCGACTATCGTCATGCGTGATCCCATTAAAGGGTAAGCTTATACCCACTGACAAGGGAGGTTAAAGTGTTTGGCCTGGCTCTAATCACTCGAAATAATGGATGTCCGGAGAGGTTGGGACATGGGTAAATTCTTACCTCATCATCGCGTAGACGTGTGGATATCGTGACTATAGCGGATAAGGTTCAGCCCAAAATGGAGGGGTACTTTTATGAAGATAAGTGCACGTAACGTGTTGAAAGGTAAGATAAGCAAGATTGTGCCCGGAGCTATCAACACCGAGGTCGAGATCGACCTTCCCGGTGGCGCTCAAGTAGTCTCGGTCATCACAAAGACTTCTGCGGAAGGCATGACCCTGTCAGTGGGATAGGAAGTAGATAACGCCCACTACGCCTCACCGTTACGCTATTCAATAAGGAGGTTTGCAGGTCGATCGAATGGGGACTATTCCTTGTAAATAACCGTCCCTACTGATTCTCCATTCAGGGCGCGGGTGATCTTTCCTTCTTCTAGGCCATCCCCCTTATTGCGGCGGAACTTCAATGCTGAGTCAGAACAAAATAACAGACGGTGCTCTTTGTCATTCTCATTAACCCAATCCTTGGTCCCTTCTGATCGAGTATGGCCAGGAGGTGGTTGGGCTCAGGGGTTCCTCCCTCAAATTCACCTAGCCGGTAATTGCTAAAATACCGTATACTCTACTTGGCAATGGGTCGACACCTTTGCCTGCTTCGTTTATACTCATTAAGAGGCATCAAATGATTCACGTTATCGCTTCGTTACGGGTGAAGTCCGGAAAGGCTGAAGATTTCTTTATGGTAAGGATTATCGAGACCTGGGAAGATCTCGACGCGCTCAGCAACCAGATTGTGGTTCTTGAGCAGTCAGCCTTCGGGAAAAGAGACAAGATCTGATAAAGGACCGCTCAATCAAGGTTCTGCAGGAAGCATAGGGGCCTTGTGCGGCTGCCTTCAAACAAGGGAGGGGTTGGAAATGGAAGAAATTGTGGAACGACAGACGGTAACCTACGACAGGAAGGATGCTGTGGGCTTCGTATGCCTGAACAGGCCGGAGAAGTTGAACGCCCAGAACGGCAGGATGGTGAAGGAACTGCTCTCAGCCTTAAGAGAGGCTGAGGTTGACCCTGAGGTCAAGGCGATCGTTTTCCATGGAAAAGGCCGGGCATTTTGCTCAGGCCACGATCTTGCAGAGGCAACATTACCTTCCACGCTGGAGGAACATATCGCAGATGTGGAAGAATTGCAGCAGATCACGGCCACTATCGTAAACATGGGCAAGCCCGTTATCGCCGCGGTTCACGGGTACGCGATCGGGGCCGGATGCGAATGGGCACTCAACTGCGACCTGATTATCGCAGCGGAAGGCACGAAGTTCGGGTTCCCTGAGACGACCCTGGGTTCTGCCGTGAGCAACGGGGGAACAAAGATGTTGCCTCTCTTAGTCGGCCTCCTCAGAGCCAAAGAGATGATCCTCGCAAACAGGGTCATTGATGCGGACCTCGCCGGAACGTGGGGGATGGTCAATAAAGTCTTACCCCTCGACAGCCTGCTCTCCGAAGCCACCGCCATCGCGGAGAAGATTGCCCGGAGTTCGGCCCTGGCAAACAGGCTTGCCAAAGCGGCAATAAATCAAGCCCTTCATCTCGATATCGGACAGACCTTGCGAATGGAGTTGAACGATATGGTTATCACTTCACTCACTGGGGAATTCAAGACACGGGGAGACAACAGCCGCGAGAAAGTCTGACCGGTAAGGGGCGGTTCTTCAGCCCTTTTTGCTGGACGGCAGGAGAGAATCACCTGCGGCAGAGATGTCATTCAAGATATTGTATGCCGTCCCCAAAGTCCATATGGGACAAGGTTTATTCTGGAATTTGAGGTGGTGAATATTCTCCTATGCCTCTCCGTAGCCGCATTGCTGTGGTAATCGCTGCCTTTGACCCACAACCAGAGGTGCTGAATGGCAAGTGGGACGAAATACCTATCCTCCTTCCTGAAACTGAGTTTGCTGGACCGACGTGCAACATACTGTTTTTGAACCGGTAATCCTTAACAAAGCTAAGGCCCATATCTTAGGATCAGGTTCCTGAAGATCCTGTTTACACGACAAGAATAACTTGTTATCCTCTGCTTCTCATTGGCAAGACATTTTTTGTGCGGTCCAGGAAGGGATTTCCGGAACATCTACGGGGATTATTTGCATGGATGATAGAGAAAAGCCAGCGGAAAGAAGCCGTGTATACCTGTATATCGGTCTCATTCCCGTTCTGGTTCTCATTGTACTCATTACCATTCTCCATCTCACCTCTCCCGCCCATCCTATTACCCGGAAGGTCTTCGAGCCGCCCCTGCTGGTCTTCATTCTGAATACGGTATTTCTTTTCCTGGCACCATGTGTTGTCTCCTACATGGTTATAAAAAGCTACCTGCTGGCCGGTTCATTCACCGTCCTTTTCCTTGGATGCGGGGCGCTGACACTGGGCACAGGGTCTCTGCTCGCGGGATGGCTGATCAGTTATTGGGGGCCGAATGTGCTCGTGACTACGCACAACACCTCAGCCCTCGTCGCTGCCATATTTTACATGGCAGGTATTATAGCCAACGTAACGGAAAAACTCCCGGAAGTCGATCCAACGCGCCGGCGTCATCAATTGGCAGCCGCCTATCTCGGCGTTGTCATTTTCGTTGTACTCCTCTCCCTCGCGGCAGTCCGGGGTATTACGCCACCTTTTTTTATACAGGAAGTAGGCCCCACACCCATTAGGCAGTTTATCCTGGTAATTGCCCTCTTGCTCTTCGTTATCTCCTCCTCGGCCATGATGATCCGCTTTGTCGAGAAAAATATGCAATTCCTTTATTGGTGTTCACTGGCTCTTGCATTGCTCGCTTTGGGTATGGGAGGTATATTCCTTCAGCCGGCTGTAGGAAGCCCCATCGGATGGGTAGCGAGGATCGCCCAATACCTCTCCGGCATATATCTTATCATGGCCTTAGTCTCAGCACGGAGAATGGCCACGACACAAGGAACCGCGGTCAGCGGTGTTGTTGCAGACATATTCCGCCAGTCGGAGCGTAAAATTGCCGCAATACTCGGAAGCATGACCGATTGTCACTATGAGATAGACCGGGAGTGGCGGTTCACCCGCATAAACGACCGGGCTCTTGCCTATTTCGGAAAGCAAAGGGAGGATATCATCGGCCGGACCTTCTGGGATGCTATGTCCGTCCCGAGTGGCTCAGCCTTTGAGCAACACTACAGGAAAGCAGTCCGAGAAGGGGTCTCCGCCCACTTTGATCTGCCATCGGACGTTGTCCCCGGTAAATGGGCCGAGATTCATGCTTATCCTACGGAAGAGGGCTTGTCGGTCTACTTCAGAGATATCACCGAGCGCAAGCGGGCCGAGGAGGCCGTTCAAGAGGAGAGAGACAGGCTGTCGGCACTCATCGGCAGTATCCAGGACGAGGTCTGGTTTGCCGACACACAGAAGAAATTCACTCTAGCAAATCCATCGGCCCTCTTGGAGTTCAGTCTTAAAGGCAGCAACGGGGTAGACGTACAGATGCTCGCCGAGAGCGTGGAAGTCTATCGCCCCGACGGCACCCCTCGTCCCGTTGACGAAGCCCCACCTCTGCGTGCCCTCAAAGGAGAAGTAGTCAGAAATCAGGAAGAGATTATCCGGACTCCGGTAGGCGGCGAGTTACGCTATCGAGAAGTGAGCGCCTCTCCTGTGAGAGATGCCAATGGCATTATCATCGGGTCGATATCGGTCGTCCGCGATATCACCGAGCGGAAACAGGCTGAGGAGGTGATCAGCCAGAGCCAGAAGACGTTTTCCGAATTGGTCGAGCGTGCCCCCTTCGGCATCTATGTCATTGATTCCCTGTTCCGCATTGCGCACATGAACGTCGCCTCGCAAAACGGGGCGTTCCGGAACGTGCGGCCACTGATCGGGCGTGATTTTACCGAGGCCATGCTCACCCTCTGGCCCGAACCCGTCGCCGCGGAAATCATCGCCAAATTCCGCCACACCCTTGAAACCGGCGAGCCATTTTACTCACCGCCCTTTGTCAGCCCGCGCCACGACGTTCATATCGTCGAATCCTACGAGTGGGAGCTCCATCGCCTGACGCTTCCGGACGGGCAATACGGCGTCATATGCTATTACTTCGATTCCACGAGGCTGATAACGGCCCAAGAAGAACTCCGCAAGGCCCGTGACGAACTGGAACTGCGCGTTCAGGAGAGGACGCAGGCGCTCCAGCGGCAGACCGAAGCGCTTTCTACAAGCGAAAAAGAGTTTCGCATGCTCGCTGAGGCCATGCCCCAGATTGTCTGGATTACGAGAGCAGACGGGTGGAACATCTATTTCAACCAGCAGTGGGTGGACTAGACAGGGCTCACGCTTGAAGAAAGCTACGGTCACGGCTGGAACAAACCGTTCCACCCTGATGACCGTCAACGTGCCTGGGACGCTTGGCAGAATGCGGTAGCAAACAATGGCACTTATTCACTTGAATGCCGTTTGCGGGCAGCGGATGGGACATATCGCTGGTGGTTGGTCCGTGGTGTGCCTGTTGTGAACGAGAAAGGAGAGACTACAAAATGGTTTGGTACGTGCACCGATATCGAGGAGTTTAAAAGGGTTGAAGATCAGCTACGTCAGGCCCAGAAGATGGAAGCCATCGGCACGCTTGCGGGAGGTATTGCTCATGACTTCAATAATATCCTCGCAGCCATCTTGGGCTTTACCGAAATGGCCATCGATGATGTTTCTGACCGCCCGCTAGTGGAGAAGAACCTCACGAACGTCCTCAAGTCGGCAATGAGGGCAAAAGAACTGGTTAAGCAGATCCTCGCCTTTTCCCGGAAGTCCGGTTATAAGAGAAGTCCCATATCCGTCTCCCCCCTCGTCAAAGAAACGGTCCAATTTTTGCGGGCTTCCATCTCCAGCACCATCGAGATAAAACTGACTATAAGTGCCATCTCGGATACCATCCTTGCAGTCACGGTGGAAGTGCAGCAGATACTCATGAACCTTGCCACCAATGCCTCCCTTGCCATGGAGGAGAAAGGAGGCATCCTGGAGATAAGTCTCACCGATATCGACTTCAAACCCGATTCTCCCGTATTCGGAACAGACTTAATGGCTGAGGAGTATCTGCAGATTGCGGTAAAGGATACAGGGATAGGTATGAGCCCCGAGGTGAAGAGGCGGGTCTTTGAGCCCTTCTTTACCACACGGGAAATTGGTAAGGGTACCGGCATGGGCCTTGCGGTTGTCTATGGGATTGTGAACGATCTTCAAGGCACGATCACCGTAGAGAGCGAGCCCGGTGTGGGCTCCGCCTTCAGGGTGTTACTCCCCAAGGTGAAGGCCGAAGTGAAGGTAGAGGAGTTACAGATGCAACAAGTACCTAGAGGCACGGAAAGGATACTCTTTATCGATGATGAGGAGATGCTCGTTGAATGGGGTGAAGCCGTATTGGAAAGACTCGGATACTCCGTGACTGCCCTTACTGATTCCGCTGAGGCCCTGAGAACCTTATTCTCCGATCCCACGCGCTTCGACCTTGTCATTACCGACCAAGCCATGCCGGGAATGACCGGGGGTCAGTTAGCCCTTGAGCTTCTCAAAATAAGATCCAATATCCCCATCATCCTTTGCACAGGACACAGCGAAACCATCTCTGCGGAAAAGGCAAAGGAGTTGGGTATCAGGCAATTCCTCATGAAACCCCTTGCCAAGCAGGAATTAGCGCAGGCGGTCCGGATGGCGTTGGACGGCAAAGACTCAGTGTAGCAGCCTTCTCATGGCAATCCTCGCGTAGCCAGCAGACAGACGATGAAACGCTAGTAGATGGACGAAATGCCTGGCCTTCTTCCTGAAATGTTGATCTTTGTGCTATCTGGCGGCTACTCTATTTCAACAGGCATTAACCTCACCTTTAGTATTCATTTTCCTGTTCTCACAAATATCTTACAAGCAAAAAATCTTGCCAGTTCATTAATACCATTTGTAATCGAACATACGAAGAGCAGAAGTCAAAACTTTCTTTCAGGAAGACTTCCACACTTTGCTACGCAACAAAAGAAGGTGAGGGAAGAGAGCGGAGAGAGACGGTATCACTGGTGAGATATGTATTGTTCTATGGCTGTCGATGCGGGGTTTCCCATCCCGGGTAGGGCTAATAACTTAACAACTCAACTTAAGATCGTCCCGTAGGTGTCCCCCGGGACCGCGGGCGGCGTTAATCAAGGTGGGAACACGCCTTTATCTATAAGTTGCTTGCAGGCCGTGCACCCGGCGCAACTGTCGCCTGAATAGATTACGACTGGATTAACACTCTGAAGGCTCACATTTTCACCGGCCATGTAGCCGCTGTTTATGTAAACTGAGTTGGCGCTGGCAGTGCAGTCATAGCTTGCGGTCCAGCCATCGCGTTTACATGTCCATGACGCAGAACCACCACTTGGTTGCACTTTGAATTCTGCCTTGAATTCGAACCACTCGCCCAACCAATTCTTCACCGTCACATTCTGATCGGGTACGTCACACGACACCCGCACTGATTTTTTGTCCGTAACCCATCCTGCGCATTGTGCAGTTGCTATTTGGATGACAACAATTGCGACTATTGCGGCGACGGCCGCAACGACATGGGATATTCTCATTTTGAGGAATTCCTCCTTTTCTGATATGTTCCTTCCCTGGTCCTGTCGCGCAAATGGCACGACAGAGGGATTCCCCGGCGACACCGTGGCCGTACAGCCACTCGGCGCGCTACTTCAGCGGTGTTACGGTAACGTTCATCAATTTGAATTGCTCACCGCATACGTAGTTCTGTGCGTTTACGGTTCCTGGATTAAGTGGAAAGGGATTAAGACTTCGCCGCATGCTATAGGTAGCCCCGTTGCATGCCTGTGTGTCCGGGCCGGCAACTTTGATGTAGCAGTTAACGTGACCGTTGTTGGCTATGTCATCGGGAACAGCCGAACAACTCAATTCCCAGTAATTACCGTTACAAAAAGTATACTTGAGGTGAAAACTTGACCAAATCCATCCGGTTGTCTCGAGATTAGTGACGGTGCATTGAATGAGGTAGCCGTTAACACTTTCCTGCCAATCTGCGCTATAGGCCGCCGGAACGGGTAGGAGAAAGGCCATCACCGTGACGATTATCGCTATCTTTACAAAGTCCGATCTGCTTTTCATGACTTCCTCCTCTTTTTCAACGTTTTGCCAAGAGTTCCCCTTTCTTTTTCACAAAACCGCTTTACTTACATGCCGTCATTTCAAGACAGCTTGCACCCCACTGCCGGGGCAGGAGCGGGCGACCCCCCCTCGATTGTCAAGGAACCGCGAAACCGAGCCGCCGCCGGGTGTCCCGGGGTTGTTCACTGCTACCTCCTCATTCCCTGACTGAACAGTACCTCACACATGCTATCGAGTCCCTCGTCGAAGGATGGTGCCGGATTCTGGTTCTCTACCGGGTAGAAAGACCATTTGGTGCCATTGAAGGGTTCCACACCGACGCTCGCAGAATCGACCGGTGTGCATTTCTCGGTGCTGGCTGCCCCCGGGTAAAGTGGTTTTGTCTGCGTGCACTTGTAGGTTCCCAAAACCACGGGCTCCTGTTTATAGTTGTTCATGCGCAGTCTCAGGTCGCCGGCGCGAAACCCAATCTCATAAGTGTCCGGGTGACTTCATCGCTTCCCGTGCCACCTTCCTTGAATGCTGCGCTGTGGTTCCTTCTGGGTCTTTTTGCCATCCTCCTGCTCCTTTCTGTTTTGCTTAGTATAGAGCCGCGAACCCACGTATGTCAGTGTCCGAAATTGTTGTACCAGTTCTATATACCAAGTTGGTATCTTCTGTTATCTTACCCATGCTTGGCACAGGAAACAAGAACAAAGCATGTGTGATATTAGCCACCTTTCCCAGACCTGCGTCGTAGCTGTCCCGTAATATCAGCAAAAGGAAACTTTGGTATCTCCTGGTTTTCACGCAGCGCGATTGCCAACTGTAGGCATGAACTGCTTCTATCCAGGACAGCGCCATACTTCAGGAAGTTCGCAGGCCCCTCCCGAATGTCTCTGCGCCCCCATATTAGTCATGAGGCCCCGAGTAATCATATCAGGAGGTGTCGTATGACAGTACGGGAGGCAATTGAGATATTCAAAGAT
>CAYOYU010000120.1:0-3662 GCA_964408265.1 uncultured Syntrophorhabdaceae bacterium
TTATTAAAAAAAAAATTCAATATAATTCTTCGGTTTTTTTGGGAGAATCAAAGCCCCGAAAATCGGGGTGCCGCGCGCCAAACCATGAGTCAATCCGTTACCGCAACGAGGTATCTGTATACAACCTCTAACGGTTGCCGCCACCCTGCAAAGGGGTCCCGGAAAATCACCTTCAGCCTTCCTTTCCCTTGGCATTAACAATGATTATCTCTATTCTGCGATTAAGGGCCCGATTCTCCGAACTCGTGTTCTCCACAACAGGCCGATACTCTGCATAGCCTGCTGCAGATACTCGTGCAGCCTGCAGGCCCTTCTTCTCAACCAGATATCTCACTACTTCAGTAGCCCTCCGAACTGAAAGCTCCCAGTTGGATTTGAACTCAACGGTACTGATGGGAACGTTGTCGGTATGTCCTTCGACTCGCATCTGGTTAGGTATCGTAGCGATGACAGGAACTATTTTGTCGAGGGTGCTCTTCGCTCGTTCCTTCAGATCTGCCTTTCCTTCATCAAAGAAGGCTTTGTCCATAACCCGTATGACGACTCCGCGTTCGTCAGAGAAAATGGAGATGTTTCCCTGCACGCTCTTCGAGTTCGCCGTATCAAGCATCTCACTCTCAAGCTGCCGTTTGATCTCGCCGCTCGATGCGCCTTTTGACAGGGCTTCAATAGGGGCCTTTTCAGCGACGCTCCCCCTGCTGGATAAACCGGTGCCTCCGGTAAATATCGCCCTCAAATGGCTGGCGACCTCCTGGTACTTCGCGGCATCCTGTTTCGAGAAGGTATACATCATGATAAAGAAGGCGAGCAGCAACGTGATCAGATCAGCGTAAGTGATCAGCCAGCGTTCAAGGTTTTCGTGTTCTTCGGGGTGTTTTTTCTTCACCTATTGTTCTCCGGTCCTCTTGTTGGGCAGAAGAAAAGAAAGGAGTTTCATGCGTATGACCCTTGGATTGTCACCCATGGCCAGAGAGATAACCCCTTCACTGATGATCTGCAGGTACAGTGCCTCATCCTGATGTTTCGTCTTTAGTTTGTCAGATATGGGCAGGTAAATAAGGTTAGCCATGGACACCCCCCAGAGGGTAGCGATGAATGCACTGGCTATGGCAGACGCCATATTGGAACTGTCCTCCATGCTGCCTAAGGCATGAACAAGTCCGAGCACAGTTCCGATGATTCCCAGGGTCGGGGAAAACCCGCCGAGTTTCTGAAAGAAAGCGGAACCTACTTTGTGCCTCTCCTCTATGTAGGATATCTCTATTTCCAGGATTTCCCGAATCTTGTTCGTTTCAAAACCATCAATGGCAAGTTGAATGGCCTTTTTAAGAAAGGTGTCATTGATGGTGGACAGTTCTTTCTCTAGACTGAGCAGCCCGTTCTTCCTCGATTTCTGTGCGAGATCATATATCAACTCTATCAGTTGCTGTGGGTTCAGCTTCCTTTCAAAGATGACGATTCCCAGCAATTTCGGCAGGCTCATTAAGTGGGTGAAAGACATGGTGATTGAGGCTGCCCCGAAGGTGCCAAAAATCACCAGGATCATAGCAGGCACCTGGATCAGTGCAGAAATATGGCCTCCCTCCATAAGAAAGGAGGCAAGAACGGCCCCTATCCCTATCAAGAGTCCAAATATGGTCGTAATGTCCATAGGCTACCTGTCCATTTCCTTAAGCATGCGCAGATGCTCTCGTTCCTTCATAAAGATGTAATTTATGAGGAGGTCCCGGTCGGCCTCATTGATGCAGTCGAATCTCAATCCAACTTCCTGGCAATGCCTGCCATCCGCGTCGAACGTCACCCCTCTCACCACACTGCATAATGCCGTGATCTTCGGATAAGGGAAAATGGGTAGAACTATTTTGAGCTCTACCGTTTGTGTCTCATCCAGGACCGCGTCGGAGACAAACTTGATCCCAGCGCCGCTCAGGCTTACTTCAGCATACTGGGTTACATAGTGCTGGGTCTGCTGCGATTTGTACAGGAGATCGATTACGAAATCGAGCTTTCTCTCTATATGGCGCAGGTAAGAATAGAGTTGCTCCGATTCATCTTCTTCCATTTTTACGGGTTTTTCCCGAAAGAAGTACATTTCATCAGCCTTGTCCATCGTCTGCGTGGTGCCGTACTTGATCCGGTCCTCAATAATCCCGCGCTCCCCCTCGGCCACCGACCGATATTCCAGAGGGAGTTTATCGTTTATCCGAAAATATTCGCGCCTTTCAGATTCCTTCGTCATCCTCGTTTCCCATCATTTCCATAAAGGAATCAGCTATTTCAGGGTCAAACTGTACACCCTTGAACCTGGCTATTTCTGACAATGCAGCTTCTCTGCCCATGGCCTGCCTGTATGGTCTGCTGGTTGCCATAGCGTCATAGGCATCGCATACCGCTATTATGCGAGAACACAAGGGTATGTCGGCCCCCTGAAGACCATCCGGATAACCCTTCCCGTCAAACCGTTCGTGATGATGCCTGATGATTTTGGCCTCATTGGAAAGGTTCTCAAACCTGTTCATAATCTCCTCACCGTAGATTGGATGCCCCTTCATCATGGTATACTCTTTATCGTCCAGTCTGCCCGGTTTCAAAAGTATGGCATCGGGTATCCCGACCTTGCCGAGGTCGTGAATGGGTCCTACAACCCGGATAACATCCCGTTCGTAACTGCTTATGCCCAGTTTGTCACCCAGCGATAGGCTTCTCGCTGTGACGCGTTTGCAGTGCCCTTCCGTGTAGAGATCGCGTTTGTTGATGGCAGCAATGAGCGAAGTAAGAGTATGCAGAACGCTCTCGAACAGGCTCTCATAGAGCATCCTGTTCTCGATTTGTGTTGAAGCCTTTTCGGCGATAAGCTTGACGAAAAAGACATCGCTTTCAGAAGGATGGGTGCTGCTGCCCCTTCCGTTTCCCTTGGTCCTTACACTGATATAGCCGATGCACTGTCCTTTTATTACCACCGGAAGGTAGAACTTTTCCTCCGTAACGATGTACTTCTTGGCCTCAAGAGACTCAAGGAGATGGTGCTTCGAAAGAGGCACCCGTTTCTCGTTTCTGTATCCGTTGCCACACTGTTCCCGGTACAGGATAAGCTCGCCGTTTTCACTGTCCACGATGTAATACCCGCAGGATTCTGCTTCGAGAATCTCTCTCACTACCGAGGTCATCTTATCGTAAACATCATCAAAGATATTCATTGAGTTGAATTTGTTGGAGATGTGATACATGGTGGTCAACTCTTTGATCTTTTTCTGCAACTCCCGGTTCAACAATTCGATCTTCCGTTTATCTTCCAGACTGCTCAGAATACTCTGTTTCTCGATGACCAGAGTTCTCTCGCGAATCACCCTCATCATGACAAGCATCAGTTTGTCATATTCAAAGGGTTTAAGAAGGAAATCGGATGCCCCCTTCTTCATCGATTCTACGATGAAATTGGGATCATAGTACCCGGTCATCATGATGACACCGATGGTGGGGTTTGCCACTTTTATCTTGTCCAGCAAGGAGATCCCGTTTGTGTCAGGCAGTTGCACATCAAGGAGCGCTACTTCTATCGTTTCCTTTCCAAGCAGTTCCAGGGCCCGTTTGCCTGTTCCCGCACTATGGACCGTGCAGCCGTTCAGAACGAGAAAGTCGGTGAGAACTTCTATGATTTCCTT